>JAOZUO010000050.1:4060-44340 GCA_029938605.1 Deltaproteobacteria bacterium | reverse complement strand
CGGGGCGCAATCCGCGCCGTGGCCACTCTGACCGAGAGTCAGCGGGAGGAGATGCGCTCCTTGGAGCGGGGGAGCGTGACAGTGGAGGTCCACGCCACGGACGAGACCGGAGTCGAGACCATTGAGTGCGAGATGGTCTGGGCATGGATCCCCCGAACGCGCGGGTAGGATCCCCCGAGCCCGCGGATAGGATCCACCGAGCCCGCGGATAGGATCCACCGAACCCGCGGATAGGACCTCAAGGGCAACGTCGCGAAACTTGCCCTATTTTGACTGCCGGCTCTATCATTGGGGGAGTCATTGCCAAAGGGAGCGCACCATGACGTTGTCGCAGGATGTTACCATCGCTAGCGAACCGAAGGTTCTTTATCGAGCGCTGCTCGACCCCGATCAACTCACCGCCTGGTGGGGTTGCACGGCCGTCATCGACGCGAAGGTCGGTGGTATGTGGGTCGGTGGTTGGGGGAAGGGGGAAGGCGACCTGGGCCATCAGACGGTGGTCTGGGCGGAGATTTCCCGACTGGAGCCCGACAAGGTAGTCGCCTTGAAGATTGGTGACACGGAGATTGCCTTCGAGCTTGCGAATGATCCCGCGGGCACCCGGCTGACCGTCAGCCAGGCGGACTATCCCGCCTCCACCCCCGAAGAGGAGCAGGCCGCTTTCCAGAGCTGGGTAGACACGGCCCAGAGCCTGCGCGTCTGGGCCGAGGAGCACCACCGGTACGAGCCACCCGCAGCTCCCGCGCCCGCGCCACCCGCGCCGCCCACGCTTGCGCCGCCCGCGCCGCCGCCGGTATCCGCTGCGCCTGCACCTGCGCCTCCCCCCCCGGCGCCATCCCCGGTGGCGCAAGCCGCTGAGCCCCCAGGCGTGATCGCCGCCGCCGCCGACGGCGCATCGGACCCCTACGGAGGCGTGGATGCCATGGCCAAGGGGCAGTACAAAGTGCTCGACGATGGCGGCTTTGGCGTCACCGACCCCCACGGCGTTATCAAGTCCTGGTCCAAGGAGCAGGGGTTCGGCTACGTAACTCATGCGGAGTTGGGAGACATTGTCTTTGACTACGACGGTTGCGACTTCGAGCCGGAAGCGGGCGACAACGCCTTGCTCCTCGTCATCGCCAAGTCCTGGAATGGTCAGCCCAAGGTCAAGCGCATCGCCTGTCCGGCCAAGGGCAGCAAGATCAAGGCCTGACTCGCCCCCCCGTACCCCGTACCCCGTACCCCGCAATGGTTGACGGCCCCCAACGGATCCCACAGCAGGAGAACCAGTCTTGAACCGTTCCGAACGCGTGCTTGTCCTGGGGTTGGGGAACACCATCATGTCCGACGATGGGGTGGGTATCTACGCCGTTCGACGGGTGCGTGAGCTACTGGACCCCTCTGAGCCCATTGACGTGGAGGAGGCCGAGTTGGCCGGGTTTGGGCTGATGGATCTGCTGGAGGGCTATGGAGCCTGTGTGATCATCGACGCGGTGGAGTGGTCGGACATGGTGCCGGGCGAGGTCAGACAACTCGAGATTACGGACTTCGCGCCCACCGCGCGGTTGGCGGCCGGTCATCAGATTGATCTGCCCACGGCCCTGGAGCTGGGGAGAACCTTGAATCGTCCCATGCCCGAGCGGGTGGTCATCGTCGCGGTCCAGGTACAGGACCCTCGCCTGTTCGGGGAGCAGTGCACCGACAAGGTCGCCGCAGCCATCGAGCCGGCGGCAAATCTCGCTATTGACCTCGCGCGGGGGGGCAACAGCTCTTCATAGGGGCAACCAGCTCTTCATAAGAACTTCCGGGCGATGACGACGAGACCGCCCTGCTCGGGGTGGAGGGCCTCCATCTCGTCCATGAGCCGTTTCACCGCTCCGAGATCGAGGCCCCGGACAGGGCCATGGAGGCGAACTGGGTGTTGCGTGCTTTCTCGACGGCCGAGGAGCGGAGACACTCCTTGAGTCCCTCCTGGAGGTTCCGCAGGGTCTTGAGGGAGGACAGATCCACGCCGATCTCCACCAGGGTCTGGGCCACCGCGGGCTGGATGCCCGTGAGGAAGCACTTGGCGCCCAGGAGCTCCGCCGCGCGGATCACCTTGATGAAGTAGTCTGCCGTGCGGGTATCCACGACGTCGACTCCCGTGATGTCCAGGATTACGAACTGAGACTGCTGGCTCACGATCTCGGCCAGCATGCGCTCCATGATGTCCGCGCTGCGGCGGGTGTCCACCAGGCCGATGACGGGCAGGGCGAGCACATTGTCCCAGAGCTGCAGGATGGGTGTGGAGAGTTCCCGGATGGCGTACCGCTGGCGCTCGATGGTGTCGATCTGCTCCCGGATCTCTCCGAAGGTTTCGTTGAGCCCGATGCCGAGCTTGGCGATGAGCTCTTCGGACGACCCCGTGGTCGCTTCGCTCACCACCGACTCCATGTTGCCCTCGCGGACGTCCGCCAAGACCTGGAAGCACTCAGACAGCCCCATGGCGAGCTCCATGCTGCTGTTATGGTACTCCTCGGTGCGCTCCTCGAAATGGCCCAGAATTTCGTTGATTTTGGCCTGGAATTGCTGGACTTCGGGGTCGTCCGAGCCCAGGTCCAGCCTGCCTGTGAGATCCCCCTCGGCGGCTGTAGAGAACACCTCCAGGGTCTTTTGGAATAGCTCACTTTTCAATACATCTGCGTTGTCGACCATTACTTGCTCCATTCACGATGGACACGGCTGGGCGCCTAGTCCTTTCCTTGGGGGGGGGTGATCAGAACTGTATCACCGCGGTCTTGGCGGTCCCTTCCTGGTTCACGGCCAGCAGGGTTTTGCGCATGCGTTGGCACCATTTCCGTACGTCTGCCTCAAAGGTGGGGCAGTCCCCGGAAACCTCGAGCACGTCTCCGGGCTGTATGTCTGGCAACTTCGCCGCGATCTTGAGGATGGGCTGCGGGCACCGCAGTCCGAGAGCATCCAATTTCGTTGTAGCCATGATTTCTTCTCCGTCTCCGCAGTGGTCATCCAGGTCCGTTTCAGGGCGAACTATCCGATGGTATCGTTGGGCCGAAGTCATCGATGAGTCCACCGAGCTCGGCTGTTAGCTGTTCGTCTGTAAAGTGCTGGGCCGTCATGGCGCCGCACGGGCACGCCGCGGCGCAGCAGCCGCAACCCCGGCACAGGAGCTCGTTTACGGTGGCGGCCCCCGTCTCCGGGTCCATCTGGATCGCCTGGAAGGGACACGCCACCACGCAACTGTGACACCGTCCGCAGCGCTGGGGGTCCACCGACGCGCTGATGGGGGTCAGCCGGAGGCGACGTCCCGGAACCAACGCCGACAGCACCCCTCCGGTGGTGGCCGCCGCGGCCGCCGCGGTCTCGCCTACGTCCATGGGCGCCCGAGCACAGCCCGCCACGTAGATTCCATCCATCGAAGCGCGATAGGGCTCCAGGACCGGGTCCGCCGGGTCGAAGAAACCTTGGGATCCGGTCAAGACACCGATCTTCTCTCCCAGGAGCGCGTTGGTTTTGGCGCCACGAAGCGGCGGCAGAACCACCAGCAGATCCACGTCCAGGGACTCGGGTAGACCGCGCCGGGTATAGTTGATCCGTACCCCGGAGCGTACCTCCTCCACGGGGCCGATCTGATCACTGGGAGACAGCCACAGTCTGCGGAGCCCCCTGGTGGAGGAGCCGCCCCCTGCTGCCGAGTGAGGACCGTAGATGAACGCCAGCTCGTGGAGCTGGGCCTCCGGCAGCTTCTCGCGGAGTTGGTGTACAATCTTGTTGAGCGTGAGGGTCCTCAGCTTGGTGTCCTCGGCGGTGGCCGGGGTTGGCGGATCCCCGGGGTCGAGGAACAGCGCGACGGTTCGCGGCGGCTGGAGATCCGGCAGGTGGACCGCGCCGCCCGTGGGGCCCGCGGAGCTGAGCAATCGCTCCAAGGTGGAGGCATCGATGACCCCACAGATTCCCTGCCAGCGGGCCGGCAGCTCCGAGTCTCCACCCGTGGCCAATATGACCGCCCCCACCCGTCGCTCCACCACGGATTCGCTGGCCGAGAAGTCGATGGCGCCGAAGGGGCAGGCGTTCACGCAGGCGTCGCAGTCCTCATCGGCGAAGCGAAGACAATGGTCCTCGCTCACCATCGACACGTTGGGCAACGCGCCGGTGTAGGGGACGTGGATCGCCTTGTGCTGGGACAACCCACCGTCGTAAGGATTGTCCATGGTCACGGGGCACGCTTCGTGACAGGTGTGGCAGCCGTAGCAGGCCTCGGGATCCACCTGGCGAGCCTGTCGGCGTATCCGCGCGGTGAAGTTGCCCAGAAACCCCAGCAGCTCATCCAGAACGGACTGGGTGAAAAGCTCCACATTGTCGTGGTGCAGCACTTCGTCCATCATGGGCTCGAGCACGCAGGAGGCGCACTCCCCGCCGGGGTAGATGTCCGAAAGCAGCGCTGCCCGTCCGCCCACGGCGGGGGAGGTCTCCACGAGGGTTACCTTGCGACCCGCCTCGGCCAGGAGCTTCGCCGCGGTCAGCCCGGCCACGCCGGCGCCCAGCACGAGCACATCGGTGAGGCAGTCGATGTCCTTCTCTTCCAAGGGCTCCTGGCGCACCACTCGGCGCAGCGTCGCCAACAACAGGTGGTGGGCCTTTTCCAGGGCCTCGTCCCGGTTGGGGGTCACCCAGACGGCCTGCTCTCGGATGGAGGCCAGCCCGATCAGGTAGGGATTGATCCCGGCCTTGCGCGCCGCGTCGGCGAAGGTCTCACCATGCTCCCGTGGGGAGCAGGCGGCGATGACCGCCCTCTCGTCGGGGTGTTCCGCCATCTGCTGAGCGAGCCACTCCTTGCCATCGGGCGAGCAGAGTGTGGCGTAACGTACGACCTCACTGACCTCCGGATCGGCCCCTATGCGCTCGGACAGCGCGTCCAGATCCATGGCGTCCTTGAGGATCGGTCCGCACTCACAGACGTACACTCTGGCGCGAGCGGTAGTCATTCGCCCCCCCCCATGGCCTCGTCCGAGACCTCGCCATCGTGCAGGCGGGTGATCCTCCTTTTGAGCTGCGCTCCGGGCCCATAGAGGGATACCGTGAGCGGGAGGCGGCCGGGCAGGGTGTGGGTGGCGCAGGCGAGACAGGGATCGTAGGCGCGGAAGGCCATCTCGATCTGATTCAGGAGTGGCTCGGCCGGATCGGACTTGCCCTTGAGCAACGACTGGGCGGCCCGCTTCACCGAGAGCTGGATGGGCGCGTGGTTGTGGTTGGTGCCCACGATGAGGTTCGCCGTCCGGATCATCCCGGCGGGGTCGGTCTCGTAGTGGTGGATCAAAATGCCGCGGGGGGCCTCCACGCAGCCCACACCCGAGGTGGGCGTCGACTGCGGTACGTCACGCACATGCGGATCCGTCAAGCGCTCATCCCTGGAGAACCGCTGGACCAGCTCGGCGCACTGGAGCATCTCGATGATCCGCGCCCAGTGGTAGGCGAGGGTGGCGTGCACGGGCTTGGGGCCCAGGGTGTCATAGAACTTCTCGTACTCGGCCTGGGCCAGCGGAGTCTGCATGGACTCCGCTGCGTTGAGCATGGCCAGGGGCCCCACCCGATACACGCCTGAATCCGCGCCATCGGTGAGCCCTTTCCAGCCCACTTGCTTCAGGTACGGGAACTTCATGTAGCTCCACGGTTCCACGCGCTCGGCGATGTGGTCCAGGTACTCGCTGGGATGGAACCGGCTCACGACCTCCCCCTCGGGAGAGACCACCCGCAGGTGGCCGCCGTACACGTCCAACTGGTCGTCGTCGTTGACCAGGGACATGTAGTGGGTCTCGCTCCGGTAGGCGTCGCTCTGGATGAGCTCCACATAGCCGCTGTTGCCCAGGACGATGTCGGCGAAGATGTCCTGGGTGGTCTGGCTGAAGGCCACCAGGTAGTCACCGATCTCCGTGAGGCGCTGCTGCATTTCGGGCGTCACCGCCCGGGACTGCCCTCCGGCCACCATGCCCACGGGGTGGATTCGGCGCCCGCCGAGCATCTCGGCCACCTCATGCGACTGCTTGCGCATCTCGATGACCTTGCCCGCCAGCTCGGCGCCCACCTTCTTGATGACGCCCAGTAGGTTCCGCTGGGCCGGCGGTGCGTCCGGTCCCAGGATGAAGTCCGGACCGCCGAGGGCGTAGAAATGGGTGGCGTGATCCCCGGCGGAGAAGGCGTTGTACTGTAGCCGCCGGATCAGATCCGCCGTGGGCGGAATCGTCACCCCGTACACCGCGTCCACGGCCTTGGCGCTACAGGTGGAGTGCGCCTCGGGGCACACGCCGCAGATGCGGCAGGTGATCCTCGGCATCTCCTCCACCGGTCGCCCCTCGAGGAACTTCTCGAAGCCGCGCAGCTCCGGAATTACGAGGTAGCACTCGGTCACGTTGCCGTCGTCATCCTGAAAAATATCAATGCGGCCGTGACCTTCGAGCCGGGTGATGGGGTCGATACTAATCTGTTTCATTCGGCGTCGTCTCGATTCCCCGGTGCCTGGGCGGCCCGTCCCAGCATGGAGCCGGGGAGCCCAAAGCGGTACAGCGTGCCCACCGGGTCGGCGATCTCGTCCATGAGGCTCCTCAAGGCGTCCTCATTGCCGGGCTCCAGCAGCCCGCCCAGGACGCCGATCATCTTGAGCCCGGCGTCCTCGTTGAACCCGTCGCCGGCCGGCCCATAACATCCGCGGCAAGGCATGTTCACGTCCGGGCAGCGGGCGTCGCAACCCGAGCGCGTGGCGGGTCCCATGCAGACCATCCCTTGCTCGAGCAGGCAAGTTGTGTTGTCGGGGATTAGCTCGTGGGGGCGCACAAACGCCGTGATCTTCGTGTCCCGTTTCTCCAGCCGACATTCGTCGCACACCGTGCGGTCACCGGCTCCGAGCACCGCGCCGGGGGGTGGGAGGTCTCCACTGACCACGGCTTCGATCACGCGCCACACCTGCTTTCCCTCCGGCGGGCAACCGGGAACGGTATAGTCCACAGGGACCACGTGGTGCAGCGCCTTGACCATGGGCAGTAGCTTCGGGAGCGTGAGCCGGACCCCCTCGCCCATGTCCGTGGAGGGCTGGGGCATCACTCCGTCGGGGTTGTCCGTCGAAGGAGTCGTCAAATAGACGCGCTCCATGAGCGCCTCCAGGGTGGATGCGTTCGCGATGCCGGGGATGCCCCCCGCGCTGGCGCAGGCACCGAAGGCCACCAGCGTCTTGGATGTACGCCGCAACAGCTCCGCCAGGTGGACGTTCTCCTCGGTGCGAATGGCGCCGTTGAAGAGGCAGAGGTCGATGGCGTCGTCGTCCATGGCCTCCACGTCGGCATACTTGGTGTCCACGAGGCAGGGGCAGAACACCAGGTCGGCGGCGTCCATGAGCTGGGTGATGTGGTGGTGGATCTCCAGCACGGAGATTTCACATCCGCCGCAGCTCGCGGCCCAGTACACGGCGATTTTAAGCTTACCCATTGCGGATCACCTCCGTGGTGGCGGTGTCCAGGGTCGGCCACTGGAAAGGCCCCAGGTTGCGGAGCCGCTTCGTCATGTGGTGCGCCAGCTCGGCGTAGCGCTCGCTCTCACCGGCGCTGACCCATTCGAGGCGCACGCGGTCGGGCTCGAGTCCCAGGTCGGCCAGCAGTCGGGACAGCAGGTGAAACCGCCCCAGGGCGCGCTGATTGCCACTGTTGTAGTGACAGTCACCCAGGTGGCAGCCACAGATGAGCACCCCGTCCGCGCCACGCTGCAAAGCCTGAATCACCAGGGTCGGATCCACCCGGCCCGTACACATCACCCGCATGGTTCGCAGGTTGGCGGGGACTGACAGCCGCGCCGCCCCCGCGGCGTCGGACGCGGAGTATGAGCACCAATGACACAGGATGCCTAATAGCTTTGGTTCATAGGCCATTAGAACCTCATTGGGCCGGTGGATTGGATTTCGCGACAAAGCGGATAGCCAGGAAGGTCGCGTCATCGTGGTCCTTCGCCCAGTCCTTCATCACCGTCTCCAACAGTTTATCCATGGGTTGCTTCGCAATGGCCTTCAGGGAGAGCCTGCTGGAGACGCCGTCGCTGTACAGGACGACCAGATCGTTGGGCTCCACCTCGCACACGAACTCCTTGATCTTGCGCATGCGGTAGCCCACCACGCCCGCCAGAGAGACCCCCATGCCCCGACGATTTGGAAAGGAGGTCAGGGCGATGTTCCCCACGCCGCAGAACCGGACCACACCGCGCCCCGGCTCCAGTCGACAGATACCCACGGCGGCGCCCCGCGTGCCGGCCAGCGCTTTGTGGCAGGTGGTCATGAGCGATTCGATCCCGACCCCGGGGTTCTCCTCTATTCGCTGGGTCACGTGCGCCACGGCCGCGGCCGACGCCTCGTGGGCTTTGGCGCCGTGGCCGAGGCCGTCCACCACCAGGGCCGTAACCCACTCGTCCGCGGGATAGACTGCGATGGCGTCTCCGCAGGAGTGTTCGCCGATCATGGTTCGCGCAAAGCCGGCCACCTCCCAATGGTCGGAGGTGACCCGTACGTCCTCACGGTTCTTGGGAGACATGGTGCTCGGAGATGCGTGATGTTCGTTCATAGGAGGTACTTCTCGGCGGTGATGCAGGTGCCCTTGCCCTGGTCGGCCTGAATGTCGAAGGCGGACATAAGCCGTCGGCTGCCCGTGAGCCCGAGGCCCATTCCGGTCTTGGAGCGCCATTCTCCGCTCACCACCTCTGCCAGGTGCGGGATGCCCGGGCCCTGGTCAGCGGCGATGATCCGTACTCCAGGGCGGGGGTGCTCCAGCAAAACCAGGGTGATGGTGCCCTCTCCAGCGTATTGGCAAATGTTGCGGGCGAGCTCCGAAACCACCGTGGCGACTTTCACCGCATCCACGTTGCCCAACCCGGTTTCGCGACACATCCGCAAGGCGGTGGTTCTGGCCGCGTCGATATGCTCCTCCCGGGAAATTTCGATGACATGCGGCCTTCCCTCGGCGATGGGCCGGTCGGAGGGATCGGTCGACTGCTGGTTTTGCAGTCCGCGCAGTCCCTTCAGGGTCTCTCTGATCTCGAAGCGGCTCAGATAGGCGGAAAGGAGCGGTTCGATCTCTCCAATCAGTCGGGAGAGATGGTCGATCCCTATGGTACGCGGCGAGATTCCACAGCGCGAGCAGGCGCGTCCCAGCACCAGGTTGGCGGAGATTCGGCTGAGGTAGAGCCGGAGACAGACCTGGATCTTGCCTTGCACTGCCAGGCCGGGGCTGGAACGCTGGCCTCTGTTGACGACCACGCTACCCACTGAGCTCCTCGCCATAGAGGTCCGCAGAGGTCTCGGAGCCGGCGTTCTCCTCGGCGCTTTTCCGTTTCAGCTCCTTGAAGATCTCCATGGCAAAGTCCATGTTGAGGGCTGTTCTCACAAACGCGAGGTCCATGCCCATTTCCACGAGGGTCATGGCCACGGCGGGCTGCATGCCCACCACCACGGTTTGCAGCCCCATCAGTAGACACTGTTGGCCGATCTGGTCGAGCACCCGCGCGATGAAGCTGTCGAGCACCTCCACGGTGCTCACGTCGATGATCACGCCCCCCGGGTTCCGAGCCGCGATCTCCTCACCCAGGCGCTGTTGGAGGTCTAACGCCAGACGATCGTGCAGCGTCTCCTGCACCGGGACCACCAGAAGCCCTTCGATTTCAATGATGGGAATCAAAGCTGCAGTCCTCCCTGAACGTCATTCGGGCGCTGTGCCCCCATGCAATTCGCACTGTGCATCAATAGCCTCTGGGGCGCTCAAATACCAATAAACCGCCCGAGTCTATCCCAGCACGTATTGAGGTCAACAGGAAATTCCGGCGGCAAGTCCGTTTGCCCGATTACAGAAACTAATTGGTGTCGCCCAGGGCGGAGGCGGCGCGGATGCCGGGCTCCCAGTCGATTTGGCGGGACAGGGTCAGGGCCTGCTGCATGAGCTCAGAGCGCGCCTGGGGGGCGGTAGAGGCGCGGGATAGAAGGACCTCGATGGCGCTGCGGCGATCGCCCAGGCGGCGGAAAGCGGCCAAGGCAATGGCGTGATGTTCGTCGGCGGCTTCACTACGGTTCATGCGGTCCAGGCAACGGGCCATCAGATAGTGGCAGCGGGCCTGGCCGATGCGCGAGCCCTGCCGTTCGGCTTGACTCAGCGCCGACGAGACGGTCTTGAAGGCATTTTCGGCGTCTCCCTGACGGAACTGCAGGTCGGCGAGCTGCGCCAGGAGTCGCCAGAAGCTAACAGGCGCCTTCTGCGCCTCTGGACCGTCTCCGCTGGTGACCACGAGTACGCCCTCGGCGAGCTCCTCGGCGGCGCGTATGGACTGTCCGGCCTGGTCGAGGACCTTGCCTAAATCGATATACATCTGGTTGAGCAGGGCCGGCCGCGCCGAGAAGAAGGCCTGACGCACTGCGTACTGCATGGTGTCCACGGCCTCGGTGGGGTCCCCTTTGGACAGCTCGAGCAGGGCCATGGAGTGCAGCAGTCGAGCGTGCCAGGCCGGGTCGCTCGTGGCGTGCTGGATCGACTCCTTGAGGACCATCTCCGCCGCCAAAGCATCATTTGAGTAGCGCAGGGAGTTGGCCAGGCGCAGGGATAGATCGAGGCACACCTCGTCCGTTTCATCGATGAGTAACTGCCAGCGGGCGATCTGGAGCGCGTGGCGATACTGGTTCGCCGCGCCGATATCATCGAGCATCCGCTCCGAGGCCTTACCGGCCTCCACCAGCAGATACAGGGCGTCCTCGCCGAGGTTGGCCGCCGCGGCGTGGCGGGCCAGGGCGATGGGCGCGCCGCCGTGGGTCTCCAGGAAATCGAGGATCTGTCGGTGCAGGGTCACCCGGGCGTCGGCCGGCATGGACTCTCGCACGGACCGCGCGATGAAGGGGTGGGCCACCGTCAGCATTCCCGAGGGTCCCTCCACGAGGAGGTGACGGCGTACCAGGAGCGCGATGGCGTCGGTTAATCGATCTTCGTCCATTTCCAGCAGGAGCTGAACCCGATCCACCTGGGCCCCCAGGCCGATGACGCAGACGATTTGCAGCAGCTCTCGCGCCGCCGCGGGGAGGCGGGTGATGCGGGTTGTGACGATATCCCCCAGGGAGCCGTCCACCTCTGTGCCCCCCTCCGCGAGGAGCTGGATGGCCTGCACGACCCACAGGGGGTTGCCTTCGGAGTTCTTCAAGATGACCTGCAGCAGGCCGGACCAGGAGTCCTTCTTTCGGGCTATGCCCTCCAGGAGCTGTCCCACCTGGAGCTGCTCAAAAGGTCCGGGAGTGAGGAGAAGCTGCGACTGTTCCTTCGGCAGGATGGAGCTCTCTCCGGTGAGGATCAGCTTGAGAGGTGATTGTCCGATGGAGTCGCTCAGATCCCGGAAGAACGTGCGAGATGCGCCATCCAACTCGTCAGCGTCGTCGATGAGCACGCAGAGCGTCACGTCCGCCGAGTAGCCGTAGCGGAGGACCCGCAGGGCCGAGGCCCGGGTCTCCCGGAGTCGCACGGCGTGCTCGACATAGGAGTCCGGCTGTGCGAGGCCGAACAGCTCCGCCAACCCACGGACGTCGTCGGCGGTGAGGTCGTACGCCGCGACGCTCTCTTCGATGGAGGTCAGATCCGGCGCATCGCGCAGCTGTAGCACCGCGGCCACGAGCTTGCGGACCGCGAACCAGGGCGTGCGCGCCTGGGAGGGATCCGGGGTGACCCAGATGGGCGTGATACCCAGGCGCATGGCCAATGCACCGGCCTCTCGGAGGAGCCGGGTTCTTCCGCTGCCCTCGGCTGCGAGGATCTCGGCGATGTGGGCGTCGGAGTCGAAGAACGTCTGGAGCTGCTCCGTTTCCTTCTGACGCCCCACGAGATCGAATCGGAGGGTCTTCTCCGCCCGGAGGCGGCGTTGCAGGGTGTCTCGCGGAATGGAGAGCCCCGGCGGCGCTGGCGGCGGTGCAGGGGCGGGACCGAGGCCAGGGGGTGGTGGTGGTGCCGGGGCTGTAGCCGGGGCTGTGGTGGGCGAAGCCGGCAGCACCGGCAGTGCCGACTGTAATGGGACTCCGATCTCGGTAACCGGACCGCCGGCAGCCATGGGGGAGCCATCTTCATTCACGGCGTAGATGGTCTCGCCCGTGGCACTGACAGGCGACGAAGGCTTGGGCTTACCCTTGCGCATATCCGGCGGAATCATGGCCATGGAGTCCATGCGGAGCTGGGCGCCACACTCCTCACAGAACTTGGCGGAGCCGGGGCGGGGGTGGCCGCAGACGGGGCAGTCCTGACCGAAATCAGCTTGGGCCGTGGAGACCTTGGTCAGTGCGTCTCGGAGCGCGTCCGCCGTCTCCCAACGATCGGCGGGGTCCTTCGCCAGGGCGCGCAGGATGGTGTTTTCGAGCAACTCGGAGATGTGTTGGTCCGGTGCCACTTCCCGCGGGGGCTTGGGCTCCTCGGACAGGTGCATGCCGAGGACCTCCATGACTGACTCAGAGTCGAAGGGGGGGATCCCTGTCAGCATCTCGTAGAGCATCGCGCCGCAGGCGTACAGGTCTGTCTGCGGGGTGACGTCCTTGCCGCGGATCTGCTCTGGGGCCATGTAGGTCGGCGTACCGATAACTTCGCCCTGGTGGGTGAGCTTGGCTGCCTGGCTCGTGTTCAGCTTGGCAATTCCGAAGTCGAGGATTTTCACAAAATCCTCGCCCGAGCGCAACGGAGTAATCATCAGGTTGTCGGGCTTGAGATCCCGATGCACAAGGCTGGCGCTGTGGGCCTCATCCAGGCCGGACAGGAGCTGGTCGGCGATATGCAATGCGCGCCCGACGGTCAATGCACCGTTGTCATCGATCAGCTCTGACAGCGTGATGCCGCGCAGATATTCGCTGACAATGAAGAGAACCCCGCCCGGAGTTCGACCAAAGTCGGTAATGGATATGATGTGTGGGTTGTTCAGACGGCTGGCCGCGCGGGCCTCAAGAGCGAACCTCTTGTCGTTCGTGGAATTCTGCTCAGCCGACGGCTTCATGAGCTTGACCGCCACCGAGCTGTCCAACGCCAGATGGACGCCCCGATACACCCAGCCCATGGCCCCTTCGCCGATGCAATCGACCAGGCGATACTTTCGCTCGATTACGGCACCTGACAGATCATCCCCGCCAATGGCGTCGACCTCTGCGAGATCCTGCCCGCATTCGGCACAACTCGCCGGGGAACCGTAGGCGCTACCAGAGCATTCCGGGCATACTTTCATCGTGATTATCAGATGTATGTCGAATCGTTAATCGCCGCCATCCCCCAAATGGGGGATGCTATCCCCAACATGGCCAACATAGGGAGTCAGGCCCTCACGGCCTTTCACATGGTCCAAGTTCTTTTGCCATGCCTTGGGCATCTTACCATTGTTACAGACGATATTACTGCTTGGGATGTTCCGGAATTTCCTGTAAACTGTTCTTGGATACAACCCTAACAGTAGGTAACGCATGAAGAACCTAGACGAAACGTCCAGATGTTTATCGCCGCGAGGTCGTGTTGTGTCGATGGCGATGGTGGGTCTTCTGGTACTGGGGGCAGGGGGCTTGTTTGCCTGTGGCTCCAAGAGTACCGGAGAGAGCAACAACAATAGTATCACCTGGTGCGAGGACGACAACCAATGCGGCCCCGGCGAGGTCTGCCGAGGGAACCAGTGCGTCGTGGAGGGGGACGGTGGTCTGCCGGATTCCACAGTGGATGAGCCGGACATCGTCCTCTCGGATGAAACCCTGGACTTCGAATCCCCTCTCATCGGCGCTGAGGTTATTCTCCCTTTGACTGTCCACAATGTAGGTACTGCTGATCTGGTGATTACCCTCATCGAGATCATCGAGACCGGTGGTCCCGGCTCGCCGCAGGAGTTCCACAGCGACTTCGAGGGGGCTGTGAACATCGTGATCCCTCCCAACGGTGAGCAGGGTATCAACGTAAGCCTCCTGTCGGTGGATGGTGAGTTGGATCTGGGAGAGCTGCGGATCCATTCCAACGATCCCGATGAGAACCCCGTCGGCGTGGATCTCGTCAGCGAACACAAGGGCGTCGCCGACATCGATGTTTGCGCCACGGACGAAGGTACCGCCCTGGTGCCGGAGGCTCCCTACCTGACGTATCCTTACGATGCCACCGACTGCGTGGTCAGCGTCGACGACGATCCTGTGCTCGATTTCGGTCTGGTACAGTTCGAGGAGCCCCAGCGGCGGATCCTGGCGCTGTACAACCTGGCGGAGGGCAACGCTCCCCTCACCATCAACTCGGTGTTGATCACGAATAACAGCGGACAAGCAGCTTCCTTTAGCATGTCTTTTTGGGTCCAAGACGAGTCCACGGGGGAGGCCACCAGCGTGGGGCTCCCATTTTTCCTCAGCGCGGGTGACACCGTGAACGGGATCAATCCTACGGTGGTGTATGTTTCCGTGGACTTCGACGCCTCGGTGGACGTGTTCCCGCTGGAGCAGCTCGAAATCCAGACCAACGATCCAGACGAGAGTCAGGTGTTTGTGGACATCGTTGGAGTGGTCACCGGATGTCCACCCGACTTCTGGGATGTGAACGGCGATCCCTCCGATGGTTGCGAGTACTCCTGTGAGTTCCTGGGCTCCACCGAGGACTGTCTCACGCCGGGAGAGGATGACAACTGCAACGGTGAAGTCGACGAGGAAGACGCGGACAACTGCACCGTCTACTACCGCGATCACGACGGCGACGGGTTCGGTGACGGCAACGACGCGCGTTGTCTCTGCGCCGCGGACGGCGAATACAACGTCGGCCAGGGCGGTGATTGCGACGACGACGACGAGTATGTTCTCCCCGGCGTCGTGGAGCGGTGCATCACGCCCTACGACGACAACTGCGACGGCAGCGACAACGACCCCGATGCCCAGGGCTGCGTGTCCTATCTACGCGACGAGGACGGCGACGGCTACGGCATCACGGGGGACACCGAGTGTCTCTGCTACAACGCCGGCTTCTACACGGCCAGCATGGGCGGCGATTGCGACGACGATCCAAATGTCTGTGGTGTGGGCTGTAACCCGGGCATGGCTGAGCAGTGTTCCACCGCCTACGACGACAACTGCAATGGCGACAGTAACGAGCTCAACGCGCCGGGCTGCACCACTTACTACCGGGACAGCGATGACGACGGCTATGGGCACCAGTCCATCTCGCAGTGCTGGTGTTCTCCCAACGGAGATTTCGACTCCACGGATCCCAGCGACTGCGATGATGGCAACGACGCCATCAACCCGGCGGCCTCCGAGGAGTGTGACCTCGTCGATAACAACTGCGTGGCGGGCATCGATGAGGGGTTCGACCTGCAGACCGATACGCTGCATTGCGGTGTCTGCAACCACGCGTGTACCAACGCCCATGGCGCCGTCGCCTGCATCGCCGGGGTGTGCTCGCCCACCTGCGCTCCCGGCTGGGGCGACTGCGACACAAATCCTGACAACGGCTGCGAGACCGACCTGAACGTAGTGAGCTTCTGCGGTGCCTGTCTGGTGAACGCGGAGTGCCCCAACGGGTTCTTCTGCGACGGCGGCACCTGTACCAAGAAGTGGAACGACGGCCACACCTGCTCAGATGATTTTGAGTGTAGCTCGAGCCTCTGCCGGGACTTGGTGTGCTGCAACTCCGATTGCAGCGGCATCTGTCGTGGGTGCGCTGTCATGGGCTCGGTGGGGACCTGTACGTACTACGCCGCTGATACGGATCCGGAGCCGGAGTGCACGCAGGATCTTGCGGCCACCTGTGGTCAGACCGGCTGGTGCGACGGCGGTGGAGCCTGTCAGCTTTATTCGGCGGGCACCGAGTGCTTGGCCGAGTCCTGCACGGGCACCAGCCACTTGTTTGCCGACACCTGCAACGGCGCCGGGGGCTGTCAGGACGGTGGTTCGGAGGACTGTTCCCCCTACGTGTGTCTCGGGACGTCTTGTCGCACCTCCTGCACCATAACCAGCCACTGCGTGGCGGGATTCATCTGCACCGGCAATGCCTGTGTGCCGCAATCGGGAATTGGGGACTCATGCAGCAATGACGGGGAGTGCGCCACCGGCCACTGCGAGGACAGCGTGTGCTGCAACCGCGAGTGCGACGGCACCTGTAGGGCCTGCAACCTGGGGGGGAATATTGGGACCTGCATCGACCACGCCTCGGGCGAGGACCCGGAGACCGGCTGCGGCCTCTGCCGGGCGTGCGATGGCTCCGGAGCCTGCGCCCCCGCGACTTCGGGGGACGATCCCAAGGATCAGTGCAGCCCTCAGGCGAAGTCCACCTGCGGCCGGGATGGGGAGTGTGACGGTTTGGGTGCGTGTCGGCTGTGGGCCATCGGCACCCAGTGTGTCGCTCAGTCCTGCGTCAACCACACGGTCTCGCTGCCGCGGACCTGCAACGGCTCGGGGACCTGCCTGACCGGTACCTCACTTTTCTGTACCCCATACGAATGCAGCGGTTCGGTCTGTGGTAGTAGCCCATGCGGATCCGATACGGACTGCATCAGCGGATACTTCTGCAACGCTTCGAACATTTGCGTAACCAAGATGGGCCTCGGCCAGGTGTGCGGCGGCCTCAACGAATGTATCAGCGGCATTTGTAAGGATGGGGTGTGTTGCGGCACGCCCTGCACCGGCACTTGTGAGTCCTGTAATCTCTCGGGCTCCGCCGGGACGTGCACCGACTACGATGCCAACGATGATCCGGAACATGAGTGTACCGGCACCTGCCGCTCCTGCAACGGCTCAGGTAGCTGCTACAATACAGCCGCCGGATTCGACGAGGAGAACGAGTGCACTCCGTCGGCCTCGAGCAGCTGCGGTACGTTGGCAGACTGTGACGGCGCCGGCGACTGCGCCTACTGGGCCCCGGGCACCCAATGTGTCGCCCAGTCCTGCGCGGGCTCCATCGAATACCCCGCCGACTTTTGCAATGGTACGGGCACTTGCGTGAACACCGGCGCCACGGACTGTCACCCCTTCATGTGTCAGGGCGACAGCTGCCGCACGAACTGCTCCATCGATGACGACTGCGTTTCGGGGTACAATTGCGTATCGCCCAACTGTTGCCTGCCGATCTCCACAGGCTCAGGCTCCGGCTGCGGGGGTGGGGACCTGTTCTCCTTCACCCATAGCAACACGTCCCCTACGGGCACAGTGATCTCGGGGAATCTCGTGGGCGCCTCGGAGCGCTGGTACCGGTTCCGCGCCGTCGAGTGGGGAGGCGACCTGAATATCTGGAGTTGGTTGTCGACCAATCCGAGCTCCGAGTTCCGTATCGAAGTGCGGGAAACCCTGTATGCTGTGACCAACTGTACTGGCGCCACTGCGCCGGATGACTGCGACCCAGATCCTGTGCGATATCAGTGGTACCATTCCGGTTGTTCGGTGAACGGCTGCCAGGATAATGACTCCCAAACCATCTACGTACGGGTGTATCGCTCGGTGACCGCTACGCCTACTTGCAACAGTTATCAGCTAACCATCAAGGTCGGCGGTACAGTCCAGCCCTGGTAGCGACCGAGGATTGAAAAAGTACTATCCATGAAGAAATTATTTCCAGTAGATCCCAAGTCGCCGGCCGGGTTCCTGAACAGGACCGAAGGCCGGCTTTCACGACGCGGCTTCATTGGAGCCTCCTCGACCCTGCTGATCGCCGGAACCACCCTGGTAGGTGCGCGTGCGGCAGCGGGGGTTCCCTCCCGTGGGAATGAGATCGCGGGGGCGGTCGATGACGGCGGTCCGAGCCGGCCTCGTTACAACAGCAACCTGGTGGCCCAGCACTGCTCCCATGGGTCCCACGGGTCTCACGGGTCTCACGGATCCCACGGGTCCCATGGGTCCCACGGGTCTCACGGGTCTCACGGGTCTCACGGATCCCACGGATCCCACGGATCCCATGGGTCCCACGGGTCCTGGTGACGAATATCCCTGCGTTTCCAATCTCTGGCTAGCGCGCATTGCCGCCGCATTGCCGCCGCTTGAATCCATGCAGTCCGCCCCCTATACTGGATTCCATTAGGGCCCATCCATGAAAGCGGTCATCACTGTTTCCTTCCTGCTGCTCCTGGGTAGCATGGTCATTACGGGTTGTCCCCGTACCCACAGAGACGAGATTTTCGTGGAGGAGCCGAGCCTCGGTCCCCGGCTGAACCTGGATCTGGGCGCGCCGATCCTGCTCACCTTTGCCGCATCGCCCGAGCGGACAAAGTACCTGGAGGACGAAGGGTACACCCTGGCGCGAGACAGCGACGGCGTGGTGCGGATGGTGACCGACACGGCGGGCAATTTCGGCATCGCCTTTCACCTGGAGGATCGGTGGTACGTGGGCGAGGCGGACTTCAGCTCCCCCGTGATGATTCACCACACGACGTCCGACGGCGTCATCTACGACTTTGAGCTGATCCCCGGCTTTCGCGTGGAGGTGCGATTCGTGGTGGCCACCTCTCGCGTGGCAACGGTGGAGTTGGTCTTTCGGAGCACCTTGTCCAGGGACGTGACCATCGGGGTGCTGCCCTGGCTGCGAAGGTGCGGTGCCGGTCGCTACCCTGATCCCGCCGGCTACCCCGATGGGTTGCGGGCGAGCCACAACGTGGCCGTGGATCTCATGCTGGAGGTGGTGGGGCCCGGGACGTACCTCACCGAGCTCACCGATGCGTTGGCGGTACCCGGCCGACAGACCACCTGGACCAGCCTCGAGGATTGTGGCGCCACGGTGACCGAGGACGTGGCGGCGCTGGCGACGGCCACGGGGCCGCCCGGCTACCGGGTGGCTATGCTCGGGGTGGGCTTTGCGCTCGAGGTGGCCACCATGTCGGATGTCCCCGCCCGTATTTATCGCGCCACGGTGGCGACCTCGCGACAGGATCTCCTGGACGAGGAGCTGGGGTACGCGCAGTTACTTTCGCCCGTGGCACTGCTCACGGCGTCCCAGGAACGATTGCAGGCGATGCCCACCCTCGAGGACCTGTCCGGCGATGCCGCGTCGGTTTTTCGATCCAGCTTCGTGCTCCTCGACCAACTCATGATGCCGTCCGAGGGGGCGCTCGACCACGACTACTATCTGTTCTCCCGGGAGCCCACCTGGTGGTTCGCCCGCCTGGGTCAGCACCTGCACGAGAGCCTGGCCATGATCCTCATGGCGCACTTCGATCCGGCGGCCGCATTGGCTTCCCATCGGGTGTTCCTGGAGCGGGTGGCTCCGGATGGGTACCTTCCGTACACCATCGGCCCTGTGGTGGACCAGACCGCCCTGGGGACCGCCTCGGCTCCGCTGTTTTCCTACATCGCCTGGGAGATCGCCAAGACCACCGGCGACGCCACCTTCCTCGCGGACGCCTACGAAGCGGGCACGCGAATCCACGGCTTCTGGGTGGATCAACGGGACGCGGACGGCGACGGATTGGCCGAGTGGGGAGGGTACGGCGTCACCGAGTCAATGCGCAACCTGGAGAACGTCATCTGGGACAACGTTGCCGCCCCCGAGGAGGTGGAGGGCTTGGCGCTCAATACGCTCCTGGTCAAGGATGCGTCCACCCTGGCGCTCATGGCTGACGCGCTGGGCCTGACCGGGGACGCCTCGGGATGGCGATCGGTGGCCCAGGAGCGCGCGGCGTTGATCAACGCCAATATGTGGGACGACGTGACGGGTTTTTACTACCACGTAGACCGGGACACGAACACCTTCGACCATGCGGAGGCGGGCGACCTCAAACGCCTGGAGATCGCCGGGCTGCTGCCTCTATGGGCCGGGTTCGTCCCGGCGGATCGGCTCGAGACCCTGCTCGCCCACCTGACAGACCCGACGAGCTTCTGGCGGGAAGGCGGGGTCCCCGGGCTTGCGGCCAATGACGCTTACTACTCCCCGGACGCCGACCGATGCTGCCGTTGGCGTGGCCCCATGTATGTCCAGTGGCAGTGGCTGATCATGCGGGGGCTGGTCTCGTTGGGTGAGAATGAGCTCGCCGTGGAGCTCACCCGCCGGGTCCTGGAGGCGGTGCAGATGCCGCTGGCGGACGTGCATCAGTTCCGGGAGATGTATAACCCGGACGATCTTTTGGCGCCGAACGACTCCATGCCCAACTACATCTGGAGCACCCTGGTGGCGCTCATGATGATGGAGACCGATCACCTCAAACAACAACCGTGGTGAGGTGACGAGTCGATCAGGGGTCGGAGGGGTCGGGGTCGGGGTCGGGGTCGGGGTCGGGGTCGGGTGGTGAGCCCGCGTCCTGGTCGATTTGGAAATCGGGCGCCGAATAGAGGGCCTCGGGCGGTGGGTCCAGCGATGCATCTTCGCCCTGGAAGGGAACGCCGTATAGGTCGTAGGCGCCTCCGTCCCACTCCTCGGCGCCCGCGTCCATGGCGCCGGCGTCCATGGCCTCGGTGCCTGCGTCCTCGTCCATGGGCGGGATGCCATAGGCGAAGATATTTCCGGCGTCCACGGGCGGGCCGGCGTCCACGGGCGGCGCCTCATAGTCCGCGATGGATCCTGAGTCCACCTGCTGCACTCCGGCGTCATCCGCGTGGCCGATGGACCTGTCATCGCACCCCGACGCGCCCAAACCAACGCCTAGACCCAGTCCCAGACCCAAGGAGGTCGCCAGCACGGGCGCGCGCAGCCATCGCTTCAATCGCCGGGGGCGGTGGGGACGCACACGTCCGGTATCCAGGTCGTCGATGATCTCCAGCAGAATTCTACGAAGGTCGCGATCACTCATGGTGGTTTTTCCTCTGATGGTGATTGCAATGCACCATTCGTACCAGCGTAGGTTGCGTTCCGGTTCTTGTGATTCAGAGGACTTGCAGGCACACTTAGGAGCCAGGAGTCAGAAATCTGAGAGGCTCACACCCCGGAACCGGAAAACCGGCGCCTGGCGACGATTAGCAATCCGATGGGCAGCTCGCGCGGGTTTCGCCGGGCTCGCAGAGCCAGTTGCCACAGTGGGGGCCGCAATCGACCGGGCAGTTGCAGGGGTTTTCGGGGGCAGTGCAGGCACCGTCTCCGCAGAGGGTGCAGTAGCCCTGGGCGAAGGGCACGCCGCCACCCTCCCAGTCGTAGCATTGGTCATAAGCCCAGCTGTAGGGGTGGCTGGCGCGGATGAGGGTGAGGCCATCGCAACAGGGTGGGTCGCCAAAGCTCGTGACTTCGCTCTCGGTGGCGCAGCCTGGGCAGTCCTCAGCACAGGTCGCGACGTCTTCCGTGGTGGCGCAGATCCCGTCGCCGCAGGTGGCAGCGGTGGAGCTCGTAACCTGAAGTGAAGCCGAGGCGTCGATGTTCTGGTAGGGCAATGTACGCTGGGAGCGCACGGTCACCGACAGGGGGAGCGCAGTGTCGGCGGGAACCCCGTCGGCCACGCGGAACCGGATCGTGAGAGTCTCGGTGTCGCCGGGGAGGATCTCCGCGTCGCCGGCTTCGTTTTCGCGTGCCCAGTAGATCACACCGCCACTGCCGGGCGCGTCATCGTGGGCTGGCAGGTCCTCGGCCTCATCGGGCTTGTCGATGCTGATCACCTCGAGCCACGGCTCGGGGTAGTTGAGGTAGAAGCGCGGACGCAGCACATTGAACCGGGAGAGCTCCTTGCCCGGCGGAGGAACAACGCTGTCGAGGCTCATGGTCACGGTGACATCCACGGTGTCGCCGGGCGAGACATCGGTCACGCTCGATGCAAGGTCCGCGCGCAGCCGCGGGGACTCGCAGTACAGGTGGCCGATGATGTCGTTCAGGTAGGGTTCGGCGTTGTCAGCGAAAATGAAGTTCCAATTCTGGATGAGGGGGTTGTCCTCGCAGGGGTTTGAGGCCGTGGCGCCGTCGGTTTGCAGCTCGTAGGACCACACCACGCCGGCGGACTCGGGGTCCTCGTTGCGGGGCGCCAGAGCCCCGATGGTGAGGTACAGGAAGTTCTGGTCGGCGTTGTAGTAAGCCTCGTCGTCGTCGGGCTCGTCAGTGAGCGGTGTGGTGTCCACGAAGGCGTAGCTGTTGCGCGCCCGGTTGGGGTGATACACGCGGTTGATGCGCATGGAGTCGGGCACGTAGCTCAGATCCTCCATGCAGTCGTAGCGCTCATCCGGGTAGTCGCACCACCACCGGTCCCCGATGAGGGGCGTGTCCGGGTTGAGCACGATGGGCACCACCAGCACGACGTTGTAGGCGATGTCGTCGCCTTCGTTCCACACGACGTAGGTGAACCGCACCGGTTGGTTGGGCTCGGGATCCTTGGAGAAGTCCGAAAAGAACCGCACCACGGCTCCGGATCCCACCGGATCCCCGCAGTCCTCGGGACACCAGTGACGGTTCTCCCCGGCCTTGAGGAGACACACGCCGTCCCCGCAAGATCCCACCTCCACCAACCCGTCGGGGCCCGGTGGGCCTGCGTCGTAGCCAGCTCCGTCTCCGTCGTTGCAGTTACACCCCGTTGGAAACAGGGTCACGGCGAGCCCAATAATCAGGGTTGCGGAGGATCTTTTTCGGCGCGGAGTTTCCATACTCCCGACTATACCAGACCCTTCGCCCCAGGCCGAGGAACCGAGCACCATCCGTACCAGCGCAGCCAGCGATCCGGTTCTTGTGATTCAGGGGACTGGCAGGCACACTTAGGAGGCTGACACTGTTGGGAGACCATCGATGATGCTGCGAATGCTGGCGCGAATATTGTATGGGTTGGGGATCGGGGTGCTCGGTCTTTCCGCATGCGCCATCGAGCCCATCGCCGGAGGGCGAATCGCCTCCATGCCGACGGAGACCACTGCGACCTACCGGGTTGTTGAGTGCGTGATCACCAACAGCCAGAAGCGGGTACGTCTCAAGAAGCCGGTCTGGTACTACGTGGGCTCCGACTCCGCCGGACCGCTGGTCTTCGAGAAGGGCCCCACGGGGCGCATTGTGGCCTTCGAGAACCGATGGACCGACAAGCGGGGGAGCCACTCCCTCGTGTGGGTATACGGTGGGCGGTATGGCTATCACATCATCCGTCCCTGGGTGGTTTCCCAACCGGCCGAACGGCTCCTCTGGCGTCGCAAGGACCTTCGGGAAGAGGGAGAGGCATGGAAACCTCGCCCAATGGGTGTGCCCTACGCCAGATGTCCCATGGAACGACAAAAACCGGCCGCGAAACAGCCCCCCGTAAAACAATAAAAACTCGACCGCGTAACCACTTTCGGGGGGTTGTCAATGCGTTGACAACCGTAGGCGAGATGCACAGGTTTTCCTCTAGATAACAAACGAAACGCGTTGTCGTTTCAGGAGGATTCAGCCATGTTGACCCGCTTTAGACCCTTTCATGATATCGCCCGATTCAATCGGGAGTTCGGCCGCTTTCACCACGAGAATGCAGGCAACGATGAGGTCACCAAATTCACCCCGGCCGTGGACATCGAGGAGACGGAAGACGCCATCATCCTGAGCGCCGATCTACCCGGAGTCGATGAGAACGACATCGATATTTCGGTACACCAGGGTGTACTGATCCTCACCGGCAAACGCGAGGGCAACCTCGACGAGGAGACCGAAAGCAGTATTTATCGGGAGCGCCGTCACGGCTCTTTCTTCCGGCAGTTCCGTCTGGGCAGCAAGGTCGACGTCGACTCCATCGTCGCGGCCTACAAAAACGGTGTGCTCACCGTTACCCTACCCAAAAAGGAAGAGGCCAAACCGAAGCAGATCAAGGTCGCCATCTCTTAGGAAGCCATAGGACCTCAGAAGAGAAACGGCCGGATCCAGATCAGGTACACTGTCAGCAGGGCGACCTGCGATGCGGTGGCCAGCCAGAACTTCATGCGGAAGCTCGCCTTGGCGGTCTTGTGGCGAAAGACCTTCATGCCCGCCAGCGCCCCCACTGTTCCACCCGCAAAGCTAAGGGTCAGCAGGACCCTCTCGGGCACGCGCAGCTTCTCCGAACGCGCCAGAACCTTGTCCATGCCATAGGCTCCAAACGCCACCGCCGTCGTTGAGATTATCCAGGCCAACACCACACCCAGGCTCGGCGCCGCGAACCCCAGCGCCACGGTCATTCCCAGGGCCGTTCCGAAAAACAGTAGTCCGTATCGTTTGGTCGCGACGTTCGTCATGGCTGGTCCGACCATGGCATGCGTGACTCCCCACCGCAAGGGTAGGAACGAGACGTTGGGGCTCCGGGTCTCGGGCGGCATTCCCTTGACGCGTATGGGGCGTCTGTCCGATAGTCCTAAGGGTCCGCGAATGGACAACTCGAGCGATGATGGCCGTCGAGGCGCCCGCTGGGCTATGGAGCGAGGGGGACGCATAGCGGTGCCTATGCAACCGATGAGCGACGCCGCCCAGCGGGATGGATCGGCGGCCAGGGCGACTGCGTTGTCCATTTGCGGCGACTATCAGGACTGGGAGCTGTGGGAGGTCGTGATGATGGCTTGCTCGTCGGAGGTCTATCAGTACGAGATGTGCATGGATCCCTACTGGCAGTGGGATTGATCTCTCGGGGCGGCACCAATCTTCCATATGCGGGATTTCTGATTTGGGGGTATCTCTTGGGGCCCACAAGGCGGTATCGTTAGATATACCCTTTGGGAGGAGTACGGCTATGCAGCTCACTACATTGTTTAAGCGCCTTGGTTTGGGGCTGGTCGTTGTCAGCGCGACGGTGGCTCTGGCGTGTGGGCCGACCGTCACGCAGTCGGGCAACGGCAACGGCGATGGCGATGGTGGTGGTGGTGGCGTCGATGGGTACGTTCCGCCCACCTGCGAGGGGGGCACGGATCTGGACGGGGACGGCTATGGGCCGGGCTGTCCGGCGGGAGCGGACTGTGACGACACCAACGAATACGTACATCCGGGGGCCAATGAGGTCTGCAACCAGGTGGACGACAACTGCGACGGGAACATCGACGAGGGCGTGATATCCCCCTGTGGTGACTGCAATCCGGATTGCACCGGTGACACCCTCGGCCAGGATCCCTTCCCGTTTCCCATGCCCGCTGATGACCCGGACGTACAGGCTGATGGCGTGGGACTCGATCCCAACGGCGACATCATCCTGGACGACTCCAATGTGGATTTTAACTTCATGTGGATCGCCAACACCGCAGATCTTGGGCGGGGGACCGTATCGAAGATCGACACCATGACCGCCACGGAGGAGGCGCGCTACTTCTCCATCACCTGCTTCGGCAACGCTTCTTATCAAAACGGGCAGTGCCAGGATGTGTCGGGCGTCGACCTGAGCCTCAGCGGCATGGCGCCGTCGCGCACGGCAGTGGACTACAACTTCGACGTGTGGGTGGCCAACCGCACCTTCCACACGAGCGTAGCGCCGACGGTGACCAAGATCGCCAACAGCCTCTACGACTGCGTGGATCGGAACGCGAACGGCCAGATCGACACTTCGTCGGACCACAACGGCGATGGCACCATCGAAACGGACTGCGACACCGACGGTCAACCCGACGACGTCAACACCGTATGCAGCAACGGCTTGCCGCCGGAGTTCTTGGGCATGGACGACGAATGTGTGCTTTTCACAACCTCCTTCGCCGCGCCTGGAGATGTGGGCCGATCGGTATGTCTGGACGGCGGCGACCCCGTGTACGGCGGCAAGGGCAACGCCTGGGTGGGCACCAACGCCCGGTCGGGAAACAACCAGTTTTACAGAATGAATGGCACCACTGGTGCAATCTCCGCCACCGTGGACCTGCCCTTCGGACACAACCCCTACGGCTGCGCCGTGGACTCCGAGGGGATCCTCTGGTCAGCGAGTCAGGCCTCCTGGGATGATGTGGGCGGGTTTACGAGCCCCGGTGGGCGGCTGGTTTTCTTCGACGTGTACGTCCCGACAAGCGTGGGGCCGCTCATCCTGCCCCCAGATACCGATACGCAGTTTTACGGTATCGCCGTAGACTCCGACGACTCCATCTGGATGGGAGGTTGGACCACGTCTGATACCTTCCGATACCGCCCGAACCGGGCCTCCTTCGGTACCTTGCAAAACGGCACCTGGACCCGGGTGCGCACTTCCCAGGTCCTCGCCAACAACACCGCCGGAATCGCAGCGGATCTGCGGGGCTACATCTGGGTAGCCTCTAACAACGCCGGTCACGTGCTGCGCATTCCGCAGTCCATCGCCGATGGGGACTGGCCCGGTACTACGGCCACGCTCTTCGACTTCGGCATGCCCTCGGGCATCGGCGGCGCCATGCGGGGCATTGGCGTGGATTTTGACGGCCACATCTGGGGGATCAGCCACACCGCCAGCCTGGCCCGGCGCATGGACGTGGACGCCGCTGGTGACCCCACGGGCAACTACGCCAGCGTGGCCACGGGGCTCAACCCGTACACCTACTCGGACTTCACCGGCTACGGTCTGCGCAACTTCACCCGGCCCCGGGGCACCTACTCCTACCTACTGGAAGGGTGCCCGGACCCGCAGTACACCTCCTGGGTGCGGGTGGAGTGGAACGCCACCACGCCCACGGACACCAATATCTTCCTGCGGGCGCGCAGCGGGGAGGACCTCGTCTCCCTGGGGGCCTGGTCCGGGCCTTGGGATGGGTCGCCGGCGATCCTGGCGGATCCCCCCCTCGGGCCGATGGACCCCAACCCGGCCCGGTATATCCAGGTGGAGTTCGAGCTCACCAGCGACACTGACAACGTGACGCCGATCCTGCACGACTTCGTCATCATCCGGAGCTGTACCTCCGGCCCTCCGGACTGATATTGCAATAAGGCCCGCTAAGAGGATCAGGGACAGACGAGGCGGCCGCGGGAGAAGACCAGGCCGGTGGGGGTCTTGCGCCAGCGACCTCGGTGCCACTTGCAGCTCGCTTTCCAGTCAGCGGGCCGCCGCGCGCACCGTCCGGTCAGCCAGCGCCAGGTGCCGTCCTTCCAGATGTATCGTCCCACCCTCAGGTATTGGTCCGGACCGCACCCGATGGCTCCAGAGGGCGGGTTCGGGGGCAGGCTCGTGGGCCTTGGGGCGGCTCGCGGGGCGGCCCGTGGGGCGCCAATGTCGGACGATGGACCCAGGCGGGGGTCGGGATCACCGGGACAGCGGATGTGTCCCTTCACATAGCCGATGCGGTCGTTCTGGCGGACCCAGCGACCGCGGAGCCACACACACCCATCGCGCCAGGTGCTGGTCTTTCGCGTGCACCGGGGGTTTTCCCAGTGCCAGCCGTTGTCGCGCCATTGGTGCCGCCCACCGCGCAGGTATTGGTTCTGGGGGCAGGTCATGGTTACCACCTTGGCCTGGGGAGGCAGGGTGGCGGGGTTTCTGATGACCGCCTGGTTTTGGGGTTTGGGGCAGGCCGTGAGCAGCAGCGGCAGCGCCACAAGGAGTGGTAGGGCCCTAAGGCTCCCGATTTCGTGGCGCGAAGGCGTTCGACGATTCATTGAAAACTGCATCATTTACCTGATGGGGTGGCGGGAGGTGGTGTTTTCACCGGTGGCGCGGAGTTTGGCCGAGGTGTGTGTTTTTTTCCCGGTGGCGCGGGGGGCGGCGCCAACCTCAGCCGGTCCACTGCCCTGAACAGACCATCGAAGTGACTGCGCACATTTGGCGGCGCCAGCTTTCGTGCAGTATCCTCTCGGATCAGGCGCGGCTTGCTGGAGCAACTGAAGTAGCCCCGGGAGACATTCTTACCGACCTCGAAGTAGACCACTGAGCGCTGGCCCGTGTCGTCCTCGATCATCACCGAGTACCAGCCCACCGGGGTGGAGCTCACCAGCGCCTTGCCCGCTTCCCTCTTGGCCCTGACGACGTCGAAGTCCGCTAGCCGTACTCCCACCAGCCCGTAGGATAGCGTGATAGCCCCGGGCAGGGGGCGTGAGGTGGATCGCGCCCGGAGCTGGAGGATCGGCGTGGTTTGGCCATATCGCCAGTAATACAGCGCCACCCACTTCCGGTTTTCGGGGAGCGTCACCGACATGTAGCGAATGGATGGGGTCAAGGTGGGAGGGTACTTGCCGATGGTCTCGTGTCGGACCAGGCTCAGTTGGGGCCCCGGGGCGTTGCCCAGGCCTGCCGCTGCGGCCACGCCCAGCATGGCGATTGTGCCCAACCAGCGCCGGAGCGCTACTTGGGTCCGTGGGGCGGTGATGTTTACGCGCGTCACGGGTTCGAACCTCGATTCCTATGGTTTTCCAGGGCTTGAAGCACACGATGATAGTGTTGTGCCGGATCGAAAGCAACATCGGGTTCCGGGCGGTTTCGGAGGGCTGCTTCCTGCAGCGCACCCTCCACCATCAGGTCGCGCACCACGTCCAGGGTCGCGTTCTGGGGCGAGGTCGGGTCGCGGCCCAGGGCCCGCCGGACGTCGGCGAGCCCCCGGTCCACAGCGGCGCGCACTGCGTCCCGGGTGGCGTACCTGGTGGCTTCGCGGTGCACGGCCCGCAGCCGTCCGGCAGGGACCCGGGCCAAGAGGCGCCGGCCCACGAGCCAGACCACGGGGAGCAGGACCAGCCCCAGCAGATCGGAGGGGTCCATGGTGTAGTGGAAGGGACCGAACCATCCGAAGACATCCAGATGGCGCAGGAGTGACAGGTAGCCGTCACGAAAGGGAGTCCAGAGGTTGATGCCCGCCAGGATGGCGCCGGTAAGGATGGCCGAACCCAGGATCACCGTGGGGCCCAGGGAGTAGTCCACTCCCCGCAAGGCCGGTTGGCCGCTGGCGGACCGACGGGTGCTCCCGGCGACCAGTCCATCCAGGGCCATGGCTCCCAATCCCCAGAGGGCCGAGATCAGCCCCGGATAGGCCAGCACCGCGGCGAAGTCCGAGATCTTGCCTGGTAGCCAACCCGGGTAGGCGCCGCGCAGCCAGCCGTCATTGACGATCATGATCGCCAGCGCGGTCACTGTCACCGGGTGTAGGAGCAGCTCCACGGGGGGCTGGCGTCCGAACAGAGGATCGAGGATTGAGCTGCGCGGGGTTGAGCTGCGCGTCATTTGTCCCCCATTGCGTGACGCCACAGCATGGCAAGGATCAGGGGCGCCACCGGGGCCCGGTCGTCGGTGAGCACCACGGACGAGCCGCCCGAGGGTCTCCAGCGGGTGATGGCGCCGAGGTTGAGCCCAGCGAACCGGGCAAAGGCCGGCGGGGCCATGGTTTCGGCCCGGCGGGCCAGGTTCTTCGGGTGGAGCTGGTGGTCGGTGAAGATCAGCAGGGTGTTGGCGCTACCGGAAACGTCCAGGCGATACACGCGGGCAAAGGTGCGATTCCCGGTGTACGCGATGGCATCCAGGAGCGCGGTGTCATTCGCCAGGCGGGCCAGGTTGACCACCACCACGCCGCCGGGGCGCAGCTTCCGGTGCGCGAGATCGAACGCCTCGGTGGTCACCAGATGAAAGGGGACCAGGAGGTGGTGAGCAGCGTCCACCAGGACCACGTCGAGCTCGGCGTCCGCGCGTCGTCGCAGCATCAGGCGTCCATCGGCCACGTGCGTTTGGATACGAGGGTGGTCCAGGGCGAGGTGCAACTTGGCCATCCGAAGGATCTCACCGTCCAGCTCCGCGCCCGTTACCCGAGCTCGCCTAAAGGCCCGCACGATCATGCGCGCGGCGGTGCCCCCGCCAAGGCCCACGATCATCACTTCCCAAGCTCTCAGAAGAGGATTCGAATCCCCTGGGTTCCGGACGAGCAGTGGGCTGGAGGCCATGACGGGCCACGGGCCGTAGAAGAGTCGCTGGGCCGGGTCGTAGTAGGACTGCTCGGCGTAGCCCGCGTCCAGCAGGAGCACCAGGTGGCCCTCGGGGCGACGCACTACAGAGATGTGGTGGTGGGCCGACTCGCAAGTAGCCACCGTTCCGGGGCGTTGACGGATCAGGGGGAAGGGGGCCAGGGAGCCGCCAACCAACAGCAGCGCCAGTCCCGCTGCGCCAGTCCCTACGCAACCGGGCTGACGGGTCGTCCAGTGTATCCAAAGCGCGCAGGCAAGCAGCGGCATCGAGGCTAGCAGGAACGTGCGACTGGTTCCGAGGTAGGGCAGGGTGAGAAAGGCGGGGAGGAGCGTACCCAGGAGGCTGCCCACGGTGGAGCCCGCCGTGACCAGCCCCGCCGCCGATCCGGGAGACTCAGTGTCGGGTCCATCCGGCGACCGGGCCGGGTCTCGGATCTGGGCCCGCGCCTGGACGAGCAGAGGCGCTACGGCGCCGGCGAGGAGGAGCGGGAACCCGGCGACCAGGAGCAAGCCCGCGCCGGACGCCACAAGGGGCGCGCCGGTGAATCGGACCATTCCCTCGAGCAGCCACCGGAGCGCGAGGGGAGCCACGGCCAGCAACAGGCCCGCGGCGGCTAGCAGGGTCACCAGCGCTCGGGTCACGATCCCTCGTCGGCTGAGATGTCCGCCCAGTGCAGCGCCCGCCGCTAGCGACACCAGGACCAGGGCGATGACCGAGGCCCAGATGGGCAGCGACGCACCAAGATAGGGGGTCATCAGGCGTACGAGTCCCATCTCGGCGGCCATGACCCCCCAGCCCGTCGACAGGGCGATGACGGCGGTAGTCAGGCGGGGCAGGTGGTTTCCCGGGATGGATCGGGGTTCAGATGGCATGTTGACTCGTTTGTCGCATCTGACCACATGGGCGTCCACGCTTCAAGGGAAGCTGCTGGAGGTGTATAACAGGGTCCTATGGCTGATTTTGGGTTCATTGCTTTTGCGGTGCGGTTGGTTTGTTGGATGACGCTGGGGCTGTTTGCCGTGGCCTGTGGTCCCCAGGACCCGGACGGGCCAACGCCCGTAAACGACTCCTGGGCGCAGGTGGCTGTTGGTGGCAGACACACCTGCGCCATTCAGGTGGACGGCAGCGTCTGGTGCTGGGGCGCGGGCCTCGAAGGTCAGCTGGGCGATGGCACCGCCGAGGGGGGCAGCCGGCCGCGGTGGGTTCAGCTCCTCAGCGGTGCAACCGCGGTGGCTGCGGGGGACTCGCACACCTGTATCGTCGATACCGGTGGCGCTGTGTTGTGCTGGGGAAAGAACAACTTCGGGCAGATCGGAGATGGCACCGTGGCCAATCGCGCCGGTCCCTCACCGGTGACGTTGCCCGGAGCGGCCGTGGGTGTGGTGGCGGGATTCGCCCACACCTGCGCGGTGGGTAGCGGCGGGCAACTTTGGTGCTGGGGCGCCAACGACACGGGGCAGCTCGGCATCGGCAACGTTGTCCCAGACACTTGTGGGAGCCCGGCGGTGTCGTGCAGCCTTTCGCCGCTGAGTGTCGAGGCGCTTGGCGGCGTGACGTCAGTTGCGGCGGGGGGCACAGCCGAAGGCTCCCATAGCTGCGCCGTGCTGCAGGACCGCTCAGTCTGGTGTTGGGGCGACAACAGCGAGGAGCAGCTCGGTGACGGCGGGCTTATTTCGCGCAATACGCCGGTGGAGCTCACAGACCTGTTCGGCGTGGCCAACGTCACGGCGGGGCAGCGCCACACCTGTGCCGCTCTGGTCAACGGCGAGGCCCACTGCTGGGGCCGGACCTTCGGCGCACCTTTTTGGATTTCGGCCCTGGAGAACGTAGACACCGTCAGCGCGGGAGGGAATTTCTCCTGCTCCATCCTCGCCGACGCCACGTCCTGGTGTTGGGGCATCAACGACCTGGGCCAACTCGGCGACTCCACGTATGATGATCGCGTCTACCCGAGCCAGGTGGTCGGCGTCCTGAACATCGTGGGGATCTCCGCCGGGAGCGCCCACGCCTGCGCCGTTACCGGCGAGGGGCAGCTCTGGTGCTGGGGCTCCAACAGCGACGGCCAACTGAGCGGAACCATCCAGCTCCACACGAACCTGCCCGCGCGAGTAATGAACTAAGGCCCCTAAAAATGCCCGGCCGGGCTTGCTGATAACCCACTAAAACACTAGACTATAAAGATGGACTGTCGAACAAGATGTGTCCAAAGGAGGAGAAAGGCATGAAAAAGACCAAGATTTCCGAAGTGATCGAGGGCAAGGGCAGTGGGGTTCAGACCATATCGAGAGACGACACGGTGACCGCTGCTGCCTTCCGGATGGTGCAAAACAATGTGGGGTCTCTCATCGTAACGAAGGGGAGCGCCATCGCTGGTATCGTCACGGAGCGGGATTGCCTCCGGCACGTGGCCGACGAGAATGCCGACTCCCATACCAGTCGCGTGGCCGACATCATGACCACCGATATCATCGTCGCCAATCCGAATCAGACGGTGGGAGACTGTCTGCGCATCATGACCGAGAGACGGTTCCGACATCTGCCGGTGGTAGGGGAGCACAGGATCCTGGGGATCCTCTCCATCGGTGACCTGGTGAAGGCGGCCATTGAGGATCAGAATACCGAAATCCACTACCTCAACGAGTACATCCAGGGGAACTACCCCGCGTTCACCGTCGCCTCCGCCTGACTCTCCGGGGGCTTTGGCGGCGAGGACGTCGACGGACACGGCGACTGACACGGCGACTGACACGGCGACTGACACGGCGACTGACACGGCGACTGACACGGCGACGACGCCATTTCCGGCGGAACCAGCGCACCCATCGCTGGTGGCGGCGGCCGATATTACCGGGTCCAGGGCTGCGCCAGCGCTGTCCGGACAGGACGCGCAACATGCGATGAGCGTTGAATCCCAGGTGGTCCCGGCGACGGGTGTAGGAGACCAGTAGCCGCTGCGCCCGGCGAGTCTTCAGGTTTCGCAGGCGTCGGCTGATTCGGCGGAAGCCTCCTCTAACAAGCGCCTCACGACTTTGACCGCGGTGTTTTCGCCACCACCGCTGCCACCGCTGTGCCAGGCGTTGTCGTTTACGTTTGGACAGACGTCTGCCCCAGGCCACTTTACAGCTATGGTTCGTGAGGCGTCGTAAGCTCCCGGCGACGATGCGTCGCACCGCGCCGCTGGGATGCTCCAGGGCCGTGAGGAGCGCCGGCACGAGTCGCAGGTCCAGGACGGAGCGCGCGGCCGATGCAGCCAGCAGTGGCTCGGGTAGGGCGGGGAGGCCGCGTCGGTTCACGATGGACCTCTTTGAGGCCAGGGCCCTTCGCAGCAGCGGCACCGACTGACGACACCCAAGCTGAGCCAGGGCGTCGTATGCGAGGCGGAGTTGGCGCCCTGTGCGCACGCGGTCCGGGGGGCCTTGCTTGGGGCGTTCGAACCTCGAGTCGCCTCCGAGGACTCCGCCGCCCGGACGTTGAATCAGGCTCGATATCGCCGATATTACGGCGCGGTCCTTGTTTTGCCACGCCAAAATGGCTTCCAGCGCAGCCCGGCGCACCTTGGGGTTCGGATCCTTGAGTCCCTGGCGGGCGACCTCGGCCGCGGCCCGTCGCGCCTGTAGACGTACCAGCTGGGCGATGACCTTCAACCGGATGGAGGCGTCGGGATCTCTCATCCCTTTTTGCAGGATTCGAATACGTTTTGCCACCGCCAGGTTGTGGGTCTGGACGCCTTTCCAGAAGGGCGCCCTGTCGCGGCAACCCTGGAGACGATCCTCGCGAGAGCAGTAGATGCGCACATGGAAATGGTCGTCGTGGGAGAGGCTATCTGTGGGCTGCCGTAGGATTTTCTCGACCCGGGCCAGCAGGACCGATGACTCGCGGTGCGCCCGCGCGTACTTGACCAGGGCCACCTTGAGATACTTCGCGATGAATATCCATTGCACCGCGATGGTTTTATGGGTGAGCAGCGCCTTGATGAGAGCCCAGTTGCGTCGCAGGTCGAAGCGAACTGCTCGGGAACGCACAGATCGTAGTCGGGCGTTCACTTTCACCATGGTCGTGGGTGCGATGTAGCGCCGGCCCCGTCTGAGGTAGAAGACGATGTCACCGTCGCGGCCGGCGTTGTGGGACTGACTCCATTGGAGGTCGCCACCGTTCCGCAGTGACAGGTTCCCCAGCATCATGCGGGAGCCGGGGTAGGCCAGGGCGACCCGGCGGGCGGCATGGTTCATCAGGGTTAGCAGCTCGTCGGTGGAGTAGTTCGTATGGCGTTTGCGCCAGCGGGGCAACACGGCGTGGTATTTACCGGCTTGGGGCATGCGCGCCGCTCGGAGCAGACGGCCGGTGGAGGTGTTGCCGAGGCTCACCGAGCCTTTGCCCTGGCGGATGGATCGCAGGATCTTCCGGTGGGCCGACTCAGGGCTGGGTTTGGCTCTAGCTCTAGCTTTGGCTCCAGCTTTGGCTCTAGCTTTGGTTCTGGCTTTGATTCTGGCTTTGGCTTTGGCTCTTGCTTGAGTTTCGGCCCCGGCTTTTGCTCTGGCTCTTGCTTTGGCTTGCTGTGGACGGGTATGCCCGATCGCTGCGCCGTGTAGGAGCAGCGATCCAGCGAGCAGAGCACAGGCCAGGTGGAGGGGTCGGTTCATGGAGAAAAACACCCGTCCACTCTAGTACATCCCCCGGTACGCTCAACTTCCTTGGTTTGTGTAGGTGTTTAGAGCCCATCAATCCTCCCAGCCGATCAGGGTCCACCCGAGCGTTGGGCTGCCTTCCGGGCCGGGCTCCGGGCGGGAGAGCAATAACCGCGCGCCGCCCGTGGTGGTCACCAGATGGTCCTGACGCATGTGGCTGGTGTGGCTCCACCAGCCCCCGCTCAGGCGACGGACCGGGCTGGCCGCGGCCAAGGTGTGCCAGCGACGGTCGAGCTGCACGGACATGGGGACGCCACCCGATTCCCGGACGCGCAATCCCTCGGGGGTCTCGAGTAGCCGCAAGGCCGCGGACAGAGCGGAGTTGGTCGCGGGGTCGGGCAGGGGAGGCGGAGCCGGTGGATTGTCCAGGACGACCAGACCATCGGCCACCCAGGTCCCCTGGGCTTCGGGGCGGTGATCATCCACGGGCAGGGGGCGTGCCACGCTGTCGGTGCCACAGCGAGCGCGGATGCGTGACAGGGCAGCATCGAGGGCATCTGAATCCTTAAAGCGTGACCGGAAGAGGTTGCCTTGATCACCACGTGCCGATTGAACTTTTTCGATGACCTCCACACCCACTGCCACCACAGGCGCGGGGAGAGTGAGCCGCTCCAGGACGGCTCGGCAGAGCTCCACCAACGGCCCCAGTCGGGTGGTGGGACGGCTCAGCCCCGCCTCGCGACTGGTGGGGGCGTGTACCCCATCGAGCTTGAAGTGCAGGCGCAGCCGAGCCACCTGGGAGCCCTGGGCCTTCAGGGTGCGCAACAGGGTAACCAGAGCGGCCCGGGCGCCGAATACCAGGGCATCCAGGGTTTGGGCGGGGGGCTCCAGGGCGAGCTCCACCAGCCGGGCGCTGGGGCCGCCGCAGGTCAGGGGGCCGCGGGGGTCTATGCCCCGGGCCAGGTCCCTGGCCGCGAGACCGGCGGCGCCAAAGCGTAGCTCCAAAGACGTGGCGGTCAGGGCGGCCAGCTCTCCCACGGTCTGGAGGCCCATGGTCTGCAGGACCTCGTGCAGCTCCGGATCCAGGGGCAGCAGCCCCAGGGGGAGGAACGCGAGGAATTCGGCGTCCACGCCGGCGTCCACGCCGGCGTCGCACCCCGGCATCGCACCTGGCGGGATGATGCTCACGGGCTCTCCGGGGAGCCGGCAAGCTGCCTCCGCCGCCACCACGGAGCCCGCCACGGTTACTCGCGCGTCGGTGTACCCCGCCTCCACCGTGGTCCTGTACAGTCGCTCGGCCAGCGCCTCTTCGCCGCCCAGCCGATCCTGCCCCGCGGCGTCGAACCAGAAACGTCCCAGCCCCGCGCGGGTCACCGCCGGGGTGTGTTCCAGCAGGTGCGCCGCCAGGTCTTGCTGGGCCCGGTCGTAGAGGTCGTCGTCCCAGGCCTGGATCCGCAGGTCGGCGACGCAGGCCTTTGCCCGGGCCACGGTGTGGAGCCCGGGGCGCACGCCGGCCTCCAGGGCGGCCCCATTGGCCATGCGGACCCGGGCGCGACTGCCGCGACCCACCACCAGAGCCAAGGCTTGGCCAGGGCCAGGAGATGGAGGATACAGGTCGTGCTCACCAGCTTCGGCCGCGGGTTGCGCCGCCACGGCGATCGGGAACGAGGGGATGTGCACACAGCCAATGCGTCGGAAACGTCTCACGGGAAACCTCCACTTGGGCGGGGGGACCGCCCTTGGTCAGCGCCGCGGTGATCGGAGCCCGATCCGGCGGCGTCTTGCCTGGGCCCAGCAGGGGCGAATCGGCGGGGGCCAGTCGGAGCCTCACGGTGGCCAGACCGCCTCGTCCAACGTGCCCGGAGGTCCAGGTGGGCCGTATCACCAGCAGGGCGTTGTCGGATCCCCGGGCCAGATGCGAGAGTCGCTGGGCGGCGCGCGATCGCAGCTCCACGCCATCGAGCACCACCAGGGAGAATCCTCCCGCTCGCAGCAGCAGCTCGGCACACCAGGGGCCATCCCGGGGTTCGGAGGGACGCACGAAGGTCAGCGCCGCGCTGCGAGCCGGCGTTACCCAGTCCGCGGCGGCCAGGGTGCGCCCTGCATCCACCAGGGCAACCTTCTCGTCGGGCCGGGCCCAGTGCAGCACCAGCCGACGGAGCAGGGTGGCGCTCCCACCGGACCGCGCGACCACCCATTCGGTGACCTGTCCCCGGGGCAACCCGCCAAGTGGCAGCAACCGGTCCAGCGCTTCCACCCCGGTGCCGCCCACCCCATCCGCCCGGGCCGCGATCTCCGGCGCCGCCGTCGGAAATCGCGCCCGCAACACCTCCTGCAACGCCGACACCCGCGCCGCTCGCGTCTCCTCACTCACCAATGAAACAGAAACAGATGACATAGCCCCCCCCCGCACACTGAACAAATAAACAGTACCCCACCCCCTTCGTGGAGGCAAGAGAAAGATGGGGACGTAGTTAACTTGTTAACTTATTTCTGAGTTATTCACAGAATAAGCTCTTTGTTATCAGATGCTTGCTTAAGAACTAACCTACAGCACGCGGACAGAAGGGGGAGACTGTGGGCGAAAAAGGGGTTTTGCGGGGGTAACGACTTGATGTTATTGTGTTATTTCAGGCTCCAGAGGGATGGAAAGTTAACAAGTTAACTACGTCCCCTCTTCTCCCTCTTCTCCCTTCAGGGGGATGAGGGGGAGGTTGGCTTGGAGGGGGCCGGGGGCGTCGGGGACGAAGCATTTGCGGCAGCGGGCTTCGTAGGCGTCTGTGTCGCCTACTACGATGCGTTTGCTGCTCGAGACGATGCGTTGGCTGCGGTTGGCCGGGTTGCCGCATTTGACGCAGATGGCCATCACCTTGTCTACGAACTCGGCTACGGCCATGAGGGTGGACACGGTCTCAAAGGGCTCTCCCCGGAAGTCCTGGTCCAGTCCGGCGATGATGACCCGTCGGCCCGCGTTTGCCAGGGCCTCGCACACCCGCACCAGCTCCATGTCGAAGAACTGCGCTTCGTCGATGCCCACCACGGTGGCATCGCCGACCTTCTCGTAGATCTCCGAGGCAGCCCCCACGGTGTGGCACTCCAAGCGCACGTCCGCGCGGCTTACGATCTCGGTGGGGGCGAAGCGGTCGTCCAGCTTGGGCTTGAACACCAGGACATTCTGTTTAGCGATCTTGGCCAGGCGCAGGCGGCGAATGAGCTCCGTGGTCTTGCCGCTGAACATGGACCCCACCACGGCCTCAATCCAACCTACGTTCTGAGGGCTGAAGTACATGCCCTAAGAGGTATCGCAGCCCACCGGAGATGACAAGGGAGTCGATGATCCAGGGGGAGCTTTATGGGGTAGGGGGGGCTTTGCGGTAGAGCGCGCCCGTGGGGCAGATGTCCACGCAGCGCATGCAGTCGGTGGGGCAGTCGTGTGCCCCCAGAGGCTCGCTGTCGAAGGTGGTAAGGCGCGTATCCAGGCCCCGCTGGGCAAAGCTCAACACCCCGGCGCCCACCTGCTCATCGCAGACCCACACGCACAGGCCGCAGAGGATACAGCGATTGGGGTTCATACCGATGTCCGGGTGGGACTCGTCGATGGGCAGGCCCCGATCGAGCTTGGGCAGCGTCCCCGAGCGCAGCTTGACCTTCGTCTTGCGCGACACCAGACGCAGCCCACAGTCCCGCTTGGCCGGGCAGACCTTGCAGTCCAGATCGTGCACCGACATCAGCAGCTCGAAGCCCGAGCGCACCAACCTGTCTACCCGTTCTGATCGCGTGGAGACCACCATCCCCTCCGCCACGGGCTCGGTGCACGAAGTGACCGGCTTGGACCAGCCATCCACCTCCACGTAGCAGAGGCGGCAACCGCCGAAGGGGGGCTCCCGGTCCGGGTGCGCGCACAGGTGCGGGATGTAGATGCCCGCCTTCTCGGCCGCCCACAGGAGCTTCTCTCCTTCGGGGGCGGTAACGGTCTGGCCGTCGATGGTAAGGGTGACCTCGGCCATGGGCTACTCTCCGCCTTTGCCCGCATCGGGCCGTGGCTCCTGGGGGGGGAGGTCGGCCAGGGGCGAGATTTTGACCACCGCGTCGTAGTCCGGCGGACAGGCGGTCAAACATGCGTTGCACTTCACACACAGATCCTGGTCGATCACCTTGAGTCGCTTCCGGTTCGTGAAGATGGCCTCCACGGGGCAGCTGCCTACGCAGGCGTCGCAGGCCCGGGCGCATTTTTCGGGCACGATGTAGTAGGCGAACAGCTCGTTGCACTCACAGGACGGGCAGCGCGATTCATTGATGTGTGCCTCGTACTCGTCCCGGAAATATTTGAGCGTGGTGAGCACCGGGTTGGGAGCGGTCTTGCCCAGATTGCACAGGGAGCCCGCCTCCACGTCCTCCGACAGCGTCACGAGCTTGTCCAGGTGCTCGGGAGTGCCGCGCCCCTCGACGATATCGGTGAGCAGGTCCAGCATGTGCTTGGTGCCGATGCGGCAAAAGGTGCACTTGCCGCAGGATTCCCGCTGCGTGAACTCCAGGAAGAACCGCGCGGTCTCCACCATGCAGTTGTCCTCGTCCAGCAGCACCATGCCCCCGGAGCCCATCATGGCGCCGGCCTCGTCCAAGGCATCGAAGTCGATGGCCACGTCCAACTGGTCGTCGGGTAGACACCCGCCCGAGGGACCACCGATCTGTACGGCCTTGAATGTCTTGCCGTTCGGTATACCGCCGCCGATGGTGAAGATGAGATCCCGCAAGGTCGTGCCCATGGGGACCTCGACCAGGCCGGCGTTGGCGGTCTTCCCCGCCAGGGCGAACACGGCCGTACCCTTGGATCTCTCCGTGCCCACGGCGGAGAAGGCCTCGGCGCCCTCCCGTAGCAGGTAGGGCAGGCTGGACAGGGTCTTGACGTTATTGAGCACCGTGGGCCGCCCGAAGAGCCCCACCTCGGCGGATCGTGGCGGTCGCACCCGCGGCATGCCCCGGTGACCCTCGATGGACGCCATGAGCGCGCTGGACTCACCGCACACGAAGGCGCCCGCGCCTTGCATGATCTCCAACTCGAAGCCGCGACCGCTGCCCATCACGTTCGGTCCCAGCAGGCCGAGCTCCCGTGCCTGGGCGATGGCGTTTTCGAGCACTCGCACGGCCAGAGGATACTCGGCCCGCACGTAGATGAATCCCTGGTCCGCGCCGATGACGTAGGCGGCGATGATCATCCCCTCGATGAGCGCGTGGGGGTCGCTCTCGATGAATGTACGGTCCATGAAGGCGCCCGGGTCGCCCTCGTCGGCGTTACAGATGAGGTAGCGAGGCGCCTCGAACTTTCGCGCCATGGCCCACTTCCGCCACATGGGAAAACCTGCGCCCCCCATTCCCCGCAGCCCCGCGCGCTCCACCTCGTGGACAATGTCATCGGCCGGGCGACACAGAGCCCTGGCCAGCCCCTCGTAGGAGCCCATGGCGATGGCGTGCTGGATGGACCAGGGGTCCACGATGCCGCACCGCGCCAGGAGTCGTCGGTGCTCCATGCCATAGCGCGGTAGGTAGTCCAGGGCGGGCACGAGATCGTGCTCTTCCAACCCCCCCAGCACGAAGTCGTAGATGGGGGTGGTGTCTCGGAGGTGGCTCTTGACCAGGCTCTCGGCGAGGAATGGATTCAGGTGATGATAAACCGTGGGCGGCAACCCGGGCGAAGTCAGCGTCGCCATGGGCTCGGCGTAGCAGTGTCCCATGCAGCCCACCTGCAGCACCCGGCCTGCTATATCGTGCTTGTCCAGCGACTCGCGAAAGGCCGTCTCCAGCTCCAACGCCCCGGCGGACCGTCCGCAGGTCGCGGTGCCCACCCGCACCAGAATCGCGTCGGGGTCGATCAGTGGTTCACAGGCCTCATCCGCCGCCGCCCGCAAAGCCTCGTACCGTTGCGTCACCGGATCGCTCATGCCGGCTCCTTTTCAGCAGCGGCTTCAGCAGCTTCAGCAGCGGCCTTGTCGCGCGCCATCTGGTGCCGCAGCAGGA
>JAOZUO010000050.1:0-3960 GCA_029938605.1 Deltaproteobacteria bacterium | reverse complement strand
GCTTCAGCAGCTTCAGCAGCGGCCTTGTCGCGCGCCATCTGGTGCCGCAGCAGGATGCCGTCCACCTTGGTGGGAGACATGTCCCCATGCACCACGTCCCCTTCCATGACCACCGGGGCCAGGGAGCAGCATCCCACGCAGGCCACGCGTTCCAGGCTGTACTCCCGGTCGGCGGAGGTCTCTCCCTCCTCAAGGCTCAGGCGCCTACGAAAGGAATCGAGGATGACTCCCCCCAGATTGATGGCGCAGGCCGTTCCCATGCACACCTTGATTTGGTTCCGTCCCGGCGGTGTGAAGCGAAACTGATTGTAGAAGGTAGCGACGCCGTAGACCCGCGCCGGCGAAACGTCCAGGAACGTGGCCACGGCGATCATGGCCTCCCGGTGCAAGTATCCCAGCTCCCCCTGTACGGCCTGAAGCAGGGAGATGAGGCTGCGCTGCTCCACCGTGTCGCCCCGTCCGGCCAGCAACGACTCCACGCGCTGGAGTACATCGGCATCCGTAAGGGAGTCTTCGGCATCCGCGATGGAGCCTTCGGCATCCGTGACGGAGCCTGTGGATTCACTATGCTGCGCGGGCTCGCTCAAAGCAGGTGCTCCTGGATATTCAGAAATACGTCCGAAGATCTATTAGCATTCGCACCCCAAGTGCAACCCTTGTGGAATAAAAATAACGTACATTGTTCACACAAAGCTCACACAAAGCTCAGCCAAGGTCTCAGCCCGGACCCTCAGCTTTGCTTTTTTCGTCCCGCGGATCGGCGTCAATCTGATCAGTCGGCGGCTGAAGCTCTGACGGCAAGCCGTGCTTTTCCCATTCCCAGACCATGCACATGGTCCGGAATTTACAGTGATTTTTGGGCTCTCTGCATCGGATGCATTCGGCGCATAGGTAGCGATCGTATTTCTGACAGTAGGCCTCGGCGAGGCGATCCGGGTGGTGGAAGCAGGAGTGATCGAGTGACATGGCATTTGCCCTGTGAATCCGTTGCAGGTTCAATATAATCCTCCTGCCGATTTGACAACCGCCGGCGTAGGGTCATCCGGAACATGAAACGCACCACGACCTCCAAATCCACCTCCCCGGTCACCTGCCTGACCACCTCCCAGGCCGCTCAGATCACCGCCTCCATTCTGGCGATCCTGTTCAGCGTTCTTTTGCCCACGGGCGTCGGTTGCAAGGGGGGGCAGGGGAGCGGCGATTCCAAGGCCCACCCGCCGGTTCTCAAGCTTCTGATGCCGCTGGGAAGCAAGCGGGCGAAGCTTCTGGTGGAGCGCAAAAAGACCCAAACGAAATACACCCGTATCATGGCTCCGCGCACCTTGGAGGCGGTACGAAATGATCGAGGCGTGGTGTACCGCATTCGGGAACGCACTGACCCCAAGACCTGGCGACTCGCGGCTCAGGTCTTCATCGACGCCCTGCCCAACGGCGCTTGGATTCGCGCTCAGCACGGCCTCGGGGGACGTCGAGTAGGTGCCAAAACGCCGCGGTTGCTGTTTCCCTGGCCGCCGAGCCCGGGCTCGACCCATCGGGTCAGCTACGCAATCACGGACGGCCGTAAGGCCACCGGAACCGTGAAGGTGCTCCGCTACGGGTTCTCCCGCATGGTGGCCGGCAAGACCTACCAGCCCTGCCTGGAGGTGCGTGAGGTGCTCACCTTCAATCGGGGTGGGGGGATCGACCTCCGCTCCGTATTCTGCGTGGGGTTCGGCCGGGTGGAGATCGAGTCGAAGCACCGCAGCCCCTCCAAGGGACTCCGCACGATTTTCGACCGCTCCACGGGACTCAAGTAGGGGACGCGGGGACTAACCTGTGTCTGCTACTTACGTCTGCTACCTACGTCTCCTGGCGACCCAACCGCGACGGGTGCGTTGTACGCGGTTTTCGAGGATGAGAAGGTCCAGGTGTTTCTCGATCATCTGGCCTTCCCAGTAGCGACTCAAAGCCGGGGCGTAGGTGTGGCCGCCGTAAATGGGCGACAGATCCACCAGCTCATCCATGGAGCGCTCGGTGCGGACCAGCTCGGCGATGGCTCCCTGCCGCATGGTCACCACCTCCAGGTAGCGCTGGAAACGCTCCTGGATATCGGTGCGGATGACCCCTTCGTGGCTCGTAACCACCAGGCGTGGCTCCAGGTCCATGAGGTTATGGATGCCGTCTTTGATCTGCTGGATGTCGCTCTCCAGGTCGCCGTACCAGGGGCCGAACATGCTCAGATCCATGTCTCCAGCGATGAGGATCCCCGTGGACGTATCGAAGAAGCACATGTGATCGTCAGTGTGACCCGGGGTGTGAATGGCCACCAGCCGGGCCTGGCCGAAGTCAAAGCTCGTGCCGGCGTCGTAGTGGTCGCTGGCCGGACAGTTCTCGAACCCCATGGAGCCCTGGATGAAGGACATATACGTCCGCTGCAGATCAGGCGGCGCGAACCGCTTGGCCATGGCGTGCATGTCCCCGAAGCTGTCGGCGCTCATGATGGGCGCGTGGATGGGCACGTCCTCGAACATCCAGCAGCCGGAGATGTGGTCGGGGTGGGCGTGACTCGTCAGGATCAGGTCCGGTGTGGCGATCTCCTGAACCTGCTCCAAAGCCGAAAGGCCGCAGCCCGCGTCGATGAGACACACCACGTCCGAGTCAATGAGCACGGAGTGGGAGAACGGATACTGTCCGTTATTTGCGCCCGGGAGGAGAAACATCCCCGGGTGTATGGGCTGCAGCTCCATGGGGTCAGAGTCTAGAGGGCCAAGCGGCGGGTTGCAACCATCGCCTGAGTGACGAGTCAGGTTCTGAAGCAGGAGGATCGCCCTCTACCCGCACAAATATCATCCGAATTGTGGTTGGGAGCACAGAAAGCCCCTAGGGTTTTTTGTTATCCTCCAACTGGAAGATTCTAAATCTAGACGTTGAACGCAGTCTGTGGAAATGGGCCACAGAATGCGATGTAGGTACCGCAGGCCTCCGGGGAGGAAACCAGATGCGCAGCACAATGAGATCTCAAGAAGCGACGGTTCAATCAAATTGGCCAACTGGCCAGTTTGGTCCATCCAGAGAGCGGGACGGGACGGGACGGGACGGGATAGAGCATCTGGGTGCACATGGATTACATGGCTGATTGCACCGGTGGCAGCGTTGTTGTTGCTCTGCTCTCAGGCCCTGGTACTACCCCGGACGGCACAAGCGCAGTGCCCGCCTGATGTCGACCCGGCCAGCGGCTTGGACACCGTCCTGGACCAATGCGGCAACTGGGTTTGCAACGTCCGCTACGATCCGGCCTCGGGCTACCTCCCGGATGATGATCCGGTGAACCCATGGGAAGCCGACCTTCACCCGGATACCCAGGTCGAGATCGTGAACGATCGGCTCATGATCACCGGACCGAACATCGCCCAGTCGCCTGGCGATATTATCGGGGCTACGTACTTCCGACCTGAGCCCGATATTGAAGACACCACGAGCACGCTGTATCTCATGCAGGTTCGCTTCAACGTTCAAAGTGTCAATTCGGCCATTGCGCCGACAGAGGACCTTGCGGCCTTTGGAGCCTATGACGGAGATAAGGTGGCCTTCTTCACGTTGGGGCTCCTGGACGGCGACCGCGTAGCCGTAAATGGTGAGATGTTTCTTGATCCCGCTGCGACCTATGATCCCTCTTATGTGATGCAGTGGGATTGGCAGTTTGACACAACCTACACCATGGTCGTGCAGCGCGGACAGGCCATGTATTTGCTGGTCGATGGTCAACCCGTCATGACCAGGCCCTACAACACCCTCCCCGAGTTCCCGCCAACGTTCGTAACACCTGGATTATTTGGCGTCATCAGCGAGCAGAGCGTGGCCTCCATTGCGTACGTCCAATACTGCGTATGTGCCCCGACAGACGACTCCGACGGCGACGGCGTCCCGGACGCAAGCGACAACTGCCCGGATGATCCCAACGCCGACCAGGCGGACACTGAC
>JAOZUO010000163.1 GCA_029938605.1 Deltaproteobacteria bacterium | reverse complement strand
GAGCGCTAGAATCGCACTCTAGAGGTCAGGGGTTCGATCCCCCTCAGCTCCACTATCCCGCGGCGTAGGTTTTTCCTGCGCCGCGGACTCATTTTTGGCGATCCGGAAAATGTAGGATGAAGCGGGTCCCTGTTCCTTCGGGCACGGGGCTCTGTACCTCGATGGTCCCCTCGTGGTCTTCCATGATGCGGTGTACGATGGCCAATCCCAGACCGGTACCCCCGTCCCTGGTGGTGAAAAAGGGCTCGAAGATGTGTTCCTGGTCCTCGGCGGGGATGCCTGGTCCCGGGTCGGTGACGGTCACCTGTACGCCCGGTGAGTCCCCGTGGTCCAGCCTCCCCACGTCCACCTCGATGGTGCCTTTCGGGGCGTCCTGGTCCCCGTCCGTGGGTCTGTCCTCGTCTGCTTCTTCGGTTGCGGATATGGCCACGGCCTCGGCCGCGTTCCGGTACAGGTTCCACAGCACCTGGCGGAGCTGAGCTGCGTCCACATGTACCAGGCACTCCCCGGCTTCCTCCGGGCCCGTGATCTCCACCGAGATCTGGGCGAAGGACGGGTCCTGGGCACAGGCTGAGGCCACCTCGCGGGCCAGCTCCAGCAGGTCCAGCTCCATGCACATCAGGGGCCGGGGTCGCGCGTACTCCAGGAGGTTGGTCACCAGGGAGGCCAGTCGCTCCACTTCTCGAACGGCGATGCCCATGAGCCGCTGGTCCTCCTCGGCATAGTCCGGCCCCGCCTGCAGCAGCTCCAGACAGCCTGACACCGAGGCGAGGGGGTTCCTGATCTCGTGGGCGATGCCGGCGGCCAGGCGACCCAGGGCGGCCAGTCGTTCGGCGCGTTTGACCCGATCCTCCATGGAGGAGATCTCGGTGAGATCCTCCAGCAACACCAGGGAGCCCGAGCTTTGTTGAGCGCGGTCCCACAGGGGCGAGATGCGGACCTCCACCGGAGTGGGCGCGTCTCCATCCGAGGCGGGCGCCAGCGTCGTGCGAAAACGCTGGGATTCTTCTTCGAGGGGGGGCATCCGGATTCGGGGCAGCACGTCGGGTAGGGTCAGGGCCGACATTTGATTCTGGGTGCGGCCGAGGAGTCGGGAGGCGGCCTGGTTGGCGCTCATGATCAGCCCGGCGCGGTCCACGGTGATCAGGCCCGTTTGCAGGGACTGCACCACGTTCTCGTTGAGGCGCACCATGTCGCGGATGGTGAGGCGCTGCTCGAGCACCCGCCGGTCGGCGGTGCGGATCTGATCGGCCAGGAAGGCTGCGAGGATGGCGATGCAAATCTGGCCACCGAGGTTGAGGATCAGATACTGCACCAGCTCCTGGACCGAGGCCATCCAGGGCAGGGTGGGTTGCTGGGCCACCGGCGGTATGAAGCGCACCCACCCCCCCACCGCCACCACCACGAACATGAGGTTCACCGCCACGGTGGTCACCAGCGCTCCCCGGGAGTAAAAAACGATGGTCGCCTGGACGATCAGCAGCCCGAACAGGAAGGTGTAGATGGAGCTCACTCCGCCGGTCAGGTGCACCAAGGCGCTGACCAGCACCACGTCCACACCCACCTGGATGGCGTAGAACCTCTCTTTGTGGCCGATGCGATTGAATAGCGCTGCATAAAAGAGCGAGCAGGCGTAGGCCGCGATGATCAGCGTAAAGATGGTCTGGGAGTGGCGGGTGGCCAGGTGCAGGGGGCGGGCCGACAGCAGCAGCACACCCACCACGACGCCGAACAGCACCGTAATGATGCCCGTGCGGAAGACCATCAGGTAGACAATCTTCCGGTGGGGATCGGGTGGGGCATCCCTGGGTTCGGGGACCGGTTTGGGCGCTTTCGACCTGGGGTTCGTTGGGGCCGTGTCGACCACGGGGATCACTCGGCTTTGATGTTTCCGGCGAGGTCGAAGATGGGCAGGTACATGGCGATGATAACGCCGCCCACGAGGCCCCCGAGGAACACCATCATGATGGGCTCGAGGAGGCTCGTGAGGCTCTCCACCGCCACGTCCACTTCGTCCTCGTAGAAATCGGCCACCTTTTGGAGCATGGCGTCCAGGGCGCCGGTTTGCTCTCCCACTCCGATCATCTGAATCACCATGGCGGGGAATACCTTGGACTCTCCGAGCGGTGTCACCATGTCTTTTCCCTCGGCGATGCGGTCTCGCGAGAAGAAGACGGCGCGCTCCACGACCTTGTTGCCCGAGGTTTTTGCCACGATCTCCAGGGCGTCCAGGATGGGCACGCCCGAGGACAGCAGGGTGCCCAGAGTGCGGCAGAACCGGGCCACCACGGCCTTGCGGATCAGGGCGCCGAAGATGGGCAGCCCCAGCAAGATGGTGTCCCAGGCGTAGCGACCCTTGGGCCACCGGAGAAAGAAAGTGAAGGCCACGCTAATGGCGATGAAACCGAGCACCATGAAGGGCAGGTTGCCGATGAAGGTGTGGGAGAGGACGATGAGGATCCGGGTGGGGGCCGGCAGGGCGCCCGCGCCGAAGTCCTTGAACATTGTTTCGAAGGTCGGGATGACCTTCACCATCATCACCGTGAGGATGAGGGCGGTGATGACCAGGATGGCGATGGGATACACCATGGCGCCCTTGATGCGGCGCTTGAGCTTGTCGCTCTTCTCGATGAAGATCGCCAGCCGGTTCATGATGGTGTCCAGGATGCCGCCCGTCTCGCCGGCGGCTACCAGGTTCGTAAACAGGTTGTCGAAGACCTTGGGGTGCCTCGCCAGGGATTTGGAGAAGGTCTCGCCGCTCTCCACGGTGCCCTTTACGTCGAGCAGGACGGTGCTGAACTTTTTGTTTTCGGTGGTGTTGCCCAGGATGTCCAGACATTGCACCAGCGGTAGCCCGGCGTCGATCATGGTGGCGAACTGCCGGGTAAAGACTACCAGGTCCTTGGTGCCCACCCCGGTCAGGAAGGGGATCTCGAGTTTGATCTGCCTAGATTTCTTTTTGGCCTTGACCAGGGTGATCTGCTGGCCGCGGAGGGCGCTGGTCAGAGCCTGCTCATTCGCCGCCTCGGTTTCGCCCTTGCGTACATCGCCGGCTCGATTTCGGCCTTCCCAGATAAAAACGGGCATAGGTCTCGCTACCTCGTATCGATGTCAGCAGCCTACCCTGATCATGGAGGGTTAAGGCAATCGCCAATGCACTGCAGTCTAGCATCGGACCGCGTCAGGGGACAAGTTGCTACCACCCCACGAAAAATGGGATCCCCGCCCCCTCTGCGGTATGATGGGCCACGCCGCCCGGAGGCGGTCAGGCGTTCAGCTTTGTACGATACTCCCTTCGACATGTTGGTCAGCAGCCCCTTTGGGGTGGTGGTGGCGGCGCTCTGGGGGGCGCTCTGGGGCAGCTTCCTCAATGTCGTCATCGAGCGGTTGCCCCGGGGGGAATCTCTGGTGCGACCGGGCTCCCACTGCATGTCCTGCGGCAAGGCCGTGGCCATCTATGACAACGTGCCCATCCTGTCCTATGTGCTGCTCAGGGGGCGTTGTCGCCACTGTGGCGCCGGGTATTCGCCGCGATACCTGCTGGTCGAGCTGCTCGGATTGGGGCTGTCCTTGGCCTGCTATTACCACGCGGCTCGAACCGGTACGGGTCCTGTGTCGGTGCGGTTCGCGGGTTTCCTGGTGGAGTTTTTCTTTGTCGGGGGCATGATCGCCATCGCCTTCATCGATATCCGCACGATGATCATCCCGTCGGTGATCACCTATCCGTTGGTGATTTTTCTGTCCGCCGCAGCCATTGGTCTGGGGCGGCTGGCGTGGTTCGACTCCCTGGCCGGGGCCTCGGCGGGGTTCCTCTTCGTTTTCGGTGTGGCCGAAACCTATCGACTTCTGAGGGGTCACGAGGGGCTTGGCCTCGGCGACGGCAAGCTGCTCGCGGTCATAGGCGGCTTCCTGGGCTGGAAGGCGCTACCCCTGGTGCTGTTTCTGGGATCGCTGCAAGGGCTGATTGTTGCCGTTCCCATGCTGTTGCTGGGCAGATCCCTGGTGGGCAAGCACGAGTACCGAGGGCTCACCGACGGCACTGACGAAGAGGATTCGGAGGCCGACCCGGAGGCTGACCCGGAGACTGACCCGGAGACTGAAAGGGATCCGGATTTGGCCGACGGAGTCGGTGTCCGAACGAAAAAGTCCGACACCCTGAATCAGACTGTTTCATCCAATGGCGACGAGTCTGCAACAGTATCTTCCGAAAACGCCGATCAAGGTCCAGGAATGTCCCCTGAGGATCCCGCTTCGGCGGAGTCGGTGCCGGGACTCGAGGATCTACGTCCCGACGCGGTTCCCTTTGGGCCGTTTTTGGCCTTGGCAGGCGTGGAGACGCTCTTTTTCGGCAAGGAAATTATCTCGCGGGTTTCCGCGATATTTGATCAGCTTGCGGTATTGTTGTAAGACGGCGTACCAGAAAACAGCTAGACTAGCTTGGATCCTTGGGCTAGACTCGAGGGACCCAGTCGCGTAGTGAACTCCTCTGCGTAGCAAGGAGGTTATAGAGTGCGGATGAACAGAGCTCATAAAGACAGAGGCTTTTCCCTCGTGGAGCTGTTGATCGTGGTGGCCATCATCGGCATTTTGGCCACGATTGCCGTCTATGCGTACCGGCGGTACGTGGCCAAGGCCCGCAAGACGGAGGTGTTCTCCATGATTGCGGCCATTAAGAGCTCTGAGGAGGCGTACAAAGCCGAGTCTTCCCAGTATCTGTCCACGACGACCAGCGGCGAGACTGACTTCTATCCGGTGCTGGGCAGCGGTGGTAGCGAGCCGGCCCTCAAGTCCTGGAATCCGAACGGAGACGGCAAGACCCTGTGGACGGCCCTTGGGGTGTCGCCGCCCAAGAGCGCGGTGTACTGCGGTTTCGTGGTGGTGGCCGGAGACGCCAACGACTTCGGCTCAGCGGGTTCCCGGGGCCGCACGCTGTTTCAGAACACGGCGCCCCAACGCCCCTGGTACTACATTCGGGCCACCTGTGATTTTGATGGAAACAGCAGCACGAACTCTGAGTTCGAGACCACCTTCAACAATGAGACCGTGTTCATAGACAACGAAGGCAGCTAGAAAGTCCTCTCCTCTCCACCCTCCCTGGTTCATCTCTCTGAGTAGCCGTTTATTGTACCGTATCTTGCTGTTTTGATTTTGTGTTCTGTCCTACTGAAAACAGGTGCTCAAATATTGGTCATGGGTGACAAAAATTGTCACCGACCGAACGAAAATTGTCACCTGTTTGTCGATCAAGGGGTGGTGGCGGATCTTCGGATCCAGTGATCCCCGGTAGTTAGGAGATCCGATGTTTCTTCCTTTGCTGGCATCAGACTTGCATCAATACGATGCCAGAAATCGAAATAGAGCACCAACTCAGCCAGCCAACAGGAGAACAGACATGTTGAAGCGCCTCAAAGACAGCAAGGGCTTTACGCTCATCGAGCTCATGATCGTCGTCGCGATTATCGGCATTCTCGCCGCGGTAGCCGTGCCGGCTTTCATGAAATACATGAAGCGTGCACGTACCACTGAGGCGGCCCCGAACCTGAAGAAGATCTTCGATGGCGCCAAGAGCTACTACGAGAAAGGCGCAACTGTTACGCGCAACGGCACCGTCGTGCCCGTCCAGTTCCCGACTACGGTTCTCCTGACGCCTGCGGCCAAATGCTGTTTAAACGACTCCGGCAAGTGTGTGGACACCAACTGGGAAGACCCGACGTGGTCGACCATCGGCTTCGAGATCTCCGACCCGCATTACTTCCAGTATGAGTTCCTCGCCACCTTGAACACCTTCACGGCGGGTGCCTACGGGAACCTGGACTGTGATGCCACGTGGTCCACCTACGAGCGGACCGCCACCGTCGACGGGCAGGGCCGCGTAAGGGGTGCGGCGTCCATCTTCATCAAGCATGACATCGAGTAGGCTCGATTCCCAATTAGCCTTCGAAAGGCGCGTGGGTTTTGACTCACGCGCCTTTCGTGTATTCTGAGCCCTATGATTGCGTTGCTGCGATTTTTGGACCGCCACCTGTCGTCTCCGTCCCGCACGATCCTCGGCGTGGCTGTGGGGCTCGTGCTGGTGGTATTCTTGTTGGACATGCGTACGCGAACCAAGCTGGTCCGCGGCAGCTTCCCCGACGCCGCGGACAAGTACTACCTGCCGCCTCCCGAGCAGTTGAAGGTGATCTCCATGGGCTACCGGGAGGCCGTGGCGGACCTGGTGTGGGTAAACGCCATTCAGCACGCGGCGGATCGACGGTTCTACGCCGGTCGGCGTTTTCCCTGGCTCGAGCGGTACGTGGACGCCGTGCTGGCGCTCAACCCCTACCTGCTCAAGGTCTACCTGTGGATCGACGGCACGCTCACCTACGCCAGGGGGCGGATGAACAACCATGACTGGCGGCGGGCCATCCACTATATGGAGCGAGGCCATCGAGCCTTTCCCCGCAACTGGGAGCTTCTGTTCAAGCTGGCCTGCGCCTGGACCGAGCTGCGCACCAAGGATCCGGCCACGCAGTCCCGTAACAGGCGTCTGGCGGCGGACTATCTTTGGAAAGCGCATCTGGTGGGCGGCGGCCCGACCTGGCTCGGCAGCCTGGCGGCGCGGTATTGGAGTGAGGAGGGGCAGTGGATGCTCGCCTACCGGCGCACCCTGGAAGAGTTCAAATCCACCGACAACAAATCCGTACGCCGGGAGATGGGCGACCGTCTGGCAGACATGCTCAGCCGCAGCGCCGGTGGGTTGAGCATGGTGGAGCGGTACGGTCGCCTTGGCGTGCCCACCGTGGGGAATCCCGCGGCGTTTGGGCTGTTTCTACTCGGGCAGATCCTGCAACAGGAACGCATGATCTCCGAAGGCCTGGAGCAGGTGAGCAAGTTGGCCGCGGAGAAGGATGGCTTTGACGCCGGGCGGCAGCGGTGTCTGTCTTATGGCTCGTCAGATCTGTACGCCCTGCTCGGCCGGTGCGACGCCACGGCCGACGCCACGGCCGACGCCTCCGAGGTGAAGCCGGAGTCCGCCCGTGGGCGATGACAACGGGCGGCTCGCCCCGAGCGGGGACCTCCCCAGCGTGACCTGCGCCATTATGGCCTTCAACGAGGAGGAGATGCTGGACCAGGCTACCTCTGACGTGCGTACCTCCTTGTTGGACCTTGGCCGACACTTTGAGATCATCATCGTCGATGACGGCTCCACTGACGCCACGGCGGACGTCGCACGGGACCTGGCGAAGCGCTGGCCCGAGGTGCGGCTCGTACAGCATTCGAGCAACCGCGGTCCGGGCTCAGCCATCGTCACCGGCCTCGCCGAGGCGCGGTGCGATCTGTACTGCTTCCACCCGGCGGACAATCAGTTGGTCTTCGACGACGTGGCCCGGGCTCTGCACCTGCTGGACGAGCGTTACGATCTCCTGGTGGGGGAGCGGTCCGATCGCCACGACTACTCGCTGGTCCGGCGTATCTACTCCTACGGCTACATCGGCCTGGCCTGGGTGCTGTTTGGCCTGCGGGGCTTTTCCGACTTCAACTTCGTCTATGCCTTTCGGAGGGACCTGTTTGACAAGATCGAGATCCAGACTTCGGGTCTGTTTCTTTGCACGGAGATCCTGATTAAGGCCGTGGACCAGGGCCATCGCGCCGGGATCATGCGTGCGCGGTACCTGCCCCGCACCACCGGCGTGTCCACCGTGGGGCGGCCCTCGGTGGCTATGGACACCCTTCGACAGATGCTGTCGTTCTGGTGGAGCCACCGCGTCCGCTAAGGCGGCTGGTTTTCGGGACCGGGGTCGGCGCTGGTTACTTTTTGAACTTGCGGATGAAGGTGGTGGGCTTGTTGGGGCGAATGGTGATCCAGTAGGTCTTACGGATACCGAAGTTGTTGTTGAGCAAGACCAGCTTGTGTCGGCCGGCCTTGAGCTTGAGCTTGAGCTGCGGGGTGGTGCCCCGGGGCCGTCCGTCTACGTAGATTTTGGTCCACGGGATGGTGTTGATACGTAGATAGCCATACTTGGCGCTGGTCGACGGTCGCATGACCATGGTCGGGGGGCGCATGTAGGGGGCCATGTAGGGGCGCATGTAGGGGGCCATGTAGGGGGCCATGTAGGGGGCCATATAGGGCGGTGGATCCATTTCGGGCGGATCCATCTCGACGGTGGCCTTGCTGGAGAAGGGCGCGTGGACGCTGATCTCATCCGAGCCGTCGAAGGCCAGCTTTTTGGACCAGTTGTCATGGCCCTTGGCGCGGATGATCACGCGGTAGCTGGACTTGGGGTCCACCTTCTTGATGGCCACGGTTTTGGGGACCTTGCCCGACAGGATCTTCGCTGTGTCCTTGTACACGGCGAAATTCGCCGCGCCCCGGCGTACATTGGAGGCCGAGATTACCAGCTGTAGTCGTCGGGGGATCAAGATGCGCTTGATCTGCGGGTTGGCGCCAGGCTTCACATCGAACTGGTGGGCCTTGTCCAAAGGCCAGGGATAGAATCCGGCGCGCTGGAGCTGTATCTTGTGCGGCCCGGCGGCCACCTCAACCCGGATATCGGTCTTCTGGACCAGGGCTGTACCGTCCAGGAGCACCTTTGACCCGGAGGGCACACTGATGAGGTTGAACCAGCCCTTGCTCACCATGGCCTTTTGCAGAGGCGGTTCCAGGATCACCTTCTGGCCAGACTCCAGCTCCACCTCCTTGACGAGGGTCTTATATCCCGGAGCCTTGAGGGTGACCATATGCGGTCCAGGCTTGAGCTCCACGGTGTACGGGGAGGCATGGGCCTGCTTGTGATCATCGATCTGGATCATGCAGCCGGTCTGGCCGCACCGTACGGTGAGCTTCCCCTGGGGCTTGGCGCGCAGCACGAAGTACCACATGGCGCCGCCGGAGAGACCGAGGATCAGCATCACGGCCACGATGGCCAGGAAGATCTTGCCTCCCCCGCCGGACTTCCTACGGGGCGCCAGGTCCGATGGGGCCTGCAATGGTCTTTCATGGGTCACCGCCGGCATGACGGCGTCGAGCCCCAGCTCCGGTTCAGGGGCCGGTGCGGGTACCGCGAAGGGATCATTGATGGGCTCGCCTACAGGCGCTGTGGGCGCGATGGGCGCCGCGGGCGCTGGCAAGCCACCTCCGGGGGGAGGGTACCCTTGGGGCAATCCTGCGCCCCCGCCGCCTGGCGCGGGCAGACCGGCTGAGCCGCTGGGCGGCGGTAGCGCGCCCATGCCCATGAGTGTTGAGCGTGGATTCGCCGGCCGTCCCACGGGCGCTGCGGGCGAAGCAGCTGCCGGGGGTGCGAAGGCGGGATCGTAGGGATCGTCCTCATCGCGGTCGTACAGCTGGGTCTCGATCTCGTCGTCATCCCAGTCCAGATCCGCCTCTTGGGCTGGCGCGGCGTTCGAGACGTTGGCCGCCTCGTAGTACGCGTCCGCGGGCTCGGGCGCCATGGGAGACGGAGGCGGCAGCCCACCTCCGCTGCGTCCAGGGACGGCGAGGGGCTGAAGATCTCGGTACTCCTCCAGCTTTTTGGTCTCCTCCTGGATCTCTCGGGACCACGTGCGCTTCATCCACGCGGCCAGATCCTTGCGGGAGTAGAACTCGCCGGCGGTGTACATGAAGGCCTGGAGCTCATCGTGCAGATCGATGGCGTGCTGGTAGCGATCCTCGGGATCCTTGGCGAGGGTGTTGAGCACGATTCGCTCGAGCTCCTCGGGGATCTTCCGGTTGTAGGTGGACGGCGGGAGAATCTCCACATTGCGCACCTTCTCCAGGGTGGAGAAGTCGCTCTCACCGATGAACAGCCGCTCTCCGGTGAGCAGCTCATACAGCACGATGCCCACGGAGAAGATGTCCGATCCGCGGTTCAGGGGCAGGCCGCGCACCTGCTCGGGGGACATGTAGCCGAACTTGCCCTTGAGGATCCCAGCCTGGGTCTTGGAGGCCTTTCCGGCGGCCTTGGCGATGCCGAAGTCGATGAGCTTGACCTCACCCTCGTAGGAGATCAGCACATTCTGAGGGCTCACGTCACGGTGGACCAGACCAATTTCCCGTCCGTTGGCGTCACGCTTGTTGTGGGCGTAGTCCAACCCCTCGCAGACCTTCATGATGATGAAGCACGCTTGGGCAATGGGCATGTTCTCGCCAGAGGCTCGGCAGCGGTCGAAGATACCGCGGACGTCTTTGCCGTGGATAAACTCCAGCGCGATGAAGTAGCTGTCGTCTACCTTGCCGAGGTCAAATATTTGGGCGATGTTGGCGTGGTTCAGCTGAACCGCGATCTTCGCCTCGTCGATGAACATCGTGATGAACTCTTCGTCCTCAGCGATGTTCGGCAAAATGCGCTTGACGGCCAGTAGCCGTTCGAACCCCTCCACCCCGAAAGCCTTGGCTTTGAACACCTCGGCCATGCCGCCGACGTTGATACGTTCGAGCAAGTAGTACTTGCCGAATGGGATTGGCTTCTTCACGGCTGGGCCCCTGGCTTCAGAGCGGATTTGCCCATGTTAACCTCACGTTAGGAACAACTTAGTATAGCATTCTCTGTATGGGGTCAACAAGTTTCAGCCCCAGGGGTAGGGCTAGGACCTACGATTAACCGTAGAATTGTACAGTCTACTGTACGACGAGGGCGTGGGCGGGCTCCATCTTGGCCGCACGATTGGCCGGGAAGATGGTACCCAGGAAGCAGAACAGGACGCCAAAGCTGATGGCCCCGACCCAAACCCACCAGGTGAAGTCGAAGTAGGTCTTGGGCTTGAACATGAATTTGGCCACGTAGACGCTCGAGATGAAGTCCACGAAATAGGCCAGGGAGCGTCCGAGGGCCAGACCGATAGATCCGCCGACCAATCCTAAGACCGAGGCCTCGCCGATAAAGAGGATCCGGATGTCCCAACGGTTGGCTCCCACGGCTCTCATGACGCCGATTTCCCGGCGTCGGTCGGCGATGATCATGTAGTACGTGTGAGCGATATTGAGGGCTGAGATGATCAGGATCACCAGGCTGACGATGCCTAGCAGTAGCCCCACGAAGTCGATAAAGTTTCCCACCATCTCCGCGGAGGAGTCCTGCTGCTCGAATCCCAGCTTCTTGGCGAAGTGCGTGAAGCTGGAGACGTCCGATTTGGAGCGCACCCAGATCACCACGCTCGAGTAGGTGGAGAACTTGAACTCCTCCGAGGGCAGGATGCCCTTATCGTCGCGCAGGGCAAAGGCGCGATTCCACCGCTTCACGTAGCCGATGGGCACGGTCAAGCCGAGGTTGATGGCCTTGCGGCTGATACCCACCAGCTGGATGTGACGCACCCGCACGTTCTGCCGTTTGGCGCCCATGACCGAGTCGCCGATGGCGGCGGTGAACACCAGGCCGAAGAACTGGCTCGCCACGAAGTTGTTGATCTGTGGCCAGTTGCGGCCGGGGGCGATGTTGCCGTTGTACATCTCGATGATGTATTTGGACACCAGGGCCGGCACGGCGTGGTAGCAGGTGTGGGTGGCTTTTACGTCGCAGTAGTAGTAGCGCCCGCACTGGCTGTCGCTCGAGCACTGATTTGTACACTGGCGGGTCTTTTTGTCGCAGCGGAAGCGGTTCCCTACGGCCCAGCAGTCCCCGTGAAGGCGGTTCTTTTTTCTGATCCGTTTGCCGGTCTTGGGACCTTTGGCGTAGGTGCCGTCCTGCTTTTTCAGGTGCGGGTCCTGGGGCCAGCACCGCAGCACCGGGATGCACATCTTGACCTTGGGCTCGCAGCGCTTCGCGGTTGGGCAATCGGAGTCTTTTTCACACTCGGTGCAGGAGCTGGAGAATTTGTTGCAGGTCGTCGGGCTGCTGCACTCCTTGTCCATCTTGCATCCCCGCTTGGGGTTTTCCTCCACCCAGTAGTCCTTGAAGGCCAGCGGCTTTTTGAACTTCTCGTCGGCCACCAGCGTGGGGGCGATGCCGTCGCCGATAAACTCGATCTGGATGTCCTGGCCGAACAGAGATCGACCTCCCCGAGCCAGCCCCGGGAACTGGAACTTCATCTTCGGGTAGGCGGCCACCACCTCCGGGCGCTTGAGCATTCTCTGGACGGCGTCGTCGTTGATGGGTTTGAACTTCTCGATGGGCCCGTCGATGGAGGTCTTTTTGGGGACCACCTCGATCTTGTTCAGCGGCAGGATGTCCTCGCTGTGGATCCAGACCTTTACGCCGTTGCGTAGGGCCACGAAGAAGGACAGCGAGGCGATGCCGATGATGATGCCAACGGCCGACATGGAGAAGTGGCCGAGGTTTCGGCGGATGTTCTGGACGATGAGGCGCGTGATCTTGGCCAAGTGCATGATCGGTCTCTGGTACTCAGTGGTCGGTGCGACGTCCCGAGACGGGCTCGCACGCGATAATGGCGGCGGGTGGGTCCCCTGCGCTGCCGTTGGAGACGACTTTGCCGTCCTCGAGCTGGATGCAACGATCGGCCACCTCGGACACGCGCGGCTCGTGGGTCACGATGATTAACGTGATGCCCATGTTCTTGTTGAGCGAGGAGAACAGGTCGATGATCTGTTGGCCCGTGCGGGTGTCGAGGTTCCCCGTGGGTTCGTCGCACAAAAGCAGGTCCGGTTTGTTAAAGAGGGCCCGGGCGATGGCCACCCGTTGCTTCTGACCGCCCGAGAGGTTGCTGGGCTTGATGTTGATTTTGTTTTCGAGTCCTACGCGTTCGAGGTGCTCGGTCGCCATCTTGCGGGCGTTCCCCGGGTGCTTGCCGAAAAAGCCGGGCAGGGCCACGTTTTCCCAGCAGGTCAGGTGGTCGAGAAGGTTGAAGGCCTGAAACACGAATCCGATGCGGTTGTTGCGCAGTTGCGATAGTCGCTTGTCCGAAAGTTTTGCGTAGGATTCGCTAAGTACGGTGACGTCGCCATCGTACTGTCGGTCCAGGCCGCCGATGACGTTGAGCAGGGTGGACTTGCCCGAGCCGCTGGTACCCACGATGGAGACGAGCTCCCCGCTCTGCACTTCGACGCTTACGTCGTGGAGCACCCGCTGCCGCCCGGACCCTTTGCCGTAATGCTTGGAGACGTGGTGGATCGTGATGACAGGCTTAGACATCCGAACATTTATAGCACAAGGCTCGGGCCGGTCAAGCCATGTACGAAGTCTACCAAAGCGAATTAAATCAGGTTTTTACGTTGGTGTCCGTTCAGAAATTCGCGGGCTGAGCCCGAAAGAGTTTGACAGGGCACGGGGGCGCGAACAAAACTTGCGCTTTGGGTAGAGGGTATCGTCGGGTACATCGATTGGCCATGTCCGATCAATCTAGACAGATCTCGCCAGCGGTGCAGCTCGAGGCCCGTTTGAGCGCGCGACCGGAGACCCGGTATCCCGTGGTCATTGGCGCCGGGGTGCTGACGCGACTGCCCGACCTGCTGCCCGCGGATCGATACGGCGTCGTGGTCATTAGCGAGCAGCGCGTCTGGCCCCTGTGGGGAGAGGCGGTCATGGAGATCCTGCGCCAGGGGGAACGGCGGGTGGACCACTACCTGTTTGCCCCCGGGGAGATCCATAAAACCCGGGAGACCAAGGCGACCCTCGAGGATCGCCTGGTGGCCGACGCCTGGGGTCGGGACGTGGTTTTGGTGGCGTTGGGCGGCGGCGTGGTGACGGATCTGGTGGGCTACCTGGCGGCCACTTACCTGCGTGGAGTGCGGTATCTGTCGGTGCCCACGACGTTGCTGGCCATGGTGGACGCCGCCCTGGGCGGCAAGACCGGGGTGAACACCGCTGCGGGCAAGAACCTGGTGGGGGCGTTTCACCAGCCCGAGGCGGTGTTGGCGGATCTGGACACGCTGAGCACACTGCCGGACGTCGAGTTGGATCACGGGTTGGCCGAGACGGTGAAACACGCGGCCCTGTCCGACGAGGCCCTGCTGGATCGGCTTGTAACCGACGCCACGGCGCTGCGGGCCCGGGACGCCGAGGCCCTGAGCGACACGGTGGCGCGATCCATGGCGGTGAAGCTACAGCTCGTGGCCGCCGACGAGCAGGACCACGGCTTGCGGCAGGCGCTCAACTTCGGTCACACGGTGGGCCACGCCCTGGAGCGCGCTTCGGAGTATCGCGTGGGCCACGGCCACGCCGTCGCGGTGGGCATGTGCGTGGAGAGCGATGCCGCGGTGCGCGCCGGGCTCATGGCGCCCACCGTGCGGGATCGCATCGTCGGGGTGATCGAAGCTCTGGGCCTCCCCGCGCGGTTGCCGGCGGACATCTCCCACGCGGCGCTCACCGCCGCTTTGGTCCTGGACAAAAAGAACCGCGGGGGCGAGGTGCGCTACGCCTTTCCCGGGGCCTTGGGTCAGGTGGCCACCTTTGGCGGTCAGTACACCACGGCGCTACCCGACGATGCGGTCGGAGCCGCCCTCTTGGCCCACGCGGCCGAAGGGCACGCGCCCGAAGGTCACACATGATTTGCGTTACCGGGTCTGAGTCTTCGGTGGAGGCGCTGTCCTCCCGCATCTCGGCCCTGCCCGAGGCCGGGCTCCACGAGGCCCGATTGGACCTGCTGGATGCAGTCACCCCCGAGGTGATGTCGACGCTGCCCCAGCGGGATCGGCTCATCGTCACCTGTCGCACCGCGGCCGAGGGTGGACAGTGGCGGGGCGAGGAGTCGGCGCGCCTCGCGGTCCTGGACGCGGCTCTGGAGGCGGGCGTCCGGTACGTGGACGTGGAGGCCGCCGCCCCCGACAAGACCTGGCAGGCCCTGGATGCGCGCCATGGCGGCGACCGGTTGGTGGCCTCTTTGCATCGCTTCGATCTCGCCGAGGTCACGCCGCAGATCTTAGCGGCGGACCAGCGCCGTCTCACCGAGCGGCCGGCGGCTACCCTCAAGCTGGCTGTGAACATCGACGACGTGGCGGACCTGAGGCCCCTGCGCAGGTTGCTCCCGGGAGACGGTCGCCCCCTGGTGCGCATCGGCATGGGGCTGGCGGGCCGGGTGGGACGGGTGCGCTACGACGTACTGGACAGCCCCTGGACCTACGCCACGGCGCCGTCCACGGCGTCCACGGCGCCGGGGCAGGTGGGCTGGTCCGAGCTTGCGGCCTTCCACGCTCGCGGGGCCCGGAGGTTGATGGTGCTGCTGGGCGGAGACCAGGTGGGGGGGTCCCCCGGGCCGAAGGTCTACAACGCTCTGGCCGCTGCCCAGGGATTGGACTGGTACTACCTGGCGGCGCCCACCCGGGATCTCGCTCGGGGCCTGGCGGTCCTGGACGAGTTCGGCCTACGGGGCGCGTCGGTGACCATGCCCCACAAGGCCGCGGCCGCGGCGCTGGCGGCGCGTCTGGACGACAACGCCGCCCGTCTCGGCGCGGTCAACACCCTGGCCTTGGACGGCACCGGAGGTTGGCTGGGCCACAACACCGACGGCGTGGGAGTGGTCGGCGCCTTCGGGGATCGGCTACGGTCCGCCTCGCGGGTGGCGGTGCTCGGGACGGGAGGGGCGGCCCGGGCCGCGGTGGCGGCCCTGGTGGAGTCGGGCCATGAGGTCTTCGTGGTGGGGCGCAGGGGCGAGGCGACCGCCGCGCTGGCCCGGGACTACGGCGGCACCCCGGTGGCCTGGGACGACCTGTCGACCCTGGACTTCGGCGCGTTGGTCAACGCTACGCCCCTGGGCGTGAACGGCGAGATCTCGCCAGTGACGCAGGCGGTGAATTGGCGGGACAAGGTCGTACTGGACATGGTGATACGGCCGCGCTGGACCCGGCTCCTGCGGGACGTACACCAGGGCGGCGGCACCCCGATCTTCGGCACCGAGATGTGGGTACACCAGGGGGCGGCCCAGTGGCGTCTGGTCACGGGCCGGTCGGTGACGCCCGAGCAACTGACGGCGCTGCTGCCACCGGACGAAGACGCAGCGGATCTCCGGTGACGATCCTCCTCCTCATCGGCCCCCGGAAAATGTCATCCCCGCGAAAGCGGGGATCGTCTATATCAGGCAATGGTGGTTACAGGACGGTCCCCGCTTTCGCGGGGATGACAGTGCCTTCTCCAACGTTTGCGATAGGGGGAATGCATCCATGAGTCACCTCGTGCTCATCGGGCCTCGGGGCTCAGGTAAGTCTTCGGTGGGCCGGCTCGCGGCTCGACTCCTGGGCTGGGAATTCGCCGACACCGATGCGCTCATCGAGTCGGGCGGTCGCACCATCGCCGAGGTGTTCGCCGCCGAGGGCGAGTCCGGGTTCCGGGTCTTGGAGCGGGAGGTCATCTGTGACCTACAACCAGTCGACAATACCGTGATCGCCACGGGCGGCGGCGCGGTGCTCGACGCGGCCAACCGGGATCACCTCGCCGGCCTGGGCAAGGTGATCTATCTTCACGCCACGCCCGAGCGCCTCGTGGCCCGCATCGCCGGCTCGAACCGGCCGCCCCTGACCGACGCCGACCCCCTCGAGGAGATGCGCCGGGTCCTGACCCACCGCGAGCCCCTGTACCGCGCCCTGGCCGACGCGGTCCTCGACACCGAAACCCTCGACCCCGACACCGCCGCCCGCCGCCTGGTCGACCTGGCCCGCGATCTGGCCCGCAATTTGGCCGGCGCGCCGTCGGAGAAGGCCTGAACAGTCGTTGTCCTTGACCCGCCGCCAGGAGCTGATGGCCCACCTCGAGGTCGGCCCCATCACCGTGCGCGACCTGGCCGAAATCATGGGTCTACCAGTGCGTGATGTGGTTGACGACCTCGAGCACGTGGTCCGCTCCCTGGGCCCGGGCAAGCTCCACATGGAACCCGCCACCTGTCTCCACTGCGACTACGCTTTCGAAGGCCGCCGCCGCTTCACCCGACCGTCCCGTTGCCCCCACTGCCGATCCGAACGCATCACCTGGCCCGCACTACGGATCGGGTAGGGGAAGCTCACATTGCGTTGGATCTCGGAGGCTCTGCGGGGCTCCGGAGGGTGTCTTAGATCTGCGACTTGTCTACTTGTATCCCCTCATGACCGAGCCATCGTTGTTGCCGTTGGCGTAGTTCAACCAGAAGGCGTAGGTTGAGTTCAGTACCATGTCGCTGGGTTCCTCCAGCCCGCTCCGGATCTCCTCTATGGTGCCCCCCGTAAGAAGCACTCGCCGCATGTTGCCGTTTGAGTGGTTGACCCAATACACGTGAGTGCTGTCAATATCCATGGCGGCGGGGCTGCTTTGTCCAGACGCGAGCGTGAGGATTGAGCCTCCTACGAGCGTCATCCTCTGCACTTCGTTGGTGCTGCTGTTTGTCCAGTAGAGGTACGTTGCGTCCACAGCGAGGTCAGAAGGACTGCCCTGTGTGTCCGCGAGCGGGATGACCGCCCCCCCCTCGAGTGGCACCTTCTTCACCGTGTTGCCGAAGTAGCTCAGCCAGTACGCGTGAGTCGAGTCCAAGGCGATGCGGGTAGGGCCGTCCAGGCCGCTGGCAATAGTTTGGACTGTCCCACCCCCGATGGGGATTCTTGCCATGGCACCGAGACCGGTACTGAGGGCGTTGTTGTTCACCCAGTATACGTGTGTGGCGTTGACGGCGATGGAAAACGGGTTGGTTTGGAAGGAGGCGAGTGGGATGATCGTACCACCGGAGAGCGGCATCTTCACCACCGTACCGGCAAGATGATTCACCCAGTATACGTTTGTCGTATCGATGGCGAGGGAAATGGGGCCACTCTGTCCCGAGGCGAGTTGGGTGGGCGTACCACCTGCGATGGGTACCCTCATCACCGTGCCCCCGTCGTTGTTCGACCAATAGACGTGGGTGGAGTCCACAGCGATGCTGGCGGGACCGTCCTGGTTGGACGCCAGGATGGCGTTCTGCAGTAGGCAGGAGTTGTTACACTCGTCATAGTCGCCGGTGTTTCCGTCGTCGCACTCTTCTCCGCTGCCGGTGTCGGCGATGCCATCTCCACAGATCGCGAGCTGGCAGGTCGTACGGCAGTTGGCGTCGGGGTCCTCGGAGTTGGCGGCCCCGTCGTCGCACACCTCACCCGCTTCGTTGTCGATGACTCCATCTCCACAGCTCGCGGGCTGGCAGTTCGTGCGGCAGTTGGCGTTGGGGTCCTCGGAGTTGCTTGCCCCGT
>JAOZUO010000162.1 GCA_029938605.1 Deltaproteobacteria bacterium | reverse complement strand
TGTCACCGCCGGCGTAAGAGAGATCCACTTCCGCCGGTGAAGTGATCCACCCGACCGGTGCTTCAGCAACAACCAGGTGGCTGGGAGTGGGATCCATTGTCGGCAACTGTCCTGCGCAAGCAGGCTCATGTTCGTGCGTTTGCGCTGCAAATGCCGTATTCCTGCGGTAGAAAGGAAATCGGGGCTTGACACAGCATGCGATCAAGGTCATGTATCGGCTGCACCCCAGTGAATCCGGCATCAGGATGGAAGAGACTCAGTGTGCCGTGCGGCACACTCCTTCAATGCCGCACTGCGTTGCTCTTTTGCGCAGGTGGAGCAGTCTTTGACAACTCCGAATGGTGGCTCTGCTCTATATCGCTTCTAACGGCGCTGTAGAGGCTGTAGAGCCGGTTGCGGCCTTATCGGAACGCCTGCCTTACCAGGAGAACTGCGCCCTGTCAGCGAGCGGGTCACGGCTGTGGCCGCATGCGCGAGCAAAGAGGACATGCTCCAGAGTCCTCCCAGAAGCTATCCCAATCCCCCCCAGGAACCAGAGCCAGGGCCTTCGGCCCAAGGAACCAGAGCCAACCATGTCTCATCTTCGATGAGAACAAGAGCCAGGGCCTGCGGCCCGGGGAACAAGAAGGAGCACCGGCAAATCGGTGCTCCCCCCTACGCAAGCCGGATAATGCAACTTAGGTGGATCTCTCAAAAGGCGGCGAAGTGGATCCCACTTTCATCGGTGGTGACACTCTGGGCAAAGCTTCGACACTGATGTACCTGTTGAATACCGGCTGGAAAGGGCGCTTGTTGCCTTCACCCACGTCGGACCCTCGGTAACTGGGGCTCGTACGTGCAACCAATCGGGGTCTATATTAGATCCGACTTGTCTTCGTATGTGCGGATGAATACCATGGGATCCAGCTGTATCTGAGACCGGCTACTCCCGATTCTTACGAGATCGGTGCCGTAAAGTGCCCTGGAACTGGTTTAGACGCTGAGGCTACCCACAAGAAGTAAAGCAGCGCCAGAAAACACCAATCTATCAAGAGTAAAACCAAAGGCATATATTGTGACATCACATGATCTAGTCTCCATCATCATCCCCTGTTACAACCAAGCTGAATACCTGGAAGAAGCTGTTCAGAGTGCAGCTGAGCAAACGTACTCGCATATTGAAATTATAATTGTCAATGATGGTAGTCCTGACAATACAGAAGAAGTAACACTAGATTTACAAAAGCAATACCCTGCAAGGGTCCAGGTCCTTTCACAAGATAATGCCGGACTATGCGCAGCACGCAATAGTGGGATTGCCACATCTTCTGGTAAGTATTTTATACCCTTAGATGCCGATGACAAACTACACAATACAATGGTTCACAAATGTATGAACACAATGAATGAGTATAACGCAGACATTGTATATAGTGGCTATCAGGGTTTTGGTATATCTGATCGTGTTAACATGTGGAAACCATTTGCACAAACTACTCCATTATATAACACACCATGTAGTGCACTTGCTCTTATTAAAAGAACGGTATGGGAAACCAACAATGGATATAAGCACAACATGCGTGACGGCTATGAAGACTGGGAATTTTGGATCAATGCCTATAAACATAACTACAAATTCAAACACATCGATGAGAAACTATACTTCTACAGAATAAAAGACGAGAGCTTATATGTTGATGCGTACACAAAAGACAAGTACTTAAGGGCTAAAATAGTCATGAATCACCCTGAGCTCTATACAGCGCATAGAACCTTAGAAGCCATAAGGACCATAAAAGAAACAGAGAAACTTGCTGATCTTTACTTCTATTGCAAACAGGATACAATAGAATACTTAGATCAGTTCTATCCAGTTTTAGACAATTATCTTAACAATAACCCGTTGGCTAAAACCCAAGTCATTGCTTTCCCAGACATGAATATTGGCTTATGCACATTGGACTTATTTGAAGACAACCATTCTGTAGATCTATTATCCAAAGAATTAGGTGCTGACCATATTTTGTTTTATAGCCCTTTGCGCTATGGAGTCTCTGGGCTCACACATAGTGAGTTTGCTTGGGATAAAAACAAAAACATCGTTACAAGCCAGGGCACTGTATTCCCTTTTGTAGCTAGATCTATCAAAGATGACGTACGAAACACAGACATCACAGCCACTAATTTAGAACTCTATTATGAATATACTAAAACCAAACTGGATAACCTTCAGCACAAATACGACATTGATATCTCAAATGCCCAGAAACGTTTTGATAGTCTTAAACATGCATACAATGTTGACACTACAAATATTCAGCACAAGATTGATCATATCAATAACCTGATTTATGATGTGTTTACAACAAATACATCTAGACATCCTATGCATATATTAAAAGCTCTCAAGAGGCTATATTTGCATTATAAGACTATGCTGCGATAGTGAAGGTAAGTATTCTACCAAGAGTGTAAGGCCTGCATTTTCACGCCCTTTACCCAGGGCTCTGTTTGACAACGCGTGCGTTGGCGAGGGCTGAGTCTTCAGGATTCACGCTATTGCGCGCAGACGTGGGGAGGACTGGATAACGTACCGTAAGTTTCGCACATGTGCGAAACAAACCGTACGTTATAATTCAGGCAATATTTCAGCAAGTAAAGGTTTGAACGCCTGCCCCCGGCTTACTGCCTAACTTTTTTGCGGCGAATAATCATTTATCCGCCAATACCCATCCATTCGGGCTGATGACCAGCCAGACAGGACCTGCGATTGGTGATCGGTATCCAGCCATCATCATTGGGACAGATCTTCAGAAGGCTGGCCACACTCATTGACGATCGTTTGCAATACCTGACAGCCGTACTTGATATTTCCAAGCTCCGACTTGTATTCGATGTCCGGTGACTGATGCAAAATACTGTCGCGTTCATACAGCACCCAGATACGCTGCCCACCACCCCTGTAGTCAGAGAGTTTTGACGGAAGATAGGGGTTAACGCTCTTCTCCGGCTTCGTGATCGCGTCGTTGAGCACCAGACAGTCAAATTGGGTTGTCAAATACAGGAACTCAAAATAGCTTACATAGTCATTGATTACAAAGGTCTCTGAAACGCCTTCGTTCTGGATTTCCGCTGCAAGTACTGCCCTGGTATTCGTAAATACGTGAATCAGGACCTTGTCTCTATACGTCTGGGGCAACGTCTTGACTATTTCGATGATGTCATTGAGCTTACGCGTCTGATAAAACGCCCCGAAGTAGGCAAGATTCACTTTCTCATCATCAATGCGGTAATCGCTTTTTTGTAGCCGATAGTATTCGGCCGGCAGTATTGGGTGGCTCTTTGTTATCGCCTTATCCAGGATGATTTTGTGGATCTCTTTGTCTGTCTTACTCAACATATAGCTCAGTTGGTTTTCATTGGTGAAAATCAACTCATCCGCAAACACATATGCCAGGAACTCACACCAGAAAAACAGATTGTCGCTTCGCGGCACTTTCAGGCGCTTCAACTGCAGTTGCTTCGCGATAGCAACACGATGCCATTCAGTATTGAACTCCGAGTACCTTTCGTTCCCATGAATATCAAAAAGAACCGGGTCTGAAAACTCCGCGATCCACCGGGTATTCGGATTGTTCAGCTTAACCTCAAATGCGGCGAAATTAGACGCCGGCCACAAAACGCGGCTGTAGACCGCTCTATAGGGACTCTTTTTTCGTCGCCTCAACCGAACCGACATCGCCGTGCAGAATTCCTCAATCGCACGCCACCGCGAAAAACTCGTCGGCGAATCTATTGCCATCCTGGTGTCAATGAAGTCATCAGCGAGCGCGTTTAGGCGCTCATCTCTGACCCTCGCTGAGTCCATGTCATTGTAAACAACATCCACAAAATCGCCTCGCTCCCGTACTCGTTTTGCCATAACAATGGCGCTCGTATCGACGTATGGAGTGAAGCAATAACTGACAATCAAGTCCTTTGCTACACCGGGCTTCCATAGTTTCTGGTATGGAAAGGCGTGCAACTTGCGGCCCTTGATCTCCTTGAGCGTTCGTCCGTATTCTCTCGGAAACGCCTTCAGATAAATGTTTAGAAATGAAATTTGCGCGGATATCTTCTGCTGCAGAAACTCTCTCACATACTCATCTGCCGAATTATCGAGAGAGGAAAAGACACTGGAAATCACGCTAAGTCTGTCCTGAACATTGAACTCGAAGGAAAGAGGCTGCCTGGAGATTGAATTCTGGCGTAAATATCTGAAGTACGTCGCCTCTGGCGCGATCTTGAACTTGAAAGGAAAGAGAGAGAACATCTCACTGAAGTACGCCACATCCTCACCGTTCTTCAGTGAGGTATCGAAGGCAACCTGCTTCATATATTTGCTGGGAATAAGCTTACATGCATTGACAGTCAATACCGAGTGGCAACTTCTCAGGAAACTGTCCTCGTCCTGATTGCACTGGAGGATTTGCATATTGATAACGTTCGACGCATCGACTTCATTCTCAGTAACATTGACAATTTGAGACAACACGATGGTGTCATCAGAGGCCAGCTCGAACATTGCACTTAAATAGTTTGGGGAGACCGAGTCGTCATCATCTAGTAGCGTGGTATATTTGAATTTCGCTTCGGCTATCCCCAGGTTTCTCGCTCGTGATGCGCCACTGTCCTCCAAGACAAGGACACGAACATTCATGTCTTTGAACCCTGACAAGAACTCGGATATCCGACTTTCGGTGGTGTCCTTTTCTCCATTGATGACAACAAGTACCTCGAAAAGATCACGGGGCAGAATCTGGTCTGCGAGAGATTTTAGTACCCTGAGAATCGTCGCTTGACCCATATACGTGGGCAGAACGACACTGATGCCCTCTCTAGCCCCATCGGCTCCCAGTGACGGTGTTCCTTTTTCTGGAACGACTCTGGATTGTTTCGTCAGCCTGGTCGCGAGTGCGGTTGCCATATGGGCGGGAGGCCAGTTTCTGGCTCTATTCTTACGATAGATGTACTTAATGACGTCTTTTACAATTAACAGCTCATGAATCAGAAGATGCCCAAGCCTGTACGAAGCTGAATTCTGAACCGTTTCCAGGGCATTTTCGGCCGACTTAACCTTGTCCTCATAGTGCCTGGCCCGCCGGGCCACCTGAGTGTTCTTCTCGCGGAGGGCATCGATCTGTTCCTCAAGATCGGAATTCTTCACAGGTCTATTCAGTACTTTTGGCTCCCGCGTATCGATCATGAGCGTGGCTCGGCGGGGATCAGGAACTGCTCGAGCTTGACGCGCTCGTAGGCTACGAGCACCAGCTGGTCGAGCTCGGCCAGGTCCGTGTCCCGTCCGGGCTCCTCACTGTTGCGCGGGTTGAGCACGAAGGTCTGGTGCGGTTTGATATCCAGACCCCGCTCCTGGGCACACCGGGCCTTGGCCTTGTCTTCACCGGACTGGGGAGGCAGAAAGCTGTTTTGGATGAAACCGATGATCTCGAAGGGCGCCCGGGCCATGATGGCCCTGCGCACGAGCTCTCGGTACGAGGTGCCCGCCAGGGGTTTGGGCAGCTGCATGATGTAGATGTTGTTCGTGCCGGGCTTGTTCACCAGCACCGACTCGAAGATATTCTTCACCCCCGGGGTGATGCAGCTCTGGGCGATGAGCCGCTCGGCGATCTCCCCCACGCACACCACCTCGTTTACCTCCGTGGCCCGCAGGTGCTCCCGGTTCACCGACGAGATGAGCTCCATGACCGTGTGTACGTCGGGGTTCTGCTGCTCCAGGGCCATGGCCACCAGAGTGGACCGGGAGTCGGCCAGCTTCCCCTGGCGGGGGTCGGCGAGGATGATCGCCGCCCGGGCGGTTCGGATGGACGCCGCCAGAAGGTTCGCCTGGTGCGAAGGCCCGCCCTCCCGGATCAGCACGAAGAAGTGCTCCTGGGTGTGGCCGTTTTGCCGCTTGGGATGCCACTGGGGATTGTCTCGCCAAAGGGCGGCGTCCTGCACGAGCAGCACCACATCCGGCTTATCCGTCACCGCCTCGGCGTGCAGCTCACCGACGATGCGGCGCACCTGCTCGGAGCAGTTGCAGATGACGACGTGGTTCTCTAGCTCCGCTGGAGGATCTTGCCACTCCATAAGTCCTCCTGGTTCACCTCAACGAGGGACGGCCGCTCAAAGGCGAGCACAATGAGCCGGTCGGTCTCGGTGAGGATCAACTCCTCTTCGCTCACGCCGCAGTGCTCCACATTCGGGTTGAGCATGAACTCGGTGTGGGGCCGCTCCGACGGTGACCGATCGATACCCACGAGGGTGATGTCCTCTTCGTCCATTTCGAGGAAGAAAATCTGCGCCGACCGGTAGTGCTGACCCACCAGCTCCGGCGGTACACCGATGGTGTAAAACTCGTTCGATTCGTCGGAGAAGGTCATCAGCCGATCGTAGATCTCGGTAACCCCCGGGTTGCGGGCGGCCTGGCTGATGAGGATCTCTCCGTAGCGCTTGGACAAAATGAACTCTATGCCGCAGTCCTGCAAGACGCGCACGTCCCCGAAAGAGTCCGGGTCCCGCAGCTCGACGACCATGGGGATCTTGCGGCCGGCGACCACGGCGATGGTCTCCATGAGGGTGCGGTCATCCACCATGTGCGCCGGCGAGGAGGCGCTCTCCTCTTCGGAGGCCAGCACCACCACCCGCACGGCATTGTCGATCTGCGCCTGCTCCAGGACCTCCACCCGCACCGGATCCCCGGACAGGGCAAAGACGCGCTGGTACACCTTCGCATCGGTGATCCTCACGTCCTCGGCCTCGGGGCTGACCAGCAGGATGTAGTTCTTGCCGTGGGTGGCGGCGTAGATCTCCTTGATCACCGAGTCCAGGTGGGCGTTGTGTCCCAGGATCACGAAGTGGCGCCCCAGCTTGCCGTGGGGCGGCTTGATGGCCACCTTGCCCACCCGCTGGGCCTTCTTTACCAAAATTGCGACGATCTCACCGGTGAGCATACCGACGATGCAGATGCCCGCGATGAGCATCACCGTGACCTCTATGCGGCCCAGCAGCGACAGGGGCTCCTTGTCCTCTATGCCCGAGATGAGCACGATGAGAATGTGCCAGTAGGACTTCCAGTACTCGTTGAAGGGGCCCTTGTCCGCCAGGGCGGACTCGGTGATGTACAGCAGGTTCGATCCGATGATCCAGGCCACGGCCACCCACACGAAGAGGCGCCCCAGCTCCTTGAGTCGATACTGGTAGTTCGCCGCGGAGAACCAGATGCGGAACTGCACCAGCCCCCGGTAGATGAAAAAGCCGTAGCGTAGAAACTTGAGCAGCCGCAACAGGCGCAGCAGCCGCAGCAGCCGCAGCAGCCGGATCCCACGGATCATCCGCAGCATCAACAGCTCGTTGGAGAGCATAAGGATGGTGGGCAGGATCGCCACCAGGTCAATGATGGCGTAGAAAGTGAACGGATACTTGAGGCGGCTCCGGGCCACGTACCAGCGACACAGATACTCCACGACGAAGATGGAAGTGAAGATCAGCTCCAGCCTCCAATACAGCGCCTCATGCTGTGGGTACAGGTGCTCCAACAGAATCATGACGCAGGAGGCCAGGATGCACACGAGCACAAAGAGATCGACGATGAGGCTCAGCTTGGAGCTCTCCGGCCCGCCCTCGTAGGGCTCCATGACCTCGCGGAGGAGGAGCTTGAATGGCTTGCGGAGGATCTTCGTTTTCTTCAAGGCACTACCTACATACAGCCGTCAACGGAGACTCAGGGTCGGGATCGGGGCGGATCCGCCGGGGGCGCGGGAGCCGGTGCGGGTCCCTTACGGGGGGGAGGCGCGACCGAGGCCGGCGCGACGCGGCGAGACGATTTGACGGGCGCCCGAGACGTCGTCGGAGGAGGAGGAGGCGCGGGCTGGGTCCGGGCCCCGGCGGGGCGCGGATCGTCGTCGAGCATAGGGATCGCCCTTACGGGCCGCCGCAACGACGGCTTTCCCCCGCCAAAGCGCCAGCCAACGTGCAGGGCGAACAGGTGCACGATCTTGTTCTTCACGTCGCCGTTCATGGAAAACGGCGCTTGGGGATAACTAGCTTCGCAGTCCGTGTCGCCCACCTCGCAGATCTTCGGCACGATCTCCGAGTCCCGGATGATCCGATCGAAGTATCGCAGCATGATGTAGCCACCGCCGATCTCCAGCCCAAACTTGAATACGTAGGAGACGCCCAGGGACACACCGATCTTGTCGGCGTCGGGCGACAGCAGCGTGTAGGTGTTGTCCGGGTAGGGCGACTGGTCGAAGATGACGCCACCGCGGATCTCCAGCCCCTTGACCGCTTTGGGCGCGTACTGCACGCCCAGGGCGAAGGACCAGATATCGAAGGAGTTCTTGGGCTCGACGGTCTCGCCCACGGTGGTGCCCGTGGCCAGGGTCAGGGGCTCGGAAAACTCGATGCGGATCTCCTTGTACACCGAGTACTGCTGCCAGAACACGTCAAAGCCGACGTCCCACTCGGAAGTCAGCTCCCAGTTGAGGCCGAAGCGCACCAGCATGGGAAAGGTGAGATCCGCCTGGGCGTTACACTGCACATGCCCATCATCCATGGAGGAGTCGGGGGCCTTCGCGCAGCCCTCGTTCTCGGCGATGGTGGCCCAGATGGCGGGCTGGAACAGGGACATCTTCTCCTTGAAAGAGAACTTGGTCTGGCTGGAGTAGCTGAAGCCGAACCGCAGACCCTTGAGGGCGCGCACCTTGGGGAAGGTCTTGCCCACGTGCCACAGGAGCCCGAGGTTGAAGGCATAGGACCACGTGGCAGCGTCGAGCCGCACGCGCCCCTCACCGTTCCAGAAGATCCCAGCGGTACCGTTCTCGCCGCCCACCCACAAGGAGCGATCCAGGATGATGGCCGCCCGCACCGCCGAGACACCCACGCCGAAGGCGATGGCCGGGTGGGGCTCATAGGAGACCGTGGGATTAATGTATATGGTGGTGATCTTGCCCATCACGGCGTGGAACCGCTGGGGCGCCATACTGCAGTCTATGGGGGCGCCGTTTTCGTCTCGCTGGCAGTCCGGAAAAGAGCCCGTGGCGTTGTGCGGCGAGTACACGGCCAGGCCGAAGTTCCACCGCTTGAGCCCGAACCGTCCGGACATGCCCATGTAGGGCAGGACGCCGAAGCCCGCGGGCATGGCGCCGTACTTGGTGGTCCTGATGGTGGGCTCGTACGCGATATTCCCAGCGCTATCGGTGGCGCAGCCGATGGGGCTGGCAATGGAGCAGCGACTATAGGCGCTGCGCGACAGGATGGTGGTGCCGCTGAGGTCGATCTGGTAGGGGCCGAGCAGGCTCAGCCCCGCGGGGTTGTGGTAAATGGCCGAGGTGTCGTCAGGCTTAGCAACGAAGGCCAGCTTGGTGGAGGCGCGACCGCCGATGAGCGGAATGGTGAAACCACCAGCCCTGGCGTCGGGGGACGGAAGGAGGGATCCAGCCATCGTCGTCACCATCGCCGTCGCCAAGGCCAACCCAACCAGTCGTCGCAGGGAGTACATCCAGAGCTCCTTCAGTTGTAGACTACGATAGGCATACTACCGAAGATCATCTGGTAGGTCACCTGGAGAAAACACCAGGCAATGACCATCAAATGTCAGCCACCCTGACAAGATCATCGAGCAGGCTCGCCAGAAAGTGGACACCAAGCTCAACCGCTACCAGTGCAGGGCGGACGCAACAGAGCGCTCCACGACGAAGACACGCAGAATACGACATCTCAGAGTTCAATGGGTTCAGATATATGGGGATGGAGACAGGCGTAACGAGCTCCTCGCTACACCCACAGGGTGGAGATCGGCACGGCGGAGATGCGTTCCCCGAGCGCATAGGCACGCGGCCCGGTGTGCAGTACCACGCCGTGGACAAATCGCTGGCCGAGGCGATCCCGGAGCCAGAATAGATGCTTGGCTGCGTCGGTACGGGGAGCCGCGGCGGCCTTGATCTCGATCCCGACGATCCCTCCACCAGCCAGCTCGGCGAGCAGATCGATTTCGCGGCGACCCTGCTCGAGGCGCAGGTGAAAGAGGCGCGGCCTGCACTCGGCAATGGACAGCTCTGCTCGGAGCTGGGAGGCGACGAAGGTATCCAGGACGCGGCCAAGGAGATCTCCATCACGAACAATCGCCGTCGCATCCAGGCGCAGGACACCGGCGAGGAGCGCCGGGTCGATCAGGTACCGCTTCGGCGAGCGAATCAGCCGCTTGAGCCGATTGGACGTCCATGGCTGCACGCGCTCGATCACCATCAAATTGACGAGAAGCTGCTCGTAGGCGAGGGCCGTTTTGCGGTTCAGCCCTGCCGCCTCGAAGAGAGTCTTGTCCGCAACTACGCCGGCGGAGCTCAACGAATAGGCCTCGAAATAGCGTCGAATCTTCATGGGATCCCGGACCCCATCCAGGTGCATCGCGTCACGGGTCAGAAGTTGGTCGATGTAGCTTTCTAGCCAGCGCATCCTCGTGCGGTCGGTCAGAGAAAGCGTTGCTTCTGGAAAGCCACTGCGGATGGCCAGCTCGACGTAGCCGCGAAGGTCCGGCGTAGTGGGCGGTACGGCGAGAGTGTCCCCCCGAGCGAGGCGGTCGAGAAGAGGTACGGAGCTCGGACAGCCGAGCTGCTCAGAGACGCTCATCCCGAAGAGGGGCACCCTGACAAGGCGGCCAGTTCCCGGCCAAGTTGGGGCGTCGAGGTCCGCCCGCACCGATCCCGTCAGCAGGTACCGACCCGGTCGTGAGTCCCTGTCGACCGCGCGCTTCACCGCGCCGAGCACCTCTGGGACTTCCTGCCACTCGTCGAGCAACACGGGCTCGATGAGCCCCCGTAGCGCAGCATCGGGATCGGCCTTGAACGCCACAGCCTCTCCGGGGCGATCGAGCCGGACGATCGTGGAGGCGTATCTCGAAGCCGTTGTTGTCTTACCCGTTGCGCGCGGGCCCACGATCAGGAGAGCGGGCAGCTCCGCGAGAAGCTCCTGAATCAATCGGTCTGCGGTTCGCTCCAAATACTCGGACACGACAGCACAATACCACTTTCCCACACGTCGGGATACCGCTTTCCCGCACGTCGGGATACCGCTTTCCCGCACGTCGGGATACTGCTTTCCCGCACGTCGGGGGTGATTCAGAGGGGATCAGCGACGGCGACGGCGACGGCGACAGCCCTGGGCCCAAAGCCCCGCCAACAGCAGGATCCACAGGGTGCCGGCTCCCACCGGGCCCCGCGCCGTGGCGCACCCCGACAGCTCATAGCCACTGGCGGCCACGAGGATGTGGACGGGAGCCGGGCCCCCCGCGCAGTAGAAGTCCACCGAGGAGGCGTCCCCCGTGTCCGAGGGAGTACACACGGTACCCAAGGGGCAGGGATCGAAGTCGTCACACACCCGGGAGCACACGGACATGCCCATGGCGTCCTCGGCGCACAGGCCGGTCATACAGTCGGCGGCGCGAACGCAGGGTTCGCCCACGCCTCCAAGGCCTTCGGTGCAGCCAGCCAGGACACCGCAGTTGGCTTCCACCAGAACTTCGATGGGCTCGGAAGTGAAGGTGTTGCCGTGGGCGTCTGTACCGACGACCCAGAGCCGGTGTCCCCCCTCGATCAGGTCGTTGACCCCGAAAGCGAACTCCGGGAGGGTCTCGGTGGCGATGGAGGCCCCGTCCACGAAATACTCCACCGAGTACAGCACCACGTTGTCGGTGCCGTGTACCAGGGACTGGAACGAGGCCGGCACGACGGCATCCTGCCCCGGATCGTAGATCTCCACCCAGGGCGGGGTGGTGTCGGTCCGCACGCCTATGTGCTCCTTGAGCACCTCGAAGCTGTCCTGCTGCCCGGTTCCATCGCAAGCCTGACCGTCGGGCACCATGCCCGAGTCCCAGTAAACCTCCCCCATGGAGGCCGAGGGGTTCATGATGGCCGCATCGTTATCGACGTGCGCCAAACCGAAAGCGTGGCCCGCCTCATGCACGATGGTCTGCACGAGCATCAGCATGTTGCGGTGGTCCTCGGAAAAAGTGAAGGAGACGTTCCGGTCGTATTTGTCGCAATCGAAGGGCGAGATCCCCAGCACCCCGGTGGGCTGACCGAGATCCCCGGGGCCGCCCCCCACCACCATCATGCCGTAGGCGGATCCCGCGGGGGGTTGGACGGTGACCACCTCCAGGTCGTTGTGGGCGTAGAAGTACTGCACCCACCGCCTGATGGCGTCGATAACCTTCTCCCGGGTGTCGATGGTGCCTACGGTAAAATCGGCGTGGTCAAAGGCCGGGATCTCCGAATCGCTCCAGGGGATGAAGCTGGAAAAGGTGTCGGGGTTGTCGTTTCCTGAGGTGATGCTGGCGCCGCCGAAGTGCAGATACAGCCTGTGGGCCTCGCCGGACTTGGGCCGGATGATCTCGTGGGGCAGCTTGTGGGACCCGTCGGGGTTGAGGGCGTAGGGCTGCGGCTCAGGGATCACCATGATGCAGGTGCCCGTGGGGGTTTGGGTCACGATCTGATAGCCGCCCATGGGATGTCCCACCCGCGGCCCAGTCACCGCCAAGGGCGTGGGATCACTAACAAACTTAACAATAGAAGGAGGTACGGAATCCGGAAGGTCCGATTGATTGCAACCGGGTCCCAACAGGGCAACCAAGCCCAATATAGAAGCGATTCGAGTAGGGTTTCTGTGACTGGTCATAGTCTTGCACCTGTGGCAGCAGCGATAGGGCGTACCACATCTTAGTATCCGCACTCTTCGACGTCTAGGGGTGTTTTGCCACCGCCCCGGCTCCTAGCAGTTGCCACCCCAGAAGTGGCAACTGGCCTACTGGAGCTTCACGAGCCTGTGGACCGTTGATTTGGACCAGGAGCCCCGGCTGGGCCAGGGGTACACCACGAGGCGGCCGGCCCGTCCGCCGACGGGGGTGACGCTAGCCTTCTGACCACCGGGAATGTAGATGGACATGCCCGTCTCGGCGGGGAGCCGGATACCTTCTATGGTCACGTAGAAGGCGCCCTCGGTCACCAGCAGGGCGTGGTGCATGGATGCCGCGTCGGGGTTGAGCAGAGCGGAGCGACCCCGGGGTACGGTGACCACTTGGGGCACGGGCAACACCGCCTGACGCAAGGTGAGATCCCCCGGGCCCACGGCCAGACCGCGCAGGGCCAGGGGCGAGCCGGTCACCGGCTTGGCCTGGGGCTGCCAGGCACTGCCCACCGCGGGCGTACCCGTCAAAAACAGCGACTCCGAACCGGCGGGCCCAAAGAAAAGGAGCACCGCGCACATTCCCGTACCCGCGGGCTCCAGGCCGTGGGTCACGTTGGCCCCGATGGCGGCGCTGTCTCCCGTCCGGAGCAACGCCGGCGCGGCGCCCCCGGTGACCTTCAAGGCGCCCTGAAGTACGTACAGGCCCAGGTCCACCGCGTGGCGCAACATGGGCAGCTTCGCGCCCGGCGCAAAGCGCAACACCGTCAGGGAGACCCGGTCTCCGGAGACGCTCTTGGGATGCAACAGCACCTTGGCCATGAACCCCTTGCCGAGCTTGGCCTTGGCCAGCACGTCGTCCATGCGCACCGTGAGCTTGGTCTTGGGCTGGGCGAAGCGCAGCTTCAGCGGCAGCCGGAGGTCGGCGTCGCCGGCCGGGAAGACAAAGCTCTTGACCACATGGCTCACGCAGGTGGCCAGCAGCGAGCTGCCTGAGGTGTTGCCGAGGACCTTCACGTGGGTGACCACCCCCTGGGGTCGCACGAGCAGCTCTAAGGCCACCCGGCCCCCCACCCTATAGTTCTCGGCCATGGCCAGCTCGTGACAGCGGCGGAGACGCCGGCGATACTGCCCCAGGTTCTTGGTCAGGGCCGCTTTCACGCGATCCACCGGCGCGTCGGGGTTGACGTTGCTCTGGTTGGCGTTGCCCGGGGTCCGTCCCGTGGGAGGTCCGGGGCAGGCCGTCAAAAAGCCGCACAGCATGACCAGGGTCCTTGGCGTACTCGTACTTCGCATGGGGGCAGTGTACGACCCAACGGTTCAAAGGCCAAGACCACGCGGCTCCAGAAATTTGCCCGTTGACCGCCGGCTTGATAGATCTCGATCATTGGGAATGCGCGCATTCTCCGGCCGGTACTACAACTATGGAGGCGCTGTGAAGGCACGGTACTACATCATCATGCTGCTTGGATCGGCCCTGGTGAGCTTTGGCGCCGCGGTGCTGCTGGTAGGGCCACCGCAGGGGCTCGGCGCGACCCCTGGACGGGCGGCCACCGCCCATTCGGCCCCCCGACGACCCGGGCGCTCCACCGGTCCCGGGCAGACCGCCGGGGCAATTCTCAAGCCATCGGCCGCACCCAAGGCGGTGGTAGAAAACGGCATGTTCTACGCCGACCGCGTAGTGGGCTACTTCCCTAAGGGCGCCGCAGCCCAAGCCCGGACTCAACTCTTCCAGGGGGATCTGGCCGGCGCCACCAAGTCCCTGCGCCAGGCGCTCAAGACCCGCCCGGCTCACCCACAGCGGCTCCGCTTCGTGCTGGCGCACACGCTCATGCGCCAACGCCAATACGCCGAGGCCTTGCGGCTGCTGCTCAAGCTACAGATCACCTACCCCACCCTGCGCCACGAGGCAACCTACTTCGCGGCCCGGTGTGCCTATCACAACCATCAGACCCACCTGGCCCAGGGATTGGCATCGCGGGTCAAGGGACCGGGACCCTTTACGGCGCGAGCCCTGCTGCTGCTGGGTGACACCCTGCGCAGCCAAAAGAAGTGGCGCCGGGCGGCGCAGATCTATGCGACCTACCTCAAGACCCGTCGGGGCGGCTCGGGAACGGCGGAGGCGCGCCTGCGGCTGGCCCAGGCCCTGGCCCGGATCCCCAACACGCCCACGAAACGGATTGTCACCCTCTTGCACAAGGTGGACGCAGTGTCGCCCCACAAGGTGTGGGGCAAGCGGGCGCGAGCGATGTTGCCCAGGATTCTGAAGCGGGAGTCCAACCGATGGCGACGCAAACGCCTCGCCCGCCGGACCTGTGACAACCTGCTCGCCCGCTCTCGGGTATTGAGCCGGGCCCGGCGCATGGGCGCGGCGTCGAAAACCCTGGCCCAAGCCCGCCGGGTAGGGCGATGTAGCCTGGCCTCTCTGTGTCGCGCCGCCACGGCGCTGGGTCGCATCCAGGCCAAAAAGAAACGTCACCGGGCCGCGGCCTTAAAGACCCTGCGCGTCGCCCTGCGGACCTGCGACCGGGCCAAGCTCCGCCGTGAGCAGGCCCTGGCCAAGTACGTGGCGGCCAAGATGAACGCCGCCCTGGGTCGCACCCGCCGGGCCCTCGCCCTCTTCCGGCGGGTGGAGGCCGAGCACCCCAACCACTCCTTCGCTGACGACGCCAGCTACCGCTCGGCCATCTTGCTGGAAAAACTGGGCCAGACCCGCAAGGCCCACGCCCGGCTTCGCAAGCTGCCCACGCGATATCCCAAAGGCGACATGCAGAAGAACGCCCTGTGGCGCCTGGCCTGGATCGCCTACACGCAGGCACGGTACAAAAAGGGGCTGGCCCTGCTGGACCGGTCCTGGAAGATCCGTCGCGCCATGGGACGGTTGGAAAACGCAGGCAGGGACGGCTACTGGCGGGCTCGGATCCTGGCCCGCCTCGGGCGGTCCGTCGCGGCGCGAAACGCCTACGGGGCGGTGGTGAAACGATACCCCCTCACCTTCTACGCCCTGCTGAGCCTCTCGCGACTCCAGACCACCGCGCCCGAGCAGGCCCGCGCACTTCTGGCCGCCTCAGGGGCCCAATCCGCCCGGCGCGCCTGGCGCTTCGGCCCGAGTCCCGTGTATCGCAAGTTGGGCTTTGGTCGGGCGGTGGAGCTGGCGCGCCTGGGCCTGGGCAATCTGGCGGCCCGGGAGCTGTACAGCCTGGGCATCCGGTCGCCCAAGCGCATCCCTGGCGAAGCGGCCTCCCCCAAGGCGACCCGGTCCAAAACGTCGCTACCCAAAAAGGAACGGCGAGCGCGACTCTGGGCCGCCGCCGTGCTGTACGACCGGGCGGGCCTGCAGCACAAGGCCCACTGGATCGTACGCTGGTCCCTGCGCAGTTACGCGGGGCTCCCGCCCCAGGGCGCCAACCACTCGCGCTGGTCCATCAGCTTTCCGAAGCCCTACGGCCCCCTGGTGCGACCCAACGCAAAAAAGAACAAGCTGCCCGCCTCCCTGGTGTGGGGCCTCATGCGCGAAGAGAGCGCCTTCAATCCCCGGCTGGTGTCCAGGGCCAAGGCCGTAGGGCTCATGCAGCTACTGCGCTCCACGGCCAAGCGCTTCCGCGGCCGCAAACGCCCCCGCATCACCCTGGAGACGCTCAAACGTCCCAGCTTGAACGTCCCCATCGGCACCCGCTACCTGGGCTGGCTCCTACGCCTGTACGACGGAAACCTGGTGCCCACGGTGGCCTCCTACAACGCCGGGGAAACCAAAATCTTCGAATGGATCCGCAAACGCGGAGACCTCCCCGTGGATCACTTCATTGAGTCCATCCCCTTCAGGGAGACCCGGCATTACGTCAAGCGCGTGCTGGGCAGCGCCTTCGCGTACAACGTGCTCCGGGGAGCCAAGCAGCCGGTCTTCGACATACCCCGGGTCTTCTCCGCCAAGCTCGTGGTCAAGTCACGCCACTGGCAACGCAGCGTCAAACGCTGGACCCGCGCCCGCCGCAAGGCCAAACGCGCCAAACGCAAATCCCGCCGAAAACGCCCAAAACGCAAACCCCGCCGAAAACGCCGCTAAGGGCGGCGTGCACTGAGAGCCGCCTACGATAAGTTTGGACCGATGGACCATTGGGAGAGGCGGTCCGTATGGACCTCCATGATAATTTCGGCCCATTGCTGTCAAGAATACCAAAGATTGACATTGGAAAATACAAAGTACACACTTGGAATATCCTAAGGAGGCCCCGTGTGGATCAAGCGTTCCTGTGGTGACAGGCTCGAGAATCTGGCGTCTTCCAGACCGGTGGTGCTGGTCACGGGCGCCCGGCAGACCGGGAAGAGCTCGCTGCTCAAACGCAGGTTTCCGAGCCTTCAATACCTGACCTTCGACCACTTGCGTCAGGTAGAGGCCGCCCAGGAGTCACCGGGCCTCTTTCTGGATCAATTCAACGGTCCGGCTGTGCTCGACGAAATTCAGTATGTTCCCGAACTGTTCAAGGAGATTAAGCCCCGGGTAGATCTGGACAGGCAGAGCTACGGAAGGTGGATCCTGACCGGAAGCCAACGCTTCGAGTTGATGGAGAACATCTCCGAGAGCCTCGCCGGGCGCATCAGCATCGTCAACCTCGAGACTTTGAGCGCGAGCGAGCTCCGGGGCAGCCAAGGACTGGCAGTGCATGAGCACCTGTGGAAAGGGGGCTACCCCGAGTTATGGAGCAACGAGAACATCGAGGTCGATGACTTCTTCGAGAGCTACCTCAGAACCTACGTGGAACGGGACCTCAAGCAGATCATCGACGTGAAGAATCTCAGCGACTTCCGGCGGTTCATGAAGATCGCCGCCGCGAGAACGGGACAGCTTCTCAACTACCGGGACATGGCGAACGATGTGGGCATCTCCGACGTCACGATCAAGACCTGGGTTCACGCACTGCAAATGAGCGGCCTGGTCTACCTGTTGCCTCCGTTCTTCGCCAACATCGGCAAGAGACTGACCAAGTCGCCCAAGCTGTACTTTGCTGATCACGGGCTGGCCTGTTACCTGCTGGGTATCAACAGCGCCGACAAATGGCACAGCCACATTTACCGGGGAAATCTCTGGGAGACCTTTGTGCTGATGGAGGTGGTGAAGACCAGCTCCCTCGTCCCTGGACGGGAGCTCTTCTTTTATCGCGATCACAATGGCGTAGAGATCGACTTCCTCGTGGAAAAGGGTGACGACCTCACCTTGATCGAGGCCAAGGTCGGAGAGCGGATCGACCCTGGCAAGCTCAATTTCCGCAAGGTCGCGCCACTGCTGTCTACGGGGCGAAATCTGAAGATGATCGTCGCCCACAATATCGGCGACCACAAGCCGCTGCCGCAAAAAGGCTATCTGTCCTTTAATCCCCTGAACAGCGAACCGCCGATTTGACCTGAAT
>JAOZUO010000306.1 GCA_029938605.1 Deltaproteobacteria bacterium | reverse complement strand
GTACGCCTACTTCGACGGGACGACCTGGCAGATCGAGGCCGTCGACACCGTCGGGACAGTAGGCGAATACACCTCGCTGGCGCTCGATGCCGCCGGCCGGCCCCACATCAGCTACTACGACACATCAAACCAAGACCTGAAGTACGCCTACTTCGACGGGACGACCTGGCAGATCGAGGCCGTCGACACCGTCGGGACAGTAGGCGAATACACCTCGCTGGCGCTCGATGCCGCCGGCCGGCCCCACATCAGCTACTACGACACATCAAACCAAGACCTGAAGTACGCCTACTTCGACGGGACGACCTGGCAGATCGAGGCCGTCGACACCACCGAGGACGTGGGAAGGTTCACCTCGCTGGCGCTCGATGCCGCCGGCCGGCCCCATATCAGCTACTACGACTACATAAACAGAGATCTGAGGTACACCCAGCTGGACTGCCTCTGAACCTGCGCGACATCGGTGACCCGGCGTCGGCCTTCTCCGGATTCCTGTCGTAAAAAAAAACCTCCCCACTGCACGGAGCCAGCGACAGCTGCGCCGTGCCCCATTCCGACCTCCAATTGACAGCAGACGACAAAACGGGGACCGTAGGGACTGGTCGTACCCAAAATCGAATGAGGAGGTTCGTCATGAGGAGATCGGTTGCACTGTGGGGATGGGTGTTGGTGCCACTGTTGCCGCTGCTGCTGCTGGGCGGTGGCTGCAATGAGGACCCTGTCGATGTGGAGGGGATGTACACCATCGCCTTGACCAACCGGGAAAACGGCTGCAACTTCAATGACTGGGTGGAGGGAGACACCACCACCGGGGTGCAGGTGACGGTGACCCAGTCCGGAGACTCGGCCTCGGCCGTGGTCGGCGGAGCCGCCGGGACCTGGTTCGATGTGTCCCTGGGCTCGCGGGAGTACAGCGGCACAGTCAGCGGCGATCAGGTGAATCTGACCCTGTACGGCACGCGGTCCACCACCGCGGCGGGCTGCACCTGGACCCTCAACTCCATCCTGAGCGGAACCCTGACCGGAGACACCCTGACCGGGAACATCCGATACACGCCGTCCACCAACGGCAGCCCGGACTGCGCCACCATCGAGGGCTGCGTCTCCCGCCAAGAGTACAACGGCGTCCGCGCGCCGCGTTGAGGAAGGGGTACACAATGGCACCCGTCTATCGGATCCCTGTAGCGGTTGGGGCATTGATCCTGCTCCTGAGCCTCACGGGAGCCGGGTGTGGACCCGACGGCGACGGTCCGGGTGGAGACGCCACGGTCTCGGGGGCTGACGCCAATCCGGACGATGATGGAGCCGTCACCACCGATGGAGGCCACCTCCAAAACTGCGACCTCGGACCGCCTCCGGTGCTGGGCCGTGGGCTGACCTGGGTGCGCAACAACCCGATGTTCATCACCGGATTGACCGTCGCGGTGGACGCCCCCTCCGCCGACCGGGTCGACGAGTACTTCGACGACTTCGCCGCCAACGCGGTACACCTGTGGGAGGACGGGCTCCCCACCCAGATGGACGGCTGGGCGGCCGCGGGCCGGGCGGACTTCCGCTTCTTGTCCTGGGTACGGGGGGACGGCACGAGCCACGACGGGGGGCTACTCCTCGGCGGCTACGGTGCCAACCCCTTTGGTCGTATCGGCTACCAGATCAGTGACGAACCACGAACCATGGCCCAGCTCACTGCTCTGGAAGTGGGAATCACCGCCACCCGCGCCGTGGATCCGGAGGCGCTGATCGTCGTGAACTTCTCCCTCTCCTCCGAAGGCCTGCCCGAGATGCTCGACTACTACGCCGACCACATGGACGGCGACGTGGTCGCCTTCGACACCTACGTCTATTCAAACGCTGTCTACGAACGCTATGGTCTCTTCCGAGAGGCCGGCCTCGCCTCGGATCGTCCCTACTGGTGCTACTTGAACTCTTACGTGGACGCGGGCGAACCGATCCGTCCCACCGAGTCCGATATGCGCTGGAACGCCTTGCTCGCCCTGACCTACGGCTACACCGGCGTGACCTGGTTTCTCTACCAGATCGGCCCACCGCACAGTCAGGATCTGGATCCAATTCTGTTCGTCTCCTCCGGCGATCTGACCGCCGAAAAGACCGAGCAGTACCAATATGCGGCCCAGCTCAATCGCGAGTTACGACAGTTGGGCCGAGCGATCACCCAGCTTACCTCCACCGACGTTCGCTACATTTCATCGCTGGAGAATGTGCATCCGCTGGGGATCGAGGACTGGACCCGGGGCGCGGGCTGCGACCGGTGGATAACCGCGTTTCTGGGCCCGAGCTCCGAGCCCGAAGATCTCCTCCTGGGTTTCTTCGTCGATGACGATGGTGAGCGCTACGTGATGATCCAAAATGCCCACCACACCATGGGAGTCTTCCCCGCGAACAACGCCGATCCCGTTTCACTGCGGGTGACCTTCGACTTTTTCGACCAGACAGATCCAGACTTCGCCACCGACTCGGTACTGCACTTGGACAAGATCACGGGCCAGGTGGTCCAAGCCCCCCTAACGGATCTCGGCCAGAGCCGAGCCGAGCTCCAGATCACCCTCGCCGCCGGGGACACCTACCTGTTCAAATACAACACGGGCCGCCCCTTCGCCCTACAGCCCGCTCCCTGACTCACTTCTCTGATCTGGCTCAATCTCCGAGGAGAAACGGTGCCAGGGCGCGGTCCACGGCGATGGTGGCGGGGGTGTCGCTCATCTCGAAGAAGGGGCGAGCCTCGGCGTCGAAGCGGGTCACCTCGTCGTCTTGGGGGATCCAGCCCAGCAGTGGGATGGACGTGCGCTGGTGCACTGCCCGGGCCGTCGCGTCGTCATCCACGCGATTGATGAGCAGGCCGCAGCTGCGGGCCCGGCCGAGGCGGGTGGCCAGCTTTTGGATGGCCTCGGCTACACGTAGAGACTTGACGGAGGTGTCCGACACGAGCAGCAGCAGGTCAATGTCACCCACCACGTCGCGATTGATCTGCTCGAGGCCCGCCTCGGCGTCCACCAGGGTGAGATCGAACTGGGAGGACAGGTGCGCCAGGGCGCGCTTGAGCACGGCGTTGACCGCGCAGAAGCACCCCTGAGCTTCGGAGCGTCCCAGGGCCAGGAAGGCCAGCGAGTCTCGCTCGGTGAGCGCCTCGGCGAGGCGATACTCCACGGACTGGTGAAGGTCCGCCTTGCGGGAGGCGACATGCGATTCGAGCTCCGCCAGGGACTGCTCCCGTACGTGGCGCAGGGTGATGTCCGGATCCAGGCCGAGGGCCAGACCCAGCCCACCCGCGTGATCGGCGTCCACCGCCAGGGTCCGAACCGAGGGGGCCGCGGCCAACCGACGACACAACATGGCCGAGATGGTGGTCTTACCCACGCCGCCCTTGCCACAGACCACGATGGTTCGACTGCTCATGACGTCACAGCTCCCTGATGGATCTCAGATTCAGGTGTGGACTCGTGCTTCCGCTCGTCGCAGAACTCCGCGTACTCACATTCGCCGCACTCGGCGAACGCCTCCTCGTGGCGCTTGATGAGCGCACCCACCACCCGCCCGGCGTCGGCTGCCATGGCGGCCAGGGGCGCTAGAGCCTCCCGGCCGGCCGTGTGGAAGAACACGTCCACCTGATGCACGAAGTCGAGCCGACGTAGTCCGGCGATGATCCCGGCGCCCAGGGGTGCGAGGCTGAAGCCGCGGCTGACGGCGTCTGAGTGGATGCGACACCAGAGGTGATTCTGGCTGGGCATGGAGCGCAGGGCGACACCGTCGAGGGCCAGATCGTAGAGCGCCTGCTTCAGCTCCAGGTAGCAGTTGTAGTCGTCGGAAAAGTCGCCCCGCACGATGACCACCTGACCGAAGGCCACCGGGCTCGGTCCAGGGCTCGGTCCAGGACTCAGTCCAGGACTCGGTCCCGGGCTCGGTCCCGGGCTCGGTCCAGGGCTCGGTCCAGGGTTCTGGGACGCCAACGCCGCCACGTCAGCCCCCTCGAGGAACACGCGGTCGGTTTCCGGATCAGATCCGTCGGGCTTCGTCCATACCAGGAACCCCACTGAGCCCACCGCCGGACTCCCCAGGTCCAACGCAGTGTCTCGGGCCAGAACCAGCGAACGCGAGCTCGGCCAAGCCGCCACCCCGACCAGGTCGAGCTCCCGTACTCGGCCCAGGTCCCTACCCCGATCCAGGTAGGCCTCCACGGCGACCACCTGCTTATCGAATATCCCCACGGTCACACCTCCCCAGGCCCAGGCCCAGGCCCAGGCCCAGGCCTAAGCTCAGCCCCAGGCCCAGCCCCAGCCCCAGCCCCGGCGTCGTCGCCGTCCTCAAGCAAGGCAGCCCCCAGGGCCGCCGCCAGCTGCGGGTTCTCGGGGAAGGCAAGGTATTCCAATGCGAGGCGCTCACATACCACCTGCACCACGGACCGGAACCGTGCCACGCCGCCGGTGATCGTAAACCGACGGGCATCGGGCATGCGCCTCCCCTGAGAGGCGGCGATACGGCCGATGGACCCACAGATACCGGCCACGATGTCAGGTACGGGTACGCCCGCGTTGATGTGGGAGATGGCCTCGCTCTCGGCGAACACCACGCACTGACTGCTGACGTCCTGGGGCGCGGTGGCCCCGGCGGCCAGATCGTCCAGGGACTGAAGAGGTTTTCCCAACCGCTGGCTCATCATCTCCAGAAAACGCCCAGTCCCAGCGGCGCACTTATCGTTTCGGCGAAAAGAGAGCACCTCCCCGTCGTCGTTGATCCGCACCGCGGCGATGGACTGGCCACCAATCTGTAGGGCCAAGTGGGCGCCGGGCAGGTAATACCCCACGGCGGCGCCCAGGCAGGTGACCTCGTCCTCGTAGAAGTCCGCGCCCGGGATCTGGGCGCCGCCGCTGCCCGTAGCGCCTAGAAAAGCCAGGTCCCGCCGGGCGGCCCCAACCTCGGCGAGCAGCTCGCCCACGAGCCCGTCCACCGCTTCGGCCGTTCGCCCGGTGGTGCGAACAATCCGGGCTCCCAGGATCCGCTGGGGCCCCAACAGCACAACCTTGGTGAAGGTGGCGCCCAGGTCGCAGCCCGCCGAGATCAACTCTCTGCTCCCTTTATAGAGCCCGTCCAAGAATAACTCGATCGCCCGGGACGCCGCTGCATCCCGGCTCGCTTCGTTACTTCTCGTTGCATATCAATAAGTATGCGCCTCGTCGTGCCTCGCGAGCCGGGCGCACCGACGCCCTGATTCGAGGACTTATTCTTGGACGGGCCCTTAGCGGCGAGGCGGGC
>JAOZUO010000049.1:43792-50995 GCA_029938605.1 Deltaproteobacteria bacterium | reverse complement strand
CGAAGGCTATGTGGGCGGTGACCTCGCTTGCAACGGGGACTGCGCCTCTTTCGACGAAAGCGGCTGCACCGGCTTCATGCCATCCTGTGGGAACGGAGCCGTTGAATCTCCGGAGGCCTGCGATTTCGACGACCTGGCCGGACAAGACTGCGGCTCTCTGGGCTACCTGGGAGGAACCCTGGCCTGCGACGCCGATTGCATGGACTTCGATGAGAGCGGCTGCCTGTACCAGGGCACCGGGGAGACCTGCGGGTCACCAACGTTCATCACGTCACTGCCCTTTAGCCTGGACGGCTCGGACATCACCGCCGACTACACCAACGACGGCACCTTCTATCACCCCACCTGCGCCATCGCCGAGGGCGTGGAGGTGTACTTCGCGCTGAACATGACCCAGGGCGAGGAGATCAACTTCGCGGAGCTGGGAGGTTTCTTCGCCCACGTGCGCGTGATGGAGAGCTGCGACGATCTCTCCCCCTGCCTGGTCTCCACGAACTTCAACACCGCTACCCCCGCCTCCTTTGTCGCGCCTGAAACCCGCACCTACTTCGTGGTGCTGGAGGATTGGTCCGCCGGCGGCGTGGACTACGACTTCACCATCTCCCATGTGGTCTGCGGCGACGGGCTCCGGCGCGGCACCGAGTCCTGTGATGGCACGGAGCTGGGGCCCTTCGGCTGCACCGCCTTCGGCCACCTCGGCGGAGACCTGGCCTGCGACTCGACCTGTGTGCTCGACTTTTCGGACTGCGAGGTCACCACCTGCGGCGACGCCACCACCCAGGGCCTGGAGCAGTGCGACGATGGCAACCTCGTCGCAGGCGACGGCTGCGATGGGGGCTGCTTGCTGGAGATGGACCAGGAGTCCGAGCCCAATGACACCCCCACGGACGCTGGGCTGTCCAACCTCTGGACCAGCTCGACGGATATTGCCGCCACCTGGTCGGTGCCCGGTGACGTGGACTACTACGCCGTCACCGTGCCCGCCGGCGCCAGCCTGCGCGTGGAGACCTTCGACATCACCGGCGCTCCGGACTGCGTCACCACCGACACCCTGGTCCAACTCCTGGACACTGACTCCACCACCGAGCTGGCCGCCGCCGACGACGGTGGCGTGAACTACTGCTCTCTCATCGACCCGGCCCTTCACACGGGCGCCGCGGGGCTCGCCGGCGGCACCTACTTCGTGCGGGTCATGGACTGGTCCAACTTCGGCGAGGGGCCCGGTGACCAGGCCGCGCCCTATCGCGTCGTCATCACGATCATTCTCCACACCTGTGGGGATGGCGTTTTGGAGGTGGGCGAGGAGTGCGACGACGGCAACACGGTCCCCGGAGACGGCTGCGACGCCGCTTGCCAGGTAGAGGCCGTGAGCGAGGTGGAGCCCAACGACGCCTCGGACCTCGCCAACGGACCGTACACCTCGCTCGTCGCCATCTTTCCCGCCGCTATCGGCACCGTGGACGATCAGGACTGGTTCGCCGTTACCGTGCCCGGCCCGACCTCCACCATCGACGCCACCGTCGTCAACGGCCTCGACCTCTGCGGTCCCAGCGGCTCCATCGACTCCGAGATACAGATCTACGACACCGACGGCGTCACGTCGCTGGCCTACAACTCCGACATCAACTTCGCCAACTACTGCTCCACCGCCTCGGCCACCGGCCTGGCCGCCGGCACCTACTTCGTCCGCACCTCTGCCCTCACGTTCTGGTGCGCCGGCTGCACCTACCGCTACCGCCTTCTGATCGACGTACGCTGAGGAATTGGGGAGCGGGGCCTAAGTGATCCCGTACTTCTTCATCTTGCGGTAGAGGGTGACGCGGTCCATGCCGAGGTAGCGGGCTGTGCGGCTGCGGTTGCCTTCGTGCAGGCGGAGGGCCTCCTCAATGTGGTCGTGCTCGTGGCCGGTGCCGTCCCGGGTGGCGGAGTAGCGTTGGGAGTGGCCCACGAGCTCCGGGGGGAGGTCAGAGGCGCGGATACGGCGGCTCGGGGCCAGGGCGACGGCGTACTCCAGGGCGTTGATGAGCTCGCGCACGTTGCCGGGCCAGGGGTGGTCCACGAGGCGCTGGAGGGTGGCGGGGGTGAGTGAGACGTCCGGGCGGCCCCGCTTCTCGGCGATTTCGTTGAGCAGGTGAGCGGCCAGCAGTGGGATGTCGCCCTTGCGGTCGCGGAGCGGCGGCAGCTCGATGGGGATGACCCGCACCCGGTAGTACAGGTCCTCCCGGAAGTTGCCGTCGGCCACGGCGGCCTGGAGATCCCGGTTGGTGGCGGCGATGACCCGCACATTGGCGGTGCGGGTGTTGTTCTCGCCCAGCCGCTGGAACTCCTGCTCCTGGAGGAACCGCAGGAGCTTGGCCTGGATGGACAGGGGCATCTCTCCCAGCTCGTCCAGGAAGAGGCTCCCGCCGGCGGTGGCCTCTATGCGCCCGGGGCGATCCCGATCGGCGCCGGTGAAGGCGCCTCGCATGTGGCCGAAGAGCTCGCTCTCGAGCAGGGTCTCGGGAAGGGCAGCGCAGTTGATGGCCTGGAAGGGGCCGTGTCGGCGGCCAGACCGCTCGTGGAGGGCCCGGGCCACCTTCTCTTTCCCGGTGCCGGACTCGCCGGTGAGCAATATGGTGACATCCGTGGGGGCCACCTGCTCGATGACACGGAACACTCGCCGCATGGCCTTGGACCGGCCGATGATGCCGCAGAAGCTGGCGCCGTCCACCTCTGACAGTACGTCAGCCTGGACGGACCGATCCTCGATGAGCAGCAGTCCGCCCATGAGGTTGCCCTCTTCATCGTGCAGGGGCACCGCCACCTCGCCGATGGCCAGCGTCAATCCGTTGCCGGTGATGATTTCGGAGGTGCGTTCCGCTTCCTCATCTCCCGTGTCCAGGCAGTGCTGCGCCGGGCAGTCCGAGTCACAGAGCGCCGAGGTGAGCACGTCGTGGCAGTGGAGCCCCAGGACGTCATCGGCCTTACGCCCGGTGATGGCTTCGGCCCTTCGCGAGAAGCTGGTGATGCGGAACTCGGGGTCGATGGTGATGACGCCCTCGCGGATGGATCCGAGGATGGCCGCCTGGAGCCGCTCCCGGTCCTCCACCGCTTTGCGAGCGGTGCTGCAGTCCTCAATACGCTGGGTGAGCTCGGTCTCATCCCGTAGGAACTCGATGCCGCCTACGATACTACCGTCTGTGTCCTCGAGCACGAAGGCGGTCTTCCGGACCATGAGCTGGCGGCCGTCCTTGGCGCGGATCTCAATGCGCGCATCCTCTATGGTTCGGCGCTCAAACAGCTTGCACTCATACAAGCACTTCTCGCAGCGGATCCCGGCCAGACAATGACGGCCGACGACCTCCGGTGCGCTGTATCCGGTGAGCAGCATCGCCTGGTGGTTCCAGTAGGTGATGGTCTGCTCAGCATCCACCACGAAGAGCGCGTCGCCCACCGTGTCCAGGAACCGGGCGAGGAGCTCCGTGTCCGTGGCTAGAAGGGCCGCGAGGTCCATGGTTTTGGAAGGGGCTGTGGGCATACGTGCTCCATCTACGGGTGTTGCGTTCGGTGTTGCATATAGTGCAATACCGCTGGACATGCAACATTCATCCTCGGCAGATATTCAACCGGCCGGATGTAAGTTATTGAAACCAATAAAGACACATAGTGGCACGAGGTTTGTATTAGCCACAGCCCATGAAATCTAAGCTTCTGAAAACTTCCCTATGGATCGCCGGCGGCGCCGGCCTTGGTTTGAGCTACTACTTCTTCGTGGGCTGCAACTCCGGCGGATGTCCCATCACCAGCGATCCCTGGATCTCCGGTGGGTATGGCGGGCTCGTCGGTCTCCTGATGTCTCGAACCTGAGGAAGTATATATGCCCCTGGATCTTATAGGTATTTTCGGCGCCGGTCTCGCGACTTTCCTGACGCCCTGCGTATTGCCGCTGGTGCCCATCTATCTCTCTGCCCTGGTGGGCGGGAATATCGATGACATGGGCTCGGGCAAGCGAGGCACCCTGGTGATGCGGGCTGCCCTCTTCGCCATAGGATTCATTGCGGTGTTCACGCTCCTGGGCCTCACCGCCTCATCCCTTGGGGCGGCCTTGACTCGTCACAAGCACATTGTGTCGGGCGTGGGGGCCCTGCTGATCCTGATCTTTGGGCTGAAGTTCCTGGGCCTGATTCGAATTCCGTTCCTGGACCGCACTGTGAAGGCCGACGACACGAAGATGACGAGCCGCTTTGGCTCCGTGAACGCCCTGGTCATGGGAGTGGTCTTCGCCGCCGGTTGGACCCCCTGCGTGGGCCCGGTGTTGGGGTCCGTTCTTACCTACGCCGCCTCGGCCTCCTCGACCCCGTGGGCCGGCGCCGGATATCTGGCCGTGTACGGTCTCGGATTCGCAGTGCCGCTCATGCTCGTGGCCACCTTCGCCGAGGCGGGGATGCGGGTCATGGACCGCATCAAGCCGCACCTGAATCGCATCGAGCGCGTGGTGGGAGTGCTGCTCATCGTGGTGGCGGTGTCCATGGCCGTGGACGTCTATCGCGGAGCCACCACCCCCCAGGTTGCCAAGGACTGGTCCACGAAAGTCACCACCACCGCCAGTGGAAAGCGTCTTCCTGCGATGGTTGAGGTTTATGCGGATAACTGCTCAATATGTAAAAGCATGAAGCCAATCGTCGACAAGATCACAGGGCAGTGCCACGAGAACAAGGTCCTGGTGAGAACCGTGAGCCTGTCCAAGATCAAGAACAAGGGACTCACCCAGAAATATCGGCTCGTAGGCGTGCCCACCTTCCTGTTCCTGGACAAGGACGGCAATGAGGTGGCGCGCCTGGTGGGTCGGCAAAGTGAACAGGGACTGAGGCAGGCCCTCTCCGCGCTGCGGGGGGAATCCTGCCCAGGAATCGGGCCGCTCCCGAGCCACCGTCGGGACGCGCCTCTGGCGTTCCCTAAAAGGGATCCAAACCAGGAGGAAATCACATGCCCCTCTACGAATACCACTGCGACCGCTGCGACGAAGAATTCGAATCCATCGAGTCCATTAAGGACCGGGACGAAGCCAAGTGCCCCAAGTGCGACCGGCGAGCCCGGCGTCTGCTCTCAGGGTTCGCTGTAGGCAGCGGCGGCGGCGGCTCCGGGAGCTCCTACTCCAGCGGTGATAGCTGCAGCTTCACCAGTGGGTGAGGCTGATTCAGCCGCCCGTCCGTGCGACGGGCACACGCAACCCAACCCCATCCATCCAGCATCTCAGAGTGAAGCTGCTTCGCGCGGGCGAAGCGAACGAGCCCTTACGTCATATCCGGACCGACGTCCTCGATGAGGCAGTCGACCACCTCGCGGAAGATGAGGCCGTGCACGAACCCGTCGGGAATGTACTCCGGGGGTAGGGGATCGCTGCCATCGCCGAGGTCGAGGTCGCCCCATTCGTCGTCCCAGTTCTGCCAGACGTAGTCGTTCCAGACCGCGGCGTCTGAGAACTGGGTCCACCAGGTGGCCACGTCATTGGTGGCCGGAACCCCGGCCGGGAGCATGTTGGCCATGATGCGACGTCGCTCGGCTCGCACCCAGACCGGGTCCAGGACGGCCACGTTCAGCTCGCCTTCGTAGACGATGCCGCGGTTATTCTTGTTGCAGGAACCCACGGACATGAACTTGTCGTCCACGATGAGCATCTTGGAGTGGACGTCCATGTTCGTGTACCGCTCTTCGGTCTCGTCAATGCCCCAGCCGACGTCCACCACGTCGAAGGCGCGGAGCTGGTAGGTGGCGTACCTGGAGGGGAACAGCGTCTTCAACTCCTGGTGGGTTTCGTGGGTCCAGGAGCATCCGGGGTCGGTCCACTCGTCCACCGGCTTGGTGACCACCAGCAGGCGCAGCCCCGGCACCTGGTTCATACGGGCGATGATCACCTCCGTCAGCATGGGAATGCGCCAGTACTGGTCCTCGATGAAGATGAAGTCCTGGGCTTGGTTCACGGCGTTGATCCACGTCTCCGCGATGGCGTGCTCCCAGAAAGGCTGCGGGAGGGTGGCGGTGACCTGAATCTGCGAGCCTCCGGGCATCTCCGGCTGGTTCCGGTCCACCACGAAGTCAGTGGCGTACTCGGCGTTGAGCACGCCCTCGGCGATCTGGTGGGCCCAGCGTATGTGGAAGATGTCCGCCGCGTCCTGCACCGAGGGGCCCTCGAGGCGGATGATGTAGTCCTTGCGCGGCCCGGTGTCGGACTCGGAGTCCTTGGACATGACATCTTCCCGTTCGGTCCGGTTGGCGTCGAAGCCCATGCGGCGGAACTCGAAGACCTCGTGGTCGCTGGTGTCCCAGTCCGTGGCCTTGACGTTCATGCCGCCGACGTAGGCAACTTGCTGGTCCACCACCATGAACTTCTGGTGATACGAGGCGAGCTGAATCTCCACGGAGATAGGCCACCAGGTCAGATCCACTTCCCGGGAGGGGACGTTGGAGGCGATGTCGGTCTCAGTCTCGAAGGAGCGGCCGGTGGTCTCGGGGAAGGTCGACCGCACGCGGTCGCCGTACAGGAAGGGGTCCGCCTCGAACTGGAAGACTCCCATGGTTCCGTTGCCTTGGCCCAGGATCTCGAAGCCGTCGTTGGCCGTCTCGGCGTAGGTCCCCATGGCCGCGTCCGTGTTGAGCCAGTCCAGGATGTCGTGGCCCTCGCCCCAGAACTCGCCGATGAGGACCCGGTGCACGGCCGGGCTGGATTCCAGGATGCCCAGGATGGTGTTGTCGTACCGCTCGGTGGGCGTGAGCAGGTGGTGGGTGGCCGGGTCGCGCACCAGCTCGAAGTCCGATTCCCACCACCAGGTGGCGATCATGATTGAGGTCGTGGCGGCGGTGAGATCCGTGTACGTGGAGCTCCAGGCGTCCTCGCCGTCCATGAGCAGCTCGATGTCGTTGCCACGGCGCGCCGGGCGCCCCTGGGCGGAGAACCACTGGTGCCTCAGGCCCAGATAGACGCTGTGTATGGGGAGGTTCACGCCATAGATGTCCCGCATCTCATGGCTCACCGAGAACCCGTGGGCCGGGCCTCCCGCGGCCGGGGTCACGGTGGCCCCATCCACCGTGGAACCGCCGTCCCAGGCTACGGTGACTTGCTGGGTCTCGTGGTCGGGCGCTTCCAAGGTGATTTCATAGTCACCCGCGTCATAGAGGTTCACCAGCGCCACCGGGTGACCGGTGGTGGCCACGGGTTGGCTCTGG
>JAOZUO010000049.1:35594-43692 GCA_029938605.1 Deltaproteobacteria bacterium | reverse complement strand
CCCGCAAGCGACGAACGCACTCATGAGCACCAGCGCCAGCACCAGGGACATTGCACGGGCCGTTCGCGATTGTTTGATCAACATAGTCTCTCCCATGGTTCGCTACCGACGGGCAAATCACGGCAAACCCGAGACATCGCGTCGGTGCGAGGATATATCCCGCCACTATATCAGGTTGAGAGGTTCTGAACTACGGCTTGTATGCGGTGCGACCGAGGCAGAAGGGGCAGGTGACCGTGATGCCGCTGGCCAGGGGGACCGGGAGGTCGCGCTCACAGCTGTTGCATTGAATCATGTTGGGCGCTGCGCGGAGTGAGCCGCTGGACATGGACCGGAGGGAGGCGCCGCTGGATCCCGTGCTCAGGGTGCCGCTGACGTCCTTGAGCGCATCGTCGCTGGAGCTGCTGTCCGCCATGGCATCGGTAGGCACCCCGGACTTGGGCTCGGCTTGGGACTTGACCTCCACCTTAGGCGGCGGCTCCGCTTTCGCTTTGGGCTCAGGCTCCGCCTTTGACGCGGCTTTAGCCTTGGGCTTCTTAGCAGGTTTGGGTTTGGGTTTGGACTCAGGCTTATCCTCGGGGCTGGAGTCCAGTTCCGCTTCGGTCTCGGACTCTTCTTCGCCCTTTTTCTTTTTCCGGCCCAATAGCTTGTTGAAGAAGCCCACGGACGTGCCTCCCAAATGAGTGGTTTCGATCTCATTTGTAACGCCGAAAGGGCAGGAGTCAAAGCGTTTTGTGCGCGATCATCCCACAGCGCTCTAGTTATACCGGCCCGGCCCGTTTCGAGGTAAGGTGTCTGGGCGGCAGTGAGGGCTCTGAGGACACCGACTTTGGATAGGGTAATATCTTGAGGAAGACACGTCTGGTTCCATTTTTGTTTGTGGTTTTGTTTGTGGTTTTGTTTGTGGCGATGAGCTGCGTTTCGGGGTGCGGGGACGACGCCCAAGGGGGCGACGCGGGGACGATCGACGGATCGACTGACTCTGCGACAGACAGTGGCGACGCCGCGCTCTCGCCCGATGGTGATTTGGATGGATCCCCCGGAGTCGATGCGGCCGGCGATTGCGTAGACCCTGATGGGGATGGATACGGCACTGGAGCGGGGTGTCTGGGGAGCGATTGCGCCCCGGATGATCCGGAGCGGCACCCGGGCGCCGTGGAGGTCTGCGACCTCGTGGACAACAACTGCGACAACCAGATCGACGAGCTCGCCGAGTGCGCTCTTCCTCGTATCTGGGTGTTTCTGCTGGCCGGGCAGTCCAATATGGTGGGCTTGGGCTACAACACGGAGCTGACCGGTGTAGACACCACCGCCGTGGCCAACACGGCCATCTACTATAACCCCAGCATTCACGCCAATACCAACGCACTACAGTGGTTGGGCCTGGCCCCCGGGTTCGGGGCTAACGAAGGACTCTTTGGGCTGGAGCTGAACTTCGGCCGGCGGCTGCAGGTCCACTGGCCGGGACGATCCGTGGCGATCATCAAGGTCGCCGAGGGAGGAACGGCGCTGCATGATCGCTGGGACGCGCCCAACGGAGATCTGTACCAGCTGCTCGTATCCGAGACGCAGACCCAGCTCGCGGCCCTGGCCCAGAACTATCAGCCCCAGGTGGTGGGCATGCTGTGGATGCAGGGCGAGTCCGACGCCATCAATTCGGGTGACGCAAATGCCTATCACTCCAACCTGACCGACTTCATGACCTCCCTGCGCCAGGTGGTGGGCATCGAGTACATGCCGCTGGCCGCCGGGCTTATCGCGATCCAATCGCTGTGGCCGTACGCCGACACCGTGCGCGGGGCCACCGCCACTTTGTCCCAGGAGCTGGGACAGATGGATGTGGTGGAGACCACGGATCTGCCGCGGCACCCGGGAGATCTCGCCCACTACAACACCTCGGGGAACCTGACCCTGGGCTATCGTTTCGCCGAGTCAATGGCCTCCATGCTGCCCTCGTCGTTCCATTTCCAGGCCGGCGTCAGTGCGGTCCAGGGGGACGGATCCTGGCTCTACAACGATCGCCTGGGTGCCGCGGTAATTCCCATGACCTATGACGCCGCCAACCAACGGTGGGCCGGCTCGGACTCCTTCCAGCTCATCGGGCCCGGTTGGATGCACCCCGGTGCCACGCGAGACGCGGAGCTGGTCTGGTGGGCGCCCCACGCTGCCCTGGTGCAGATTGACGTCGACGTGTCGGCCGGCGACAACGGGGGCGGAGACGGCACCTGGGTGTCCATCGCCCGGGACAACAACGTGCTCTGGGGGCCGGTCCCCATTCCCAACAACACCAGCGAGCAGCACTCCTTCCAGCTCATCGTGCAGCAGGGACAGCAACTACAGTTCCGCACCTCCTCCGGACCCGCCAACGACGCCTCCAACGACACCACCGCCTGGCAGCTCGACATCGACGTACTGGACGTGGATCCCTAGGGTCCGATCAGGTGTGAGCTTATTGCGACACCTGTCACCAGACGATTACGTTTCAGGTGATGTCTCCTCTGCGCAGCGCCATTGATCTCAGGCGGTTGAGCCTTTGGTATCAAATCTGCAGCTGAACTGACGCGGTCCTCATGAAGGGGATGTTTTCAGGAGGCTGGCTGATGCGCATCGGAACTGAAAAAACTGAGCGCGCGGCGCGTCGTCGTCGCCTTCGGCTGGCTACGGTGGGGGTGCTGTTCGGCCTGGTGGCGAGCGGCTGCCTCGACTTCGACTTCGACTTCGACTTCGGTTCCGGCTTCTTCTCAGACGGCGACTCCGAAGCCATCAGTCGGGGCTGCAACCCGGGTACGACCGGTAAGCACGGCAGGCTGTCGTTTCAGTTCGAGCACAACAACCTGGGGAGCCTGTCGTTCGATGAGAGCAGCTCGTTCGCCGTGGGCACAACCACCCGGTTCGGTGTGAACCATCTGCTCAGCGAGGAGCTGCCTGAGCTATCGGTGGCCAGTGACCATCCCGACGTGTTCGCGGTGTCCACCGATGACGCCACACAGCGGCCGTATGTCGTCGAGTTTCTCCAGGGAGGCGAGGCAGGCCTGCGCATGGTCCGGGACGATGATGGCACGGTCTACGACGAGTTGGATCTGAAGGTGAGGGAGCCCTACGGCCTGACCGTTGTGGTGGACCACCTGGATACTCCGCTCGGCCACGTGGGGAACCAGTTCGAGTCTCCCGACCGGGTGGTGCTGGCGCCCTGGTCGGGCTGCCGACTCTACCTGCACCTGGTGGACTCGGGGGGCGGCGAGCTCTACGGTTTGTACACGGAGCAGGTTTCCCCCACGACCATCGTGAGCTATCGCGAAGGGGAGCCCCGCACCTATGACCTCATCGGATTCTCCGGGCTGTCCCGGCAGATAGAGGCCACCGGGGATGGCACTGAAATTCTGGTATTGACCGGACCACAGGCGGTTGAGGCCACCATGGAGATCGAGGTTACATCGACCCCAGATCTGGAGAGATTGGCAGTCACCGTGGGATTGCCTTTTGGGGAGGCCATGGTCGTGGGCAGCACAGCCACTGCCTTCGCGGTGGGTGTCACACCGGAGGGGAACCCTGCCTTTGGCTACCGGATGGTTTGGGTTTCGGACAACCCGGAGGTGGCGGTCATTGTTTGGGGGACCGGCGAGCCGGACACGGCGGCGGTGGAATTGCGCGCGCCCGGGAGGACCACCCTCTCGGCGCGGTGGCTAGGAGACCCCGCGGTAGTCGGTCAGGTGGAGCTCACCGTGGAGCGCGATTGAGTGCCCGATTGATGATCCCGGAGGCGTTACCACTCCTTGTAGATACGCGCCAGGGGATGGCCGGGGGCCTTGAGCTCGAGGTCGTGGAAGTAGCCGAAGGGCGTACAGGAGGCCACGTAGCCGGCGGCGCCGAGGCGTTTCTGGGCGCTTCGGATCAGCTCCAGGGACTGGTCGGGGCTGGCCTTGTGTTCGCCGAGGTGCGTAAAGGAGTGTAGCAGCACCTCCTTGGTGTCCCACTTGCGGGCCAGCCACTTGGCGTTCTTCACCAGCTTGGTCTCGGCACCCGATCCCTCTTCCACGTCCTGAGGCTCCACATGGATGAACGCGGCCACGATCTTCTCGTGCCGGCCGGGCTCACCGTCGGGCATATCCTCGAGGGTCTTGAGGGTGGGAGTCCAGCCAATGACGTCGCAGTACCAGAAGAGCACACGCATGGTCAGTAGTTATACCACCAGAACCGGACAGGGATCAGCAGTCCGGATCGCCGGGCACGAGCGACAAGAATCCGGAGAAGGCCGACGCGGGGGCGGACTCAGACGGTGTCGAAGGCCTTCGTTTCCAAGTTGCTCGCAAACAGATGCAGCAGGAAATGCTCGGCCACCTGGCCTCAGCTCCACGGCCTTCAAAGAAAAAACTCAGGCACGCCCCAGCGTAGGCGCTGACGTCGGGGCTTTGCCTGGTTTGTTTGGGTAGGGCAGGAGTGATTTGTTTCATATTTGGCTGAGGTGAATCATCCGGCGGGAATGTGAAACATTTGGAGGCCATTTCTGTTTCACATTTGGCTGAGATGGGTCATCTGGCAGGAATGTGAAACATTTGGAGGCTATTTCTGTTTCACATTTGGCTGAGATGAATCATCCGGTGGGAATGTGAAACATTCGGGGGGAGGTCTGGATTGGCGCGGTGCGGATCAGCAGTCCGGATCGCCGGGCTCGCAGGCGAGCGCTACGAGGAGGTAGGAGCCGGAGAGGGGGCCCGTGGTCGAGACCCAGGTGTCCACCATGATGTGGTAGGTCCCCGGGGCGAGGGTGCGCTCAATGATCCGGTGGTCCCGCTCCAGGCAGCCCGCCGGCGTGGCGGTGGCATCGAGGAGGTGCAGGTCCACGTCGACCCCCGGCGCGGCCACCACGAGGATTCTTATGGAGGTCGCTTCGTCCAGGTCCAGGCGGTACAGGTACTCGGGGCCGGACTCGTCCTGACCGGTGTCGCAAGCGGGGTAGGCGTCTACGTTCTCGTGGGGCGAGGCTGTCGTGTCCGCGGTGTGCGTGAAGGGGAGCCGATCGATGAGGAACGGCGTGGCGGGGGAGCCGTCTCCCTCCCAGTCGTCCACCAGGGTGTCTGGCGCCGGGGCGCCGTCCGAGAGGGTGCGCTTCACGTCATCGAGCACCTCCAGGGTCAGGAGGTTACGAAGGTTGTAGTTGTACGCCAGGCCGGTGGGCGTGAACACGCAGGGCTCGGCGCTGCCGTCCACATAGACGTTTCCGTGGATGCCGTCGGCCACCAGGCCACTGTCGGCCAGGTCCACTGTGGCGCGGTACAGGTTGATGTACGGGAGCTGGCGGGCTTCGGCCAGGCCGCGGGTCACGGCGTTGTAGGTGGGGACCCAGTAGGTGGCCGAGACCAGGTCCGTGCGCGGGTTCAGACCGGTGACGATGGGCACGACACCCTGGTCTGTGAGCTGATCCAGCAGCGCGGAGAGGTTCGCGGCGAAGCCCCACAGGGCCGAACGATGCGTGGTGCCCAGCTGCATATCGTTGGTGCCGTAGTTCACCAGGGCGTAGCGGGGATGCAGGGCGGTGCGCTCGAGGTCCAGGGGAGAGGGATCCCCGGTGATGGCCCAGACGGCGCTCCGTCCCACCTCCGCCGCCAGGGAGGTGCGATCAAAGGGCGTGGTGGACCCCGCGTCGCCCAGCAAGAAATGGTCGATGGTGGGTTGCAACGCAAACCGGCCATCCAGATCGAGGGTGGTTCCGCCACCGGCGAAGCAGGTGAGCAAGTGGGTGGACACCGTGCCGGAGGCGCCCACCTTCATGAACACATCTTCCGCCGCCGCGGGGTCCAGCCCGGCGATGTCCCGCAGGGTGTCCATTACGTGCTCGGTGAGGGGCGAGACCAGCGGTTCGTGGTGGTATCGCACGGGCCCGGGGACAGGGACGGCGGCGTCGGCGTCGGCGTCAGGGGATGCGTCGAGGACAGCGGCGTCGTCTCCGGGCAGACCGGCGTCACCACCGCTGTCCACTGTGGCGCCGCTGTCGTGGGGCGTCGCCGCGTCGTCTTCGCAGCCCAGCCCGAACCAAGCCAGCCCGAACCAAGCCAGCCCAAAGCAAGCCGGCCCAAACAGGGAGGCAAGAGCTCGGTTGGGCTCGGGGCGTCGAATCACGTTACTCCAACCGTTCGAGCACCGCTACGACGGCCGGCGGCGCGTCGGCGGCGAGATCCCGAAGCTTGATGCCGTCGAACCTCACGAGGGTGGACTCTTCGGCCACCACGAACTTCCCTTCGGTCTTCAGGGCCATGATGGAGTCTCGCAGGCCGGCGAAGGAGTCGGGCGGATAGCGGCGGACCACGGCGTCGTTCAAGACGTAGTCCACTCGGCCCTGGGCCACGAGGAACGCCCGATCCGGAATCTTCTCCTCGGGGATGAGTACCTCGCCGGCCGGATACCTTGCGATGGACGTGATGCAGGAGAGCAGCTCGTCCCGCACCTGAACGTCTAGCTGGCCCATGGTCTCGTGCATGGAGAAAAAGGAGTGCACCTGACGGAGATCCCGGGCCTTCTCAATGCCCATTCCCAGGGCCGGCTCCTCCATAATCATGGCGCGCAGTCTTTCGCCGTTGAGCTCCCAGACGGTGGAGACACGGTCGGCGCGGATGGTGGCCGTACGTCGGCCTCCGCTGTCTTCCAGCACCGCGGCCTCTCCCACGAGCTCCCCCGGGAAGATACAGCGCACTGCGCGGGAGGATCCGTCCGGGGCCTCGAGGATGATGCTGAACTGCCCGCTCTCGATGACGTAGGCGTGCTCGGCGACGTCGCCCTCCCGAACCAGGTCGTCTCCCGGAGCGAGGCGTAGACGCTGGACGAATTGGCTGAGTTGCTCGCGGCGGGCGTCATCGAGATTCCGGAAGTAGTCGAGCTCGAAGAAGTCCTCCACGGGCGCGAGGTTGCTCTTGATCTCGGTGAGCAGGATGTTCATGGGGCTGGCCTCGTAGGCCTCCTCGTCCAAGAGCTGCAGCGCCAGGGTCGCCACCCGCTCCAGCCCCTCGATATTGGAGCGATCCGCGAACTCCCGGCAGGCCGCCTCCAGGTATCCCAACGCAATCTGGTTGGCCCCCAGATCCGCCTCCAGCTCTGCCATCTCCGCCAGGGTGGCGGCCCGGGTTTCGGGCGAAGTGAGTAGCCGGGGTAGGAGCTGGAGCGCTTTGCGTTTGGCCTGGTCCGTGCCGGTCTCCAGGAAGGCGTCGACCCTGCTCCGGGTCTCGTCCACGGTGTCTTCCATGAGGAAGCCGAGCCCCTCGTCATCGTCATCGTCATCGTCGTCGTCCAAGCTGAAGTCGGCGAACTCTTCCGCCAGGTCGGTGGCCTCCTGGCTGGGCAGGGCGGCGTCCTCGAGGGACATGGGCACAAAGTTCTTCAGGGCAACGATGAGGTCGTCGACGGTGATCCTTTCCACCAGGTGGCCGTCGTTGTCCACGGTGACGCGCCCCATGGGGATCTCTCCGTCCCGCGAGAGACAGACCACCTCCGCTCGCCAGAAAATACCCGCCGCCCGGCGGATTTTCCCGATCTCTCGAAACTGAAGCAGTCTGCCGAAGTGCTCTCGCAGGTACTGCTGAATCAGTGCCTGTGCTTCCCGTTGCATCATAGACGGTACCCATCGCTTGTAGGTCGATCATAATAGCCTGAATAGCCTGGCTTTTCGAGAAAATCGGACGTGTTGTCGCGTGTCGGCCCAGACGGTCTGGCGGAAGCTCCGGGCGGGAGGTATCTTGTAGTCATGTCCACAGATGACCGTGACCGTGACCGTGACCGCGACAATAACTGTGACTACGACGCCGATCTCTACGACGCCGACTTCGATCCCGATCAGGCCATTGTGGTTCCCATTGATGGTACGCTGGATCTGCACCATTTTGCGCCCCGGGAGGTTAAAGATCTCGTCGGGGACTATCTCGAGGAGTGCCGCGCCGCCTCCATCCTGGAGGTCCGCATCATCCACGGCAAAGGCAAAGGCGTGCTGCGCCGCACGGTCCACGCTACCCTGGAGCGGCTGGAGCGCCTGGAGCTGGTCGAGTCCTATCGATTGGACGAAGGCGCCGCCGGCGGCTGGGGCGCCACCCACGTGGTGCTCAAAGCCGAGAAG
>JAOZUO010000049.1:7686-35494 GCA_029938605.1 Deltaproteobacteria bacterium | reverse complement strand
TAGCTCTCGTCTTTTCCTCGGCCGAAGCGAGCCACCAGAGAGGTGATGACGAAGCCCCCGACCACGAGGCCCACCGCGGCGAGGATCTGGAGCACCGTGGGCGAGAAGAAGTCCGTGGGCCACTTGTCCGGGGAGAGCTTCTCGAGCTTGTCGGCGGTGATGGCCTGGCCACGCACGGTGTCGCCGAGGGCGGGCTTAACGCCGGCCTGGAAGGGCCAGAGGCCTACCACGGCGCCGAGCAGGAGGCCGAGCAGCACACCGAGGGTGGGCTTCTCGTAGCGGGCGAGGAGCACCTTGAGCAGGTTGCTCACCACCACGATGCCGACGACCACGCCGAGTCCCACGGGTAGGACCACGCCGAGGATGGGATCCCAGGCGGCGGAGAGATCCCGGGCCTTGAGCGCCACCGTTACGGCGTGGATACCGCCGAGGATGGCTACGTACTGGCCGAGCACGAGCAGCAGGTAGCCGCCGCTGACGCCCGGTAGGATCATGGCGCTGGCGCCGGCCACGCCAGCGAACAGGAGCATTACGAAGCTGCTGGAGTCACCGCCGGTTTCGCCGAGGCCGCTGGTCTGGGCCAGGGCCAAGGCGGCCATGGCGCAGAATCCCACGCCGGCGCCGAGCCAGAGGCCACGCGTGGCCTTGCCCGCCATCTTCCACACCACCGGTACTCCGCCGAGGGTGAGCCCGATGAAGAGGGAGTACATGATCCAGCGGTGGTGAACCACGAGGTTTTTGACCACGCCCGCTAACGAGCCGATGGCCAACAGCGCGGACAGACCCACGGCGCCCAGTACCACCAACGAGGGAGTCCGGAACTTCAAGGTGGTCAGCTCGGCGATGGCGCGGATGAATCGCGGGTACACGCCCGCGGCCAGGAGCATGGTGCCCCCGCTGATGCCGGGTACCAAATTGGCCAATCCCATGAGCACACCGCCTACGACGCCACGGAGCGCCAGGCGGGGCAGAGCCACCTCCCGTTCTTCGTTTTCCTCGGGCTCCTTGTTCTTCTTTGTTTTGTCATCCAAGGTCATGGCACCTGGAAATGTCATGAATTGCGTCGACCGACAAGTGTTTACGTCCGAGAGCGCTAAACGTGCGCGGCGTCGGCGTAGCGGATCAGGCGAGGTGGACCGTCGGGGCCGAGGTCCAGCTCTGTGACGGCGCAGTTGGCGATGGACGGGCGCAGGAGCACAGCGGGGCGGGGCGAGGTGAAGGCAGTGAGCCAACCCGAGAGATAAAAAATGAGATAGCCGTGGGCGAAGAGGGCCACGCGGGCGTCCGGGGCGTGGGTCTGTCGCAGGTGGGCGAATACCCGCTCCAGGCGCGCCTCGAAGTCTGGGCGGGTTTCACCGCCGGTGGTGCGGCCCGCCATCCAGGAGGTGAAGTACAGGTGGATCATGGCTCCGCCCAGGAGCCTACGTTTCCACAGGGGGCCGAGCAACGGCAGGCGGGCCAGCAGGCGAAGGTAGCTATAACCGAGGCCGTCTTGGGGCAGGTTCCCCGGTCTGAGCTCTGCCAGGTCCCGGGTCACACGGAGAGGCAGGCGGAGGCGGTCGGCGGCGACCTGGGCGGTTTGCCGGGCCCGGAGCAGGTGGGAGGAATACACCGCGTCCACGGGGTGCTGGAGCAGGGTACGCGCCGCGGCCGCTGCCTCATCGCGGCCCTGGTCCGATAGGCCCGCTTCGCGTTCGGCGTTAAACCATAGGTTGATGGTGCTGGCGTCCAGGACCAGGTCTCCACCGTAGTCCATTTGGCCGTGTCTGATGAAAAGCAGTTGCATGGGGTGTGACAATACTCTCTGAGTCCGATGGATGCACCCACCGGGGTGACGAATGAGGATTTTCGTGGTATTTCGCTCCGATGGAAAAAATGCCCAACGAGCGCCCCGCGCTTCTCATTATCGATATGGTGAAGGATAACTTCGCGTCCGACAGGCCGCTGCCCATCGCCGAGCACGGCAAGAAAATCATCGCGCCCATCAACGATCTCATCGCCGCGTTTCGTACCCGCGATTGGCCGGTGGTCTTCTCCACCGACGCCTTCCATGAGAGCGACTTCATCTTCAAGAGCCGCATGTCCCCGCATTCGTTGGCCGGCACCGAGGGCGCCGACGTCATCGATGAGCTGAATCGGACCCCGGAGGATCTGTGGCTTCCCAAGCCCCGGTTCTCCGCTTTCTTCAATACGTCCCTGGCGTCCACGCTCAAGGACCAGCAGGTAACCCTCTGCGCCGTGGCGGGCATCGCCACCAACTTCTGCGTGCTCACCACCTGCATGGACGCCCTGTGTAACGACTTCAAGGCCGTCCTGCTGTCGGACTGCAGCGCCGCCATGCACCGCCACCTCCACGACAACGTCATCGCCAGCTACGAGCGCAACCCGCTCCAGCCTCTCTTCGAGGTGGCCAGCGCCAGGGAGCTCCTCCAAGCGCTCGGGGCCTAAGGACCGGGAGTCTATTGCGTGACGTCCAGGTGGCCGGCGTCTGATGGGGTGTAGGTGTCGTCGGTGCGGTCGCAGTAGGTCCAGGTCTGACCAGCATTCACGGAGAAGCGGTAGGCGTAGTCGTACGGGGATCCGGTTGCCGAGGGCAGGGTAATCTCTCCCTGGTACTCGTCCTCGCTTGCGTGGCTGAATCCGGTGTTGGGCGAGGCCGGGTACCAGTCCCAGCCGGTAAGATCCTGGGAAGGGTCCGATCCGTCCGGGCCCACGCCGACGTCCGCCATGACCAGTGGATCCGGGTCCGGGCCGGTCTGTACATCCGTGAGGCCGGAGATCCATACCTGTCCCCAGACGGTGGCTGTTGTGTTCTGGGCCGCGGTGATGGAGGGCACCGGAGCGCTGATCCAGCAGGCGCCGACGGTCCAGGGGGAGTCGCAACGACTCACGTCGAGGTCCTCGCAGTTGGGTGTACAGCCCAGGGTGCCGCCCGGGTAGCCGAAGTCGTGGCAGGTCATCACGCCCACGGCCGTTCCGTCGCAGGTCTCGGGCTCAGTCACGATGTTGTCGCCGCAATACCCGGTGCAAGCGCTGGTGTCATACATACAGCTCGCGTCGCAGGTCAGGGAGCCTTCGTCGAAGCCCAGGGTCTCACAGGTGGCTTCGGCCACGTCGTTCATATCGCACTGCTCCGGGCCGTTTACGCCTCCGTCACCGCAGAACCCATCGCAGTCGCTGGTGTCAAAGGCGCCACAGTTGGTCCGACACCCCAGCTCGCCGCCGTGGAAGCCTTGGCTCTCGCAATCGGCGCCGCCGAGCTCACTGCCGTCACACACCTCCGTCGTATCGATGATTGAGTTGCCACAGAAGACCGACGGCGAGCACTCCCTGGTGTCAAATCCGTTGCAACGATTGTTACAGCCCAGCAGTCCCACGCCGAAGCCCAGGCTCACGCAGTCCTCTCCGGCCAGGTCGGAACCGTCGCAAACCTCGGGCGGCTCCAGAATGTCGTTGCCACAGCCGGCCCCCTCTACGCAGGTGGCGTCCTCGGTGTCGTCACAGGACAGGTCCGTGTCCGCGCAGTCCTGCCCGTTCTGCCAGAAGAGGCAACCCTCAATGGTCTCATCGCAGTGCTGTATGGTGTTGCCGTTGCACTGGTTTGTCTCGGGCACGCACTCGTCGTCGCACACGCAGGAGCCGCCAAAGCACGCAAAGCCCACCGGACACGGATCAGTGTCCACCCACACCAGACATCCGGCCCCGTTGTCCGTACAGATCTGAACAACGTTCCCGTTGCAGCCCGTGCGCTCAGCAATGTCACAGGACCCGGGGATGGACTCGCAAGGATCCCCCGAGTCGTCGTCCGAGCAACCCGCGGCGCCCAGCATCACGCCCAACCCCAATGCCAGCCCCAGGGCCAGCGCCACCACCATCACACCGTCATGTCTCCGTCGAGTGCTATTCATATTCCAACTCAGGAACCCTACGGCCGCCACCTTCATGGGGGGCTACCACCAGTGTAGGCCCATCTCCCCCCCTGCCGCAAGGTTTGGCACCCTGCGTACGGGTCTTCTGTGATCAAACGTCGGGCAAGCCCGGCGGGGGCTTGTGTACGTCGATGGGGGGGATGTCGTGGAGGAAGGAGTCCACGCGCGTCAGGAAATGGTCCATGATCCTGTAGGCGGCCTCCCGTTGGGCCGGTTGCTGTTGCCCGGCGGCGTCGCGTAGGGCGGCGGTGTCGGAGGCGGCGACGAGATCAGCGTTCGTGGGGTCTGCCAGCCAGTCGCCAAAGCCGCTTGCGGTCACCTCGGGATGCGGGGATATCCCCCAGGCGCACTCGCCCAGGCGAAAGGCGTCTGGGCGGTCTTCGGTGCCCGCCAGGAGCACGGCGCGCGTAGGCAGAGTCAGGTGCCCAGCGGGCCAACGGATCACGGGCACCTGCCCGCCCACACCGCCGAAGAGGGGATCCAGCATGCCTTCGGGCGTGAGCGTCATGGTTCCGACGCCGAGGTCGGTGTCAGACGGGGCTTGCACCGGGCCGAGCAGGGAGGTGGCCAGGAGTTGAGCGCCATAGCCGATTCCGAGCACCGGCACGGCGAGGCCCACCAGGGTGCGCACGAAGATCTGCTGCTTGCGCAGGTCGGGGGCCTTGGTCTCGAAGGCGGCAGCGGGTAGAGGGAGTCCAACGATCACGACGCCCCTGCACGCGATGGCCAGGGGGAGATCGGTGTCCGGTCCGAAGACGCGCATGATCACCGGAACGGCGAGTCCTTCACATCGGTCCAGGAGCCAGCCGGGGCCTATGTCTTTGCGCTGCTTGAATACGTAGAGTGCGGATTCCATGGGCGCAGCTATACCAAGCGATTTCCTCTATGGCCAGCGTCCTAGGGGCGGGGTGCCGGAGGGGTCGGCGTGGCGCGGGCGGGAGGGGTCGGCGTGGCGCCTCTTTTGACCGGCGGCGTGGCCGGCGGACTGACTTTGCGTTTTTTGGGGGGTGGCGCCGCTGGGCGGGCCTGCAGACCGGAGCGTAACATCTGAACATTGAGGTTGATGGACCGCACGTGGACCTGATGTTGGAGCGTCTTGTACCCGGCCAGGCGGAACAGCAGCACCCGGGGGACCTTGTAGGGCGCGTAGAAGGTAAATGTGATCTTCGAGGGGGTTTTGCCGAGGAGCTCTTTGGTGCCGGCGTCGTAGATGGACGCTCCCGGGGGCTGGCTGGTGATCTTCACCGTGGTCTTCAGCCCCTTTTCGCTGGTTACGCTCATCATCTTGCCGTGGACAGTGAAGGGCTTCTCCTTGGCCTCCTCCCGGGTCTCGGCGCAGTGGGCAGCCAAGGCCGACCGCTCCACGAAGATCTCTTCATCGTTGTAGCCCTTCTTCTTGAGGAGGTAGCTCCAGTGGGTCTGTGGCACCACTACCTCTGCCTTCATGTCGATGGGAGTGCACGGGAGATACTGTCCCACTGGGGTCGCCTTGGCCCGGAGTCGGTACGCCCCCTTGAGTCCCTTGGTCTGAACAGTGGCCCCGGGTGGGGTGGATCGGATCTGGACATAGGCCCAGCGGTGCATGTCGCAGCCCGTGGCGGGAAGGACCGCGGCCACGGCAAGTGAGAGCGAAAATGAGAGTGTCAGCGTTTGCCCGAGACGAATCGACATGAGGAACCTCCAGATCGGTATAATTAGATCACACTGGGGCGATTGCAAGGGGCTGCCGACTGTGGTGTCATATCACCCGACGGAATCACTCGACGGAATCACCCGAGGGCTCAAACAGTGTCCTTTGTCCTACATCGCAGCAACGACCTGGAATCGCTCACCGACCGCCTCGCCGAGGTGGTGGCCCATGCCGTGGCCCCGCCCAGCCGGCCCGAGCTCCTGGTGGTGCAGAGTCGGGGCATGGAGCGGTGGGTCTCCCAGCGGATCGCCGATCGCTTCGGTGTCTGGGCCAACGCCCGGTTCTTGTTCCCGCGTGACCTCGTGGAGTTGGTGTTGGGCCAGGTTCTCGGCGAATCTCCCGAGGTGGGCTACCCCTTCTCCCGGGAGAGCCTCACCTGGGGTGTCGCGGCGTTGCTGCCGGATCTGCTGCCCACGCCTGCCTTCGCGCCCTTGCGGACCTACCTCGAGGGAGACTCCGGCGGCGTACGAAGGATCCAACTGGCGCGGCGAATCGGGGACCTGTTCGACCAATATGTGGTCTACCGGCCCGAGCTCGTCGCGGCCTGGGAGCGGGACCAAGAGGATGACTGGCAGGCTGGGTTGTGGCGCGCCCTGGCGGAGCGAGGCACCGGGCGACACCTGTCTGACCGGGCAGGGGAGTGCATCGCCCGGTTGGCCCATGACCACGCCCGCGCTCATGCCGGCGCCGGGACCAGGGCCGAGGATCTTCCATCATTGGATCTCAGTGGACTACCCAGTCGGGTCTCACTCTTTGGTATCTCCACCCTGCCGCCGCTCTTTCTGCGGTTGTTGGGTGGGCTCTCGGCCCACCTGGATGTGCATCTCCTACAGCTCAGCCCCTGCCGGGAGTACTGGGCGGATCTGCGTCCGGTGGATGGTCCGTCGCAGCCGCTGTTGCCCGGCTTGGACGAGCCGCCGGCCACCGACGCGAACCCGCTCCTCGCCTCCCTGGGGAGGCTGGGCCGTGACTTTCAGACAGTGCTCGAGGACGAGGTCACCTACCAGGAGGCGCCGGGTGACCTGTACCAGGATCCCCTCGACGGTTCTGGACCACCCACGGCGCTGTCCATCCTGCAATCCGATATTCTCCATCAGCGCCGACGATCGGTTCCGAGCGCCACTTCGGCTGCACCTTCGGCTTTGGGCGCCGCGAGTGGAGTGGAGCCCGAGCCCGTCGCGGCCGACGACGACTCCATTGCGGTCCATAGCTGTCATGGGCCCATGCGAGAGGCCGAGGTGCTTCGGGACCAGCTCCTGGCTCTCTTCGACGCCGATCCCACCCTCGAGCCCCGGCACGTGCTGGTCATGACCCCGGACATGGAGACCTACGCGCCCTACCTGGACGCGGCCTTCGGGGCGACGGCGACGCTCCCGTACTCCATCGCCGACCGGAGCCTGCGGCGGTCGCACGTGGTGGTGGAGGGCTTCCTGGCGGTGTTGGATGTTTTGACCAGCCGCTTCGAGGCGAGCACCGTGATGGATCTGCTGGGCCACGTGGCCGTGCGGGAGCGGTTCGGTCTTTCGGACGAGGACGTGGAGGCCGCGCACCAGTGGATCGCCGACGCTTCTATTCGCTGGGGTGTTGATGGGGAGCATCGTTCGGAGCTGGACCTGCCGCCCTACGCGGAGAACACCTGGCGCTTCGGGCTGGATCGTCTCCTGCTGGCACACGCCATGCCACCTGACGGCCAGACCCTCTTCGAGGGCACGCTCTGTTGCGGCTCCGCCATGGGGGATCATGCGGCGGGGCTTGGCGGGCTCGCCGACCTCTGCGAGACCCTCTTCGAGCTGCGGACGCGGTTGGCGGCACCGCGCACAGTGGCGGCTTGGCGGGACATGTTGTTGGAGGTGCTCGAACGTACGGTGTCGGCCGCCGAAGAGCCCCTGCAGCATCAGCTCGTGCGCGAAGGACTGGAGCGCTTGGCGGATCAGGCCCGAGTGGCGGGGTTCGACGAGCCGGTGGACCTGGACGCCATCGGCGACGAGCTGGTGGGCGGCTTCAGCGAGTCGGTGGGCAGCGCCGGGTTCCTCACGGGCGGGGTGACCGTGTGCGAGCTGCTTCCCATGCGGTCGATTCCCTTCCGGATCATCGCCCTGGTGGGCATGAACGACGACGCCTTCCCTCGTAGGCAACGCCGCCTCGGGTTTGACCGCATGGCCCTCAAACCCCGGGCGGGCGACCGGTCCCCCCCCGACGACGATCGCTACCAGTTTCTGGAGTGTCTGCTGGCGGCCCGAGAGCGGCTCCTGGTGACCTATGTGGGCCAGTCCAGCCGGGACAACAGCCCCTTGCCGCCGTCGGTGGTGGTGAGCGAGTTGCTCGATGCGCTGGCGGAGTCCTGCCGTCTTCCGGATGGCAATACCGTCGAGGCGGTGTTCGAACGCTTCGTACTGCGCCACCCGTTGCAGCCCTTCAGTCCGCGCTACTTCAATGCCGCGGATGATGCGCGGCTCTTCAGCTTCGACACCGCCCAGGCGCTGGGTGCGGTGCGGCTTCGGGAGGCGCGTATCCCCCAGGCGCCGTTCGTGACGCGGTTGGATCCGGCCGAGCCCTCCGAGGAGCTGCCCCTCGACGCGCTCGTGCGGTTTCTGGAAAACCCCGCCCGGGCCCTTGTGGCCGGACCCCTCGGGCTGATCCTGGGCGGCGAGGTGACCCCGTTGCAGGACCGAGAGCCCATGAGTCTCGACGGGCTCACCCGGTGGCAGATCGGAACGCGGTTGCTCGACGCATCGTTGGAACCCGATGGGGGGAGGGAGCCATCCGAGCTGTTTGATGTGGTGCGGGCCCAAGGCGTGCTGCCCCTGGGATGGCCCGGGCGGCTGGCCTTCGAGGCGCTGTTGCCCGGTGTGGGGACCATGCGGCAGGCGCTCGGGCAGTGGCTGAGTCAGCCTGACCTCCCAGCCCAGCGTGTGGACGTGGCCCTCGAAGGGACGCGGATCACGGGGTGGCTTCGGGGGCTGCGGACCGGGGCGCAGCTTCGCTATCGGTACGGTACGCTGCGTGCCAAGGATCTGCTCGCCGGCTGGGTTCATCACCTGGCGCTTTGTGCCATTCAGACGGATCCAGGATCGGGCGTGGGCCGGCTCCCTGAAGTCACCGTGTTGGTCGGTCAGGCCCGGCGGAAGGTCGGGCAGGTGGATGTGTACGAGCTCATTCGAGCCGAGAACGCGTCCGAGATTTTGGCGTCCCTGGTTCGCCTGTACGAAGCCGGACAGCAGATCCCGGTGCGGTTCTTCCCGGAGGCGAGTCTGGCCTACGCCCAGGCACTGGCCGGCGCGACGGTGATGGACGACGACGCGCGTGAGGCCGGCCTGGCTGCCGCCCATAAGGCCTTCACGTCCAGCCGGTACGTTCGCGGAGATGACGCTGATGGTTATGTGCGCCAGGCGCACGCGGGCACCGAGGCGATCCTGGACCAGTCGTCTCCCCCGGGGATGGATTCATCCCTCGCTTTCACCGACCTGGCCATGACGGTGTTCATGCCGTTGCTGGACCACCTGCGGAGGGGGACGTGATGCGCCCGCTTCAGCCATTCACGGTGGAGCTCACCGGCAACCGACTCATCGAGGCCAGCGCCGGCACGGGGAAGACCTACACCATCACTACGCTCTTTCTCCGGCTGCTCGTGGATCGGGGGCTGGGGGTGGACCAGATCCTCGTGGTCACCTTCACCAAGGCGGCCACGGCGGAGCTGCGGGATCGTATCCGTCAGCGGCTGCGCGAGGCCGTGGTCGCCTTTGACAGCGACACGGACACCGGCGACGACGTGCTGGACAAGTTGCGGGAAACCACCAGGGACCACCGGGCCGCGCGCCACCACCTGGCCAGGGAGCTGCGCCGATTCGACGAGGCGGCCATCTTCACCATCCACGGGTTCTGCCAGCGGATGCTGCGGGACAACGCCTTTGAGAGCGGGCTGGTCTTCGACGCCGAGCTGGTGACCGACGCGGCCCCTCTGCTCCTGGAGGTGGTGCAGGACTTCTGGGCCCGGGAGGTCTACGACGCGCCCGAGCGGTTCGCACGCCATCTGGCGGATCGAAACATCACTCCCGACTCGCTGAAGGGCTTGGCGGCCGGCGCTGTGGCGGACCCCGAGCTGGTTGTGATCCCCGAGCGGTTGGAGGTGGATCTGGAGGGCGAGCTCGCGCGGTACCTGGAGGCCCATGGAGCCGCGGCGACCCTCTGGCGGGAGGACTCCGCGGCGGTGACCGAGCTCATCCACTCCTCCCCTGGGCTCAAGCGGAACATGTGGAGACGCACCACCAGTGAGCGTCGTCTTGGGGAGTTGGCGGTCCTGTTGGAAGCGGATTCACCGCCCAACGTCCTGTTCAAGGATTTCGACCGGTTCACCCCCCAGCAGCTTCAGAAGGCCACGAAGAAGAACCTGGAGCCGCCGGCTCATGCGCTCTTCGATGCCTGTGACCAGGTGCTCCGGACCAACGCCGCTCTCCAGACGGTCCTGGATGCGCGGGTGATGAATCTGCGCATCGATCTCATGGACTATGCCCGGCTGGAGTTGGGGCGCCGACGGGAGGCGAGCCGCACCCTCTCCTTCGACGACCTGTTGCATCAGCTCGAGCGTGGGCTCCGGGGAAGCGGCGGCGCCACCCTGGGGAAGATCATCCGGGAGCGATTCCCAGCGGCGCTCATCGATGAGTTTCAGGATACGGATCCGGTCCAGGATCGAATCTTTCGGGAGATCTTCACCGATGAGAGGATCCTCTTTCTGATTGGTGATCCCAAGCAGGCCATTTACGGGTTCCGGCGGGCGGATATCTTCACCTACCTTGGCGCCGGCGCGCGGGTGCGTCGCGCCCATTCCCGAGGAGATAAGCCTGGAGACGGCTGCTACACCCTCGACGTGAACTGGCGAGCGGATCCCTCTCTCATCAAGGCGGTGAACGCTCTTCATCAGCGCCCTCGGGCACCATTTCTAGACCCTCGCATTGTCTTCGAGCCGGTGCGTCCAGCCAAGGGGCGGCGAGATGGTCTCGTGGGATCGGGACGCCACGCCCGGTCCCTGGAGGTGCTCTTCGTGTCCCGGGAGAGCCTCCATCTGGATCCCGAGAAGCCCATCAGCAAGGGGTGGGCCGTTCAAAATCTGGCCACCCGCGTGGCCGCGGAGATCGCCCGGCTCCTGGCTTCGGACACGACCCTGGAGACTCCTACGGACCGGAGACGTCCCCTGGTGCCCGGCGACATCGCCATTTTGATCCGGCGCAACGTCGAGGCCGTCCCCCTGCAGGAGGCGCTGCGCAGCCTCTCCATTCCCAGCGTGGTGCACAGCGATGCGAATGTGTTCTCCACGCCCGAGGCCGAGGAGCTGGAGCGGATGCTGCGGGGGTTGGCCGAGCCCTCTCGGGACTCGCTGGTGCGGTCCGCGCTGGCCACGAGTCTGTTCGGCCTGTCGGCCGAGGAGCTGCAATCCCTGATCTGGGACGAGGACGCGTGGCAGCGGTGGACTGAGCGGTTTGAGGACTGGTCCCAGCAGTGGCGCAGTCGAGGATTCATGCTCGCCTTCCGGGAGGTCATCGAGTCCCAGCATGTGCCGGAGCGGTTGCTGGGGCTTCCGGACGGGGAACGCCGCCTGACGAACCTGCTGCACCTGGCCGAGCTGCTTCACCAGGCCGCCTGTACGCAACACCTCGGACGGTCCGGGTTGGCGCATTGGTTGGGGCAGATGCGCGCCGAGGCTGACGACGGGGGCGGTGGCGGAGACGACAACCGGCAGATGCGCATGGAGAGCGACGCCCGGGCGGTGCAGATCCTCACCCTGCACAAGTCGAAGGGGTTGGAGTATCCAGTGGTGTTCTGCCCGTATCTCTGGGATGCGGGGCGCCAACCCGGCAGCGGGGAGCCCGTGCGATTTCACGATCCGTCAGACGATCATCGGGTGAAGTTGGATCTCGGATCGGAGGATCTTGCCGATCACCACGCCCTGGCCGCGCGGGAGGCGCTGGCCGAGAGTCTCCGCGTCACCTACGTGGCCCTCACCCGGGCTCGACATCGGACGGTGGTGGTGTGGGGCGCCTTCCGCGATGTGGCGAAGACCGGGCTGGCCTACCTGCTGCATCAGGCGGATGGACCCGCCGGTGGTGATAATCCCGACGAGGATCTCGCCGCCCAGACCCAGCGGCGAGTGCGGTCCGCGAGCGACGAGGACCTGCGCGCGGACCTGAACCGGCTGGCGACAGACGCTGACGGGTGCATCGTAGTGACCGACCTCGGACAGGAGCCCGGGCCGGACTATGCCGCCCTGGCAAACAACCTCTTGCCGCTGGAGGCGCGCACCTTCCGCCGTGCGCTGGACCGCACCTTCCGCACGGCGAGTTTCTCGGCCCTGACCTCCGGGCGCCCGACGTTAAGTCACGTCGCGGTGGAGGGCAGGGACCTGGACGAGACCGATACTCCCGCTCTCGCGGCTGCTGCTGTCTCTGGTGGTATTTCCGGTGGTGTTTCCGGTGGTGTCTCCAGTGGTGTCTCCGGCGCCTCTCCGGTCCTGTTGCACGACTTCCCCCGGGGTGCTCGCGCCGGAAACCTGCTCCACTCCCTGTTCGAGCAGATCGACTTTGCCCAGCCCGACACCGTGGGTCCCCTCGTCCAGACCTTACTGCCGCGCTTCGGTTACGAGCCCCACTGGGCCCAGGTGTTGGAGCAGGCGGTGATCGCGACCTTGGCCACCTCTTTAGACTCCACCCAAACCCTGCGCCTCGCCGACGTAGCCAAGGACCGCCGCGTGGTGGAGATGGAGTTTGTCTTCCCGGTCTCCGGTGCCGCCTCCGGGGACCCGGCAGCAGTGGACGTCCGGGGGTTATCACGGGTCTTTGCGTCCCACGGGTCGCCAGCGTTGTCAGGATACGACCATGAGCTGGCGGCCCTGCGTTTCTTCCCGTTGCGCGGCTACCTGCGCGGTTTCATCGACCTGGTGTTCGAGCACGAGCAGCGGTGGTATGTGGTCGACTACAAGTCCAACTACCTCGGGCCTTCCCCCGAGGACTATTCCACGGATCGGTTGCTTCGGGCGATGGTGTCGCACCACTACCCGTTGCAGTATCACCTGTACACGCTGGCGCTGCACCGCTACCTGGAGGCGCGGCTCCCCGGGTACGACTACGACCGGTGCTTCGGCGGGGTTCGCTACCTGTTTTTGCGTGGGATGTCTCCCCAGCGGCCCGGCCACGGTGTGTTCAGCGATCGACCCAGCCGCACCATGGTAAAGGCGCTGTCGGCGCTCGTGGACGGAGAGGAGGTTCTGCCGTGATCTCGGAGCTGCGACAGGCCGGCGTCATCGGGGTGCTCGACGATCACTTCGCGCGAGTTCTGCGCCGACTTGTTCCCCGGACTCCTGATGAGGTGCTGGGCGCCGCGGCCCTGGTCAGTCACCTCGCCGAATCCGGGCACGTGTGTCTTGCGCTCAGAGACTACGCAGGACGCGCCATTCGAGACGACCAAGACCAACCCCTGGGGAACCGTTGGCCCCGCCTGGAGGCCTGGGCTACAGCCCTGCGAAAGAGCGATCTGGTGGCCACGGGGGATGATCCGACGCCTCGTCCGCTGGTGCTCGACGATCAGGATCGGCTCTATCTCTATCGGTTCTGGCTCCATGAGCAGCAGCTCGCCAGGCGGCTCCTGGCGCGCCTCGACGCCGCCCCACCGGTGTTGAATGAGCCCTTGCTGCTCGACGGGCTGTCCCGTCTGTTTGGTCCGCCCGTCGGTACGACGTCCGCCGCCGCACCCGGAGACGGTCAGCGTTTGGCCGCGGCGCTCGCCCTGACCCGACGCCTGTGTGTCATCACCGGTGGTCCGGGCACGGGCAAGACCTCCACCGTGGTGAAGATCCTGGCGCTGCTGTTGGAGCAGGCCCAAGCGGAAGCACAAGCTCTGGAGCTGACCCTTCTAGCCCCCACGGGCAAGGCGGCGGCTCGTCTCTCCGCCTCCATCAAGGAGGCCAAGTCCCGGCTGGACTGCGCGCCGGACCTGCGTTCCGCCATCCCTGATGGGGCCATGACGATCCATCGCCGCCTGGGAGTCCGGCGGTCCGCGACCACGCCTTTTTGGCACAACGCCGACAACCCCATCCCCACGGACGTGGTGCTGGTGGACGAGGCCTCCATGGTGGATCTCGCCCTCATGTCGAGCCTTGTGGCGGCCGTGCCCCCCGACGCGCGTCTGATCCTCATGGGGGACCGTGAGCAGCTCGCCTCCGTGGCTCCGGGGTCGGTGCTGGCCGAACTCTGCAACGCCGGAGAGACGCCGGGCTACTCCCAGGCCCTCCTGGACCGCCTCGAGTCCCAGACCGGCGACCGTCCGGAGGCGGTGCGTGTGGACCAGGCCCCACCTGCCACCTCGGGCATCTGGGACAGCATCGCCCACCTCACGCACAGCTTCCGCTTCGGCGCCCAGAGCGGCATAGGGGCCCTGGCCCGGGCCATCTCCGCCGGCGACGCCGACGCTGTTCTCGCAGTGTTGGACGACGACCGACATCCGGACGTGCAGCGGGTGGAACCGGGCAGCGACAAGGGCCGCGCCGCCCTGGTGGCGGCGGCGGTGACGGCCTACACGCCCTTTGCCGCCGGGGGCGGCCCGGTCGAGCGACTCGAGGCCCTGGCCCGCTTCCGGGTCCTTTGCGCCCACCGCGCCGGTCCCTCGGGCGTTGGGGATGTGAACCTCGCCATCGCCGAAGGGCTTCGCGGGGCGGGGCAGCTCGTGCCCGACGGGCGGTGGTACGAAGGTCGTCCCATTCTGGTTACGGCGAACTCCTATCCCCTGAAGCTGTTCAATGGCGACATCGGGGTCCTGCTTCCCACGGCGGAGGGGAGTCTTCGCGCACACTTCGTCGACCCTGAGGGGCAGACCCGCACCTTTGCTCCCGCGCGCTTGCCGGATCACGAGACGGTCTTCGCCATGACCGTGCACAAGAGTCAGGGCTCCGAGTTCGATGACGTGGTCCTGCTCCTGCCGGACCACCCTTCGCGGGTGGTCACCCGGGAGCTTCTGTACACCGCCGTGACCCGTGCTCGGCGCAACGTGACCCTCCACAGCTCGCCCGAGGTCCTACGAGAAGCCATCACCACCCGCACGGATCGCGCCTCCGGCCTCCGGGATCTGGTCTGGACCCAGGTGCCGTAGCCTCACCCGGATGACGGGGGTTTTTGCCCCAATGACGCCACAAGGCGCCGAATGAATTACAGGTAGGGTATTTGCTTACATCTAAAGCCTTGCCTTTGGCTCAGATTTAGACTATGTCCTGCCTCGGAACGGTAAAGATCCAGAACGACGATCTACTTTGAAGAACGCCTCTCTACACATAGACCTCCTGGGAGCCCAGTCGATCGTCGTTGGGCATCTACCAACCCAGAATGCTAGGTTTTTTGCCCATTTTTCCGGTTTGGTCCAAAATGTAGATGTTTTGTACTCGTGTGACCAAAATCACAGCCCGCCCCCTCAACCATAGCTAGACTCCCAGTCTAGTTGAACGGAGTTCCATGCAGCTTGGTATCGAAATTTGCTCCACGGACCGAATGAGAAAGGCGCTCGAGCGTTCGCCTTTCCTTCGGGGGGAGCTCTTTTCGGAAGGCGAGCAGCAGTATTGCGACGGTTCCCGCTTCCCCCAGACGCACTACGCGGCGCGCTGGGCGGCCAAGGAGGCCTGCCTCAAGGCCCATGGGCTCAGCCCCGTGGCCTATGACCTGAGTCGACTCGAGGTTGTCCACGATGAGGGTGGACGACCGGTCCTACAGGTCGAATGTCCCGAGCTCCGTTCGGATCTGGCGCACGCCAACCACGGTCGGGACCCCGAGATTCAGCTATCTATCAGCCACGAGCGCGACTACGCGGTGGCCTGCGTAATGGTGAAATAATGACGACTGTATTCATGTTCCCTGGTCAAAACTCCCGTTATCCTGGTATGTTGCCCAAGCTTGCCGGCTTGCATCCCCGCAACGGAGAGCTCCTCGCCGAGGCCTGCGGCATCCTGAATCGCGACCTGTTCACGCATTACCGCGCCGACAACAAAGACGCCTACTCCAATAACCGCGACGTTCAGCTCGGTGTCTTTCTCGCCAACCACATGTTCCTGCGGATCATGGAGGACTCTGGCGTACGGGCGGACCTGTCCTGCGGTCTGAGCCTCGGCGAGTGGAATCATCTGGTGCACATAGGCGCTCTCTCCTTCGAGGACGCGCTCCGCACCGTGGAGCAACGCGGCATGGCCTACGACCGCGGGCCCCGTGGGGCCATGGCCTCCATTTTTCCACTGGAACTGGAGGAGCTACAGGCGGTGGTGGAACGCGCCAATTGTACCGGACTGGTGGAGGTGGTGAACCTGAACGCCCCTCGGCAGAACGTGGTCGCCGGGGAGGTCTCCGCCGTCGATGAGACCATACGCATCCTGGACGAGGAGTTCTTCTGCGAGGCGGTGTTCATCGACCGTCAATTGCCCATGCATAGCTCGCTCTTTGAGCCCGTGGGCCGGGAGTTCAGTGAGGTGCTGCGGAAGCTCACCTTCCACACCCCTCGGATTCCCTACTTGCCAAATCGCACCGGAGAGCTGCTCTTCTCGCCCGACAAAGACACCTTCGTGGAGCTGCTCACTTCCCACGTGTACCGCCCGACCCTATGGCGCAAGTCCATCGACACCATCGTGGACCGCCACCCCGACGCGACCTTTGTGGAGGTGGGCCCCAAGGCCGTGCTGCACAACATGCTCGACAAAAAGTGGCATCGGAAGCCCCGGCTGCATACCGACAGCGCCGAGGTCACCGCGGAGCACCTTCGCTCGGTCATCGATAATCTGCGGTTCACCACCCGGGCCAACTAGCAGCACCACCGCAGCACTAACGCAGCACTAACGCAGCACTAACGCAGCACTAACGCAAACCTAGCGCAACCCCATGACCTACGAGAAGCAGCTCAAGGCCGGTCGCCGGAGACCGATCTTCATCCCGGGTGAAACCACCCGGACGGTCTCCCACGGTCGCTCGGAGATCGAGCAGTTGGTGCCCCACCGGGAGCCGTTCCTGCTGGTGGACGCCATCAGTGCGGTGGACCTCGAGCAGCGCGCAGCCATAGGCAGCCGGCGCATCGATCCGGCGGACCCGATCCTCGCCGGCCACTTCCCCGGCGACCCCATCTACCCCGGCTTCCTGATGCTGGAGATGATGGGCCAGCTCGGCCTGTGCCTGAACCACCTCGCCTCTGCCGGGCGGGTGGAGGTAGTACCCGAGGATGTTCCCAAGCCGGTGAGGCTGCTCAAGCTCCACGGTGCTCTGTTCCTGGGCGAGGGACGCCCGGGGGACGACCTGACCATCATCAGCCAGTTGGTAGATGAGGGCGGCTACACGGCCATCCTCGCGGGTCAGGTGATCAAGGACGACGCCATCTGTGCGGTGGCCATCATGGAAGCGTTCCTTCCCGAAGATTAAACCCATCTGAAGACTGAGCGCATTGAAGACTGAGCGCATCTGGTGTAGAGGCAATATATGACGGATCAAGCAGCTCGGCGGGTGGTAATCAGCGGAATGGCCATCAACGTGCCCATCGGTGACACCCTCGACACGTACTACGAGAACCTGGTGGCGGGAAAGTCGGCCATCACCAAGTGGAAGTTCATCGACACCAGCGCCATCTACTCCAAGGTGGGCGGTGATCTGAGCGAGTACGACATCAAGGGGAAGTTGGCTGAGACCCTGGAACGAATGCCGGAGCACCTGCGGAAAGCTACCCGCAAGCTGGTGCGTAAGGCGCCCTTCTCCACCAAGCTCACGATCCTCTGCGCGGCCCAGGCCTGGTTTGACGCCAAGCTCGACACCGCCGACATGAATCCCGAGCGCATCGGTGTCATCGTGGGCGGCCACAACCTGGGCAACAACCTGGTGTACACCAATAACGTGCAGTTCCAGGAGGAGCCGGAGTACATCGACTCCATGCTGGCGCTCATCGGGCTGGACACGGATCAGGCTGCCTCGGTGGGCGAGGCTCTGGGTTTTCGGGGGCCGGTCTACACCATGGGGGGCGCCTGCGCGAGCTCCAACGTGGCGCTGCGCAACGCCGTGGACGAGATCCGCTACCACGACGAGGACGTGATGCTCGTGGCCGGGGCGGTGTTGGACTTTTCGCCGGTGGACCTACAGGCCATGGCCATCATGGGGGCCATCAGCTATCAGAGCTTCAACGATGAGCCCGAGCGGGCCAGTCGGCCCTATGACCAGGCGCGGGAAGGCTTCATCCCGTCCCACGGCGCCGCGGTGCTGGTGGTCGAAGAGCTTGAGCACGCCAAGCGTCGCGGGGCGCACATTTACGCCGAGCTCCTGGGCGTGGCCACGGCTTCGGACGGCTCACACCTGCCGGCGCCCTCGGTGGAGGGCCAGGTCCGCACCATGCGGCGCCTGCTGAAAAGGACCGGCGTGGCCCTCGAGGAAGTAGACTACATCAACGCCCACGCCACCTCGACCTACGTGGGCGATCTGACCGAGGTGCTGTCCATCAAGGAGCTCTTCGGTAAGCACGCCTATAAGCTCAAGGTCAACGCCACCAAGTCCATGCTGGGGCATACCTGCTGGTCGGCTCCCGCCACCGAGACCGTGGCCTCGATCCTGCAGATGAACCGTGGCACGCTGCACCCCTCCATCAACGTCGACAATGTCGCCCCCGAGGTCGATATTGACGTCTGCGCCAACCAGGCCGTCAAGCACGAAGTGAACGTGATGATGAAGAACTCCTTCGGCTTCGGCGGCATCAACTGCTGCGCGCTCTATCGCAAATACAACGGCTAGGAGCTGGAAAATGATTTATCTGGTGACGGGTGGCTCCCGGGGGATCGGGGCCGAGATCGTTCGTCAAGCTGTGCAAGAGGGCCACGACGTGGCCTTTACGTATTTGGGCAGCACGCAGAAGGCCGCGGCGGTGGAGAAGGAGTGCGCCAAGCTCAACGGCGACGTCAAGTGCAAGGCCTACCGCATGGACGTGCGGGATTCGGCCGAGGTGGAGAAGGTGGGCGAGCAGATCATCGAGGAGTTCGATGACGTCCAGGTGGTGGTCAACAACGCCGCCATCAACCGCGACAACCTCGCCGTGTCCATGACCGACGAACAGTGGCACGACGTCCTGGCCACCAACCTCCACGGTCCCTTCTATGTCTGTCGTTTCTTCCTTACGGGCATGCTGATCAACCGCTTCGGGCGGATCATCAATATCTCGTCGGTGAGCGCGGGCGGCGCGTCGGGGCAGTCCAACTACGCCGCGGCCAAGAGCGGCATCGAGGGGCTGACCAAGTCACTGGCCAAGGAGTACGGTCCCAAGGGGATTACGGCCAATGTGGTCATCCCCGGCTTCTTCGACACGGAGATGACCCAGGAGCACATGACCGATAAGTTCCGTGAGTTCTGGTCGGCCTACTGCCCCATCCGACGTATCGGCGACGTGTCCGAGATCGCCGGCGTGGTCACCTTCCTGGCTTCGGAGAAGGCCAACTACATCAACGGCGCAATGATCTCCGTCACCGGCGGCCTGGATCACGCTGCATAGCTGAGGTTGGTGCCATGACTGCAAGTGACAACGACCCGGCCCCTGTCGGCATCGAGAAGATCTGGGCGTACCCCTGTACCCTGTCGGTGGACCTACTGGAGTTGGCGACCGTGCGCGGCCGGCCGCCCCATGAGCTGCGGGACGATCTGCTGGTGCTCACGCGGTCCATCAACCCCCTGTGGGAGGATCCGGTCACCATGGCGCTCAACGCGGCCAAGCCCATGCTGACCGAAGAGGACAAAAAGGACATTGAGCTGGTGGTGGTCGGCACGGAGAGCTCCGTGGACCAGTCCAAGGCCATGTCCACCTATGCGCACAGGTTCCTGGGGCTCGACGCCAACTGCCGGAACTTCGAATGCAAGCACGCCTGCTATAGCGGCACCGTGGCCGTGATGATGGCCGCCCACTGGATCGCCTCGGGGGTCGCCCCCGGCAAGAAGGCGCTGGTCATCTGTACGGACCAGAGTCGCGAGAGCCTGAACGAGCACTACGAATATGTCATGGGCGCCGGCGCGGTGGCCATGTTGGTGAGCAACAACCCACGGGTGCTGCGCTTGGCCGATCTGCGTCAGCACGGCTACTTCACCTGCGACGCCCTGGATACCTTCCGGCCCACCAGTCGGGTGGAGACAGGGAACAACGAGACCAGCCTCTACTCCTACTTAGACGCCCTGGAGAGCGCCTACGAGCACTACCGCTCCAAGGCCGGGGACGTGGACTTCGACGAGTTCTTCCAGTGGCACATCTACCATGTGCCCTTCGGCGGCATGGCCTTCCAGGCCCATCGCACGGCGCTGCGATCTTGGAAGCGCATGAAGAAGAGCGAGGCCATGGCTCACTTCGAGCGCAAGGTGAAGCCGTCGCTCCTTTACAACATGTACATGGGCGGCACGTACGGGGCGTCCACCTTCCTGGCGCTCATGGGGCTGGTGGACTCCGGGGACGTGAAACCCGGCGACCGCGTGTCCATGTTCTCCTATGGATCGGGCTCCGGCGGGGAGTTCTACCCGGCGATCATCGGCCCGGACGCCCAGAAGCTCGTCGGCGCCGTGAAGCTGAAAGAGCAGATCGACAACCGCCGCACGTTGACCCTCGCCGAGTACGAGTCTTTGGAGCAAGAGCGCCAGGAGCTCATCGACAACGGCGATTGGCGTCCGGATACGACCCAGCTTGGCAACCTGTATGAGGATCGCTACGCCGGCAAGGGGCTGCTCGTGTTCAAGGGAATCCAGGACCACTTCCGCGAGTATGGTTGGTCCTAGTGCGGCTGGAGTGTGACAGATCCGACGCTGCCGTGTGGCGGGTGTGTATCGTGCCCGGGGACGTGGACCAGGCGGTCATTGACCGGGACGGAGTGATCGTGCTGGCGGGGCTCCTCAATGACGCTGAGGCGTCGGCGGAGTGCCGGGTCCTCGTTCTGGAGGGGCAAGAGGGGTCCTTCTGCCAGGGAATGGACCTGTCTTTCCTGGTGGCGCATCCGGACGAGGACGTTTCCAAGGAGGCCCACGAGTACGCCCGGTGTCTGGACCGGCTGCGGCGACTGCGTCAGGTGGTGATTTCCGTGGTGGACGGTTCGGCCAATGGAGGTGGCGTGGGGTTGGCGGCCGCGGCGGATGTGGTGGTGGCGACCTCTCGCTCCACCTTCGGTCTGCCTGAGGTGGTGCTGGGGCTGGTGCCCGCCATCGTGCTGCCCGTGCTCTTGGAGCGAATGACCCCGCAGCAGGCGCGGTTGCTCGCCCTGTCGGGCAGCGTGGAAGCGTCCGGTGCCGCCGCCATGGGGTTGGTGGACTATGTGGTGGAGGAGCCCGAGCGGTTGGAGCGGAAGGTGCGCGCCGTCATCAAGCACGCTCTGCGCTGCAACCCCGACGCTGTGGCCGGGGTGAAGGACCTGGTCCAGGAGTTGGTCGGGCTCACACGCACCGAGGGGCTCGAGCGCGGCGCCCAGCGCACGGTGGAGCTCATCGCGGATTCGAATCGGCTGGCGCACATTGAGGGGTTCCTCAAGGGAGAGCCCCTGGAGTGGTTCGCTCGGTACCGTCCGGCTAAGGCTAAGCCCTAAGGGTAAGTGACGTGAAAAAATGACTGACACCGTGACCATGACCTCCGAAGACGAAGGCGTCGTCGTCATGACCATGCAGGACGTGCCGAACCGGAACGCCTTCACCGAGCCCTTTGTGGATCGGCTCCTGGAGCGGTTCCGTGAGGCGAGTGAGGACCGGGAAAACCGGGTCATTATCCTGCGCGGCCTCGAGGATATCTGGTGCGCCGGCGCCCATCAGGATCTGCTCCTGGAGCTGGCCGAGGGGGACATGGATGCCGGGGATATTCTCCTGTCCAAGGCTCTGCTGGATGTGCCCATCCCGGTCATCGCCGCCATGGAGGGTCACGCCATAGGTGGCGGTCTGGCGCTGGCCCTGTGCTGTGACGTCCTGATCATGGCCCGGGAGAGCCGGTACGGCTGCAGCTTCATGAACATGGGCTTTACTCCAGGCATGGGGATCACCCGGCTGCTGCAAGACGCCGTGGGGGAGTATATCGCCAAGGAGATGATGTTCGGCGGGCAACTTTTCCGCGGTACGCACTTCGAATCCCGGTCCGGAGTGAACTACGTGCTGCGCAAGTCGAAGGTCTTTTGGAAGGCCCAGCAGTTGGCCCGGCGCATGGCCGAGAAGCCCCGCTTCGCCCTTGAGACCCTCAAGGGAGACCTCTCCATCCGCCAACGTCAGGCCTTTGAGTTGACCCGAACCCGCGAGTCTCATATGCACCGTCTGTGCTTTGGACGCCCAGAGACGGCGGCGCGGATCCGAGAGAACTATACCAAGCCAACCTAGCCGCTAAGGACTGACAATGCTTAACGATTACAACGGTAAGGCAGTGGTTATCACCGGTGGCACCAAGGGCATAGGCCTCGCCACGGGCTTGGCCTTCGCTCGCCAAGGCGCGCATGTGTACCTGACCCACGCCTGGGCCTCGGCTGACGAGGATGAGGTGCGCAAGCTGTTCACGGACGCGGGCGCCATGGAGCCCGCCATCGTGGAGGCGGACGCCTCTCGGGAGGATGACACCGACAACCTCCTCGAGCTGGTCGCCAAGGATCACGACGGCGTGGAGATGTTTCTCTCCAATGTGTGCGTGGTGCAGATCACCCGCGGCTTCGAGGGGTTCTCCCAGCGGGCTCTCAATAAGAGCCTGGAGTACAGCGCCTGGCCCATGGTGGCCTACCTGCAGCAGATCAAGAAGCGCTTCGGAAAGTACCCTCGCTACACGGTGGGCACCTCCAGCGACGGAGCGGACCACTACTACCAGGGCTATGAGCTCGTGGCCATTTCCAAGGCGGTCATGGAGGTCTTCGCACAGTACCTGGTACACCACCTCTCCCCGGAGGGGGCGTCCATCAACATTCTCCGCACGCGCAACGTGATCACGGAGTCGGCCCTGGCCGTACATGGAGAGGAGTACCCCGACTTCATGCGCAAATACGGTGGGGAGAGCCACTTCATCACCTGTGAGCAGGTGGCCGACTCCATCCTGGCCCTGTGCAGCGGGTTGCTCGACGCCATGAACGGACAGATCGTCAACGTGGACAAGGGCGGCGCCTTCTCTGACAACCTCATGCGCATGTATCGCCAGCGCGAGCAGTGGGGGCTGTGAAACCGATGATCAAGAACGACTTCACCGACAAGGGTGTGCTGATCACCGGCGGCACCAAGGGCATCGGCCTCGACATCGGCCTGGCCTTCGGCCGGCTCGGCGCCCAGGTTCACCTGACCCACAAGTGGGGCTCCGCCGACGAGGGCGCGATCCGCGAGCGATTCGCCGAGGCTGGGGCTAAAGAGCCCCGCATTCATGAGGCCGACGTGGCTGAAAAGGGCGACACCAAAGCCCTGATCGCGACCATCGCCGAGCAGCACGAGCAGCTTGAGGTGTTTGTCTCCAACGTGGCCTTCGCCCAGGTCACCGGCCCACTCGAGACGTTCAAGAAGCGCTCCCTGCTCACGAGCATCGGCTACACGGCGTGGCCCTTCGTGGGCTACCTGCAGCAGATGCACAAGACCTTCGGCCGGTTTCCCCGGTACGCGGTGGGGCTCTCATCGGACGGGGTGGATAGCTACTACCCCGGATACGACTTTGTGGCCGTTTCCAAGAAGATCATGGAGATCTTTTGCAAGTATGTAAATGAGCACCTCTGGGACGAGGATATTCGAATCAACGTGCTGCGCTCCCGGCCCGTGGCCACCGAATCCCTGGACGCCACCTTTGGTGAGGACTTCGTGCCGTTTCTACGCAAATATGGCGGAGATCATTACCTAATTGAGTCCCAGGAGGTAGCCGATGCCGTAGTGGCTCTGTGTAGCGGCCTCATGGATGCGGTCTCCGGACAGGTGCTGATGTTGGACCGGGGGGTCTGCTTCGAGAACAATTTGATGCGCCTGTACGAAAAACGTGAAGAGTTTGGTTTGTAATCGCGCGCCATATCCTGTACAGATGCTTTTTGCACCTGCAGGTCTACCGTAGCGTGTGGAGGATTTCGAATGCCTGTTCCGAGTAAACAAGAGATCATTGATATCGTTAAAGAGCACCTGATGGACAACCTGGAGGACATGGACGATGTCGAGTTCGATCCCGACAAGTCCATGAAAGACATGGGCGCCAACAGCCTCGACATCGTCGAGGTGGTCTCCTGCACCATGCGCGACCTCAAGGTGAAGGTGCCGCGTGCCGAGCTCTCCAAGCTGGATAACGTGACCCAGCTCGTAGACATGCTTCATGCGACCGCTCTCGAAAAGGAAGCGGCCGCCTAAAGCGCCCAAAATCCTAACTACGAAACCGAGCGTCTGGTAGTGGGCCGGCGACGGGCAAAAAGGAGGGGTGATGGACTATTTTCGCAATAAATCCGTAATGGTTACGGGCGGTAATAGCGGCATTGGTCTGGCGACCGCGAGGCTTTTGCGTCGCGCCGGCGCCAACCTCACACTCATCGCCCGGGACGAAGCCAAGCTCAACAGCGCCAGGGCCGAGCTCAACGCCATCTCCTCGGCGGCCGCGGATGTGCGTACCGCTTCGCTGGACATCAAGGAGCGGGAACAGGTGGCCGAGGTGGTGCAGGGGCTCATCGCTGAGCGCCCCATCGACGTCCTCATCTCCAACGCCGGCGTGGTCATGCCCGGCCGTTTCCTCGATCTGCCCAATGAGCAGTTCGACGACATGATGACCACCAACTTCCTGGGCCCGGTGAACCTCATCCGCCAGGTCCTGCCGTCCATGATCGACCGTCGGTCGGGGCATGTGGCTTTTGTCAGCTCCTTTGCAGGACTCATCGGGATCTACGGCTACACTGCCTACTCGGCCTCCAAGTTCGCTATCCGCGGGTTTGCCCAGGCCTTCCGCTGCGAGATGCAGCCTCACAATGTTCGCGTCTCCGTGTGCTATCCGCCGGACACCGAGACTCCGCAGCTCGACTTTGAGGACCAGCACAAGCCAGTGGAGACCAAGGCCATCGCCGGCAACGTCAAGCCCGTCACCGCCGAGTACGTCGCCACGGCCCTACTCCGCGGCATGTCTGGCAACAAGTTTCAAATCGTCCCCAGCCTCTCGGCCCGCATCCAGGAGCTCGCCTACCGAATGATGCCCGGCATCGCCCACTCCTTCTTTGACAGCGACGTCCGCAAAGCCGGCCGCTAGCCCCTCGACCCCGGTTCCATGGCACTGTCATCCCCGCGAAAGCGGGGACCGTCCATAGTAAGCTACGCCATTTCAAGACGGTCCCCGCTTTCGCGGGGATGACAGCAGCAGAGCTCGATGCCCCCGATCCAGCGGTCCGGCGTGGTTGTCAATGCTTCCCAGGTGATTATGATAGTGGGTATGCGTAACTGGGAGACTCAGATGTTATTTCGTTTTTCTATTCGGACTGCTGTTCTGGCTCTGGCTCTGGCTCTGGCTCTGGTTCTGGCTCTGGGAGCTTGTTCCGACGATGATTCTGCGGCGGTGGATCCGTTCAAGTCCGTTGTGGCGCCCGATCCGGCGCTGGATGACACGATCCAGATCCTCAATGGGCCCTATCTGCACGCCCCGGCGGCCGGGACCGTCACCATCAACTGGGAGACGGCCGAGCCGTCATCGAGCCGGGTGGAGCTGACGGACGAGGGGGGCGATTCAAAGGTCGTCGAGGGGATCGTGTTTTTGCAGCTTCCGACCACCGAGGAGGGGTTGCTCATCGGTCTGATACCCGAGACGTACCAACACGAAGTAGTCCTCACGGGCCTGGTGGCGGGTGCGAGGTACACCTACCAGGTGTTGTCGTCCGCCGATCAGCCGTCCGCGGAGTTCGTGGGGCCGCCGGAGCAGGGAGAGCCCATGTCCTTCGTGGTGTTCGGAGACACCCGGACCAATCACGCCGAGCACGCCAACGTGATCGACGGCATCTTGCTGAAGATGGATCAGTCTGATCACGCGGCCTTTGTCGTCAATACGGGGGATCTGACCAATACGGCTGGCAATGAGGAGGAGTGGGGGACTTTCTTCGGGATCGAGCATCCGCTCATCAGCGTAGTTCCGCTCCTTGCGGTGTTCGGCAACCATGAGTTCTTCCTGGGCCGCACGGCCTTTGAAGCGTACTTCCAGGCGCCGCCCACCTCGACCTCCACGAGCGACCGGTACTACTCCGCGGACATAGGCAACGTACACCTGGTGGTGATCGACGTCGGCACCATGACCGAGGAGCCCCAGGAGCAGTGGCTCGAGGACGACCTCGCCGCCTCCACGGCCCCCTTCAAGGTGGTCTCGCTACACTCGCCCCTGTACACCAACTCCAACCACTCACCCAACCTCATGGCCCGGGATGCCTTCGGCCCGATCTTCGAGGCCCAGGGGGTCCAGGTGGTCTTCTCCGGGCACAACCACTGCTACGAGCGGTTCGTGGGGTACGGGTCGTACTTCATCACCACCGGCGGCGGCGGCGCCCCCCTGTACGGGGTGGATGACAATCCCACGGTGGACAACGGCGACACGGTGCGGGAGTCGGCCATCTCGGCCTACAACTTCCTGTGGGTGACGACCACCGACACGGAGATGATCCTCGAGACCTACGTGTCCGCCGACGCCACCACGCCGGTCACCGAGCTCTACGACTGCGCCAAGGTCATGGCCGGCGAGCCGGTGTCGGGTAACATCCCCTGCGATTGAGCTGCTACTCGATGGGTCCGAAGGCCTCTTCGGGGTTCTCCAGGGCATTGCGGCAGGACTTCATTCCGTACTTGGAGGTGAGGCCGTCGTCGATGCGCTCGTCGTAGGTCCAGCGCACGGGCAGCATTTTGCGTACCACCACTTTGCCGTCTTCTACCACGGCCCGCTCCTCGATCATTCCCACCATCATGAACAGCGGACAGGTGCCGTATTCGTAGAGGTGGTGATACCCCGCGCTCATGCCCAGGCTGCCCAGGTTGGCGATGAAGATGGAGGTGTAGAAGCCGTCGTTCTTGATGAAGTCCCCGGGTACGAGGTTGTGACTGTCGGCCCAGCGGAGGGTGTTCAGGGCGGTCTCCAGCAAGGGGCGGGGAAGCTGCGTAAAGATTCCCAGCTCCTTGTCCGTGTAGGTCTTCTCCTCCGAACGCTCCACCACGATGTTGCCGTTGATGCGCTCGCAGAGCTGCCGGAAGGTCTCGGTGCGGTCGTTCACGTCGAGCTTCACGGCGCCGAGCTTGGCCTCCTTGTTCATGCGCTTGCGCTTGACGGAGAAGGTGATCTCGCTCTTGTTGCGGGCGTAAAGCCGCCGCCCGGAGATGAACTGGTTCATCTTCGGGTTCTCCCAAAGCCCGATGCGGCAGGCGGCCACCAGGCAGTGGGTAATGTTCACATCGATGCCCCAGGCCTTTTCGGCGCGCGCGATGTAGTCCAGCAGCTTCTCCGCCTTGGCGGGGTCGTCATAGTACACCGCCGACTCGTTGCGCCCCCGCATCATGAAGGGCAGCATCTTGCGGTAGGGGTGGATGCGGTCCACGAGCTCGCCGTCCGGTCGCCCGGTGGGGAAATCGAGGATGGCCTGGGAGGCCTTCAATAGTCCGTTCACGATGAAGTTCGCCATGATTTGAGTCCCTCGTTGCCTGGTGAGTGATTGACTACCATGGATCGGGGGAGAAGCTCAACGATCTTACCGGTCCGACATGGCGCTACTGTTCACGCATGGCCCAGGCGAGGACTTTGGACAGCTCGCCTTTGGCTTCGACCTCGAGCGGGCAACTACTTTACCCAGTAGCGCTTGCGCTTGAAGGGGTAGGGGGGCAGGGAGATGCGGCGGGGCATGGTATCTGCGTGGAGTCGTTGCCAGTCCACCTCGTCGCCATCTTCCCAGGCCTGGCCCAGGGCCTCGAGGTCTGGATTCTCCTGCACCGAAGCGATCGCGGCGTCCTCGCCGGTGGCGAAGGCTCTTAGCTTGGCTCGCAGCTCGTCCATGGAGTTTGCCACTACGGCCAAACGTTCGCTCATTTCGTCCCGGCCCACCTGGGAGGTGTAGGCCACGTCCCTCAGGGAGAGCGTGTCGCCCCGGGTGTCCAGGTAGGTGGCCATGCGGTCGGCGTAGGCCCGCAGGCGGTCGGCGTTGCGGGCCGAGAGGACGAAGAGCTGGGGGCCGGTGTCTGGCGCCGGGGCGTTGTCGGCGGCGTTGTCG
>JAOZUO010000049.1:2323-7586 GCA_029938605.1 Deltaproteobacteria bacterium | reverse complement strand
CGGCGTTGTCGGCGGCTTTGTCCACCGGACGGTACTCTTCGAGCACCACGTGGGCGTTGGCGCCGCCCACGCCGAAGGAGCTGACCCCGGCACGCCGGGGGATGTCCAGGTTCTGGTCGTCTTTGAGGCGTTGCCAGGGCTGTCCTTTGTTGACGAGGTAGAAGGGGCTGTCGTCCAGGTCCACGTAGGGGCTGACCTCGGGGCAGTGCAGGTTGGGAGGGAGCTCCCCGTGCCGCAGACACAGGAGCAGCTTGAGCAGCCCGGCGATGCCCGCGGCCGCCTCCAGGTGCCCGATGTTGGTCTTCACCGAGCCCAGGCCGCAGTGGGCTTTGGTGGGGGCGGGGCGTCCGGCGCGGGCGTAGAGCTCGGCGAAGCCCTTCTTCAGGCCGTTGATCTCGATGGGGTCTCCCAGGGAGGTGCCCGTGCCGTGGGCTTCGATGAAGCTCACCGTGGCCGGGTCGAAGCCGGCCTCTTCATAGGCGGTCACCAGCAGCTTCGCCTGGGCTGTGGGGTTGGGCGAGGTGAAGGAGCTCGCTCGGCCGCCGTGGTTCACCGCGGAGCTGCGGATCACCGCGTGGATGGGATCGTCGTCGGCCAGGGCCGCCCGCAGCGGCTTGAGCACCACTGCCCCCACACCCTCACCGCGGACGTAGCCGTCGGCTCCGGAGCTGAAGGTCTTGCAACGCCCTTCGGCCGACAGCATGCCCGCCTTGCTGAAGGAGAGGAACAGCTCCGGGGAAAGGAGGGCCGCCACGCCGCCGGCGATGGCCATTTCGCACTCTCCGGAGAGCAGGGATCGTCGGGCCCGATGCAGCGCCACCAGGGCGCTGGAGCAGGCCGTGTCCACCACCTCGCTGGGGCCGTGGATGTCCAATAGGAAGGAGAGCCGATGGGGCAGCACCGACGGGAAGGTCCCCGAGTAGGCGTAGATGCTCACTTCACTTTGGGCCTGGCGCATGAGGTCCATATAGTCGTAGGCGGTCACCCCGGCGAACACGCCCACCTGGCGACCGGCCAGCCCGGAGGGGGGCACCCCCGCATCCTCCAGCGCCTTCCAGGCGGTCTCCATGAACATGCGCTGCTGCGGATCCATGGACCGCGCTTCCTTGGGGCGGATGCCGAAGAAGGAAGCGTCGAATTTGTCCACGTCGTCCATGAACCCCCCCCAGCGGGTGTTCATCTTGTTGGCCTCGTACAGGGGATCGCCCTGGTAGGCCTCCCAGTCGAAGCGGTCCTTGGGGATTTCGGTGATGAGGTCGTCGCCGGCGGCCAGGTGCGCCCAGAACGCGTCCAGATCCGGAGATCCGGGGAACACACCGGCCATGCCGATGATGGCGATGTCGTCCTGGAGGTCGCCGGGGTTGGCTCGGTGCGATCGGATCGCGCCCAGGGCCGTGTTGTCATCATCATCCTCGCCGCCAGCGGCTTGGGCCGGGGCCAGAGGTTGTGCCGCGGCCGCCGCCAGCCGATCCTCCCCGAGGTAGCCTCGGAACTGGGCGGGGAACTCCCGGGCGAAGTACGCCGCCAGGGACGGAATGTCGATGTGCTCGAAGAGCATGGGCGGGTAGAGCTTGATGCCCACCTGGCTCTCCATCCGCGCCGAGACTTCTACGATGTCGGGGGAGGCCAGGTAGCTGAAGAAGCTCACCTCCAGGTCAATGTCGCTGGTGGCGATGTCGAGCGTTCGGGCGATCTCTGTAAGGAGATATCGGGCGATGGCGCTTGCGAGGACCTGATCGGTGACTTCCGGCGTGGCGGTGGCCGCCCCGTCGGCGTCTGTATCATCGGGGCCTGTTTTCGCATCTGCATCGGCGCCGGTGTTGGCATCGGCATCGGGGCCTCGATCCGGGGGCGTCTCAAAGCGTAGCTCGCGCCTACGCACCTGGGCGACGTCGATGGGGCCGTAGACCACCTCGAAGTCTTCGGGGAGCTTGTACCCGGCAATGGCGCCCGTGGTGGCCTGAAGCTCGGCCTGGAGCAGCTTGCGCACCCCCGCGTCGTCCAGACGCAGGTCGTGCTCCTGCTCATGCGCTCTCACGGCGTCCCAGTCCGGATGAATCAGGGCGTAGGGAAACTCCCTCTCGTTCACGATTTTCGGGGTCAGTACCACCTGATCGATGAGCGGGCTCCGGCCGATGGCGGCTTCGATCTCCTTGGGGTAGACGTTCTTTCCGCCCTGGGTGACGATCATGGGCTTGCAACGACCGGTGATGTAGAGGAAGCCGTCGGCGTCCACCATGCCCACGTCTCCGGTGTGCAGCCAGCCATCGGCGTCGTGCACCGCCTCGGTGGCCTCTGGAGCGTTGTAGTACCCGGAGAAGAGCACCGCGCCCCGGGCGCAGATTTCGCCGTTGCCGTAGCGGTCCGGCTGGTCGATGCGGATCTCCACCTTGTGGTTCACCTTCCCCGCCGAGCCCATGCGCTGTACCGAGGGCGTGGAGTGGGAGATGATGGGGGTCGTCTCGGTGAGGCCGTAGTTGTTGATGACATCGAGGCCCAGGGCTTTGAACTTAGCGGCCTGGCTCAAGAACAGGTGCGCACCGGCCGAGAAGATGCAATCCATGCCCGCCAGGCCCATCCGCTCCAGGGTGGCGTTGATCAGGCGACGTCGTGCGGGTTCCCGCAGGGCGCGATCAAAGCGATCGGCCAGGGGCGTGGACGCAGACGTCGCCGGCTCGGGATCCAGCCCCTCGAACACGCCGGCCAGACGGGCCTGTTGTCCGATGAGCTCATAGAGGCGCTCCACCAGCACCGGCACGATCATCACGAAGTGGATCCCGCGCGCCCGGATGGTCTCGAGCACCACCTCGAGCTTGGAGGTGGCCAGAATCGTGTTGGTGGCGTAGGTGAGCAGCGGGAACAAGAACCCCACCACCGTGGGCCACGCGTGATGGAAGGGCAGGATGGAGATCCAGCGTTTGCCCACGCTCCCCTCAATCGTCATCAGGGGCAGAAACCCTTCCTGGTTGGCCATGATGGCGCGGTGGCTCATGTTCACGCCGAGGGTGGTGGAAAGGAAGATAATCGTGGCGATGTCCTCGGGGTCCACCGAGGCGGCGGCCCAGTGGTCCGTGCCGGCGTCGAAGAGCGCCTGGCCCCGGTCGCACAGCGCCTGCCAGTGGATTTGCCCATCGTTCCCGTTGGCCTCGTGGTCGTCGAAGCACACCACCTGTCGCAGGTTGGTCAGGTCTCCCAGCACGGGCTCGATGCGCTTGAGATACTTCGCCGACGTGAAGATCACCGTCGGCTGGCTGAGCCGGAGCACCTTGGCCGCCTCATCGGGCGTGAAGAAGATGTCCAGGGAGGCCACCGTGGCGCCCACCGCGGTGGCACCGAGGTAGGTGACAGGCCACTCAACTCGGTTCTCCCCCAGGAGCCCCACCCGGTCGCCCTTGTGGACGCCCAGGTCCAACAGCGCGTTGCCTATGGCGCGAGCGCGATCCTGTACCTCACCATAGGTGATGTCGGCGAAGGTGTCGCCCTCGGCTTGCTCGAAGGCCACGAGGTGGCGCCTTTGGGGGTCGAAGCCGTCCACCAGCCCACGCAGGGTGGAGGGGATGGAGATCGTCAGTTCTGGGTTCGTCCGCTCGCTCATCGTCCGGTCGCCTCGATTGGGTCGGATTGGTTCTCGACCTCGGGAGCTTGTCGGTCTGGCCGCTGCGCGGAGTGCATGTCGGCCGTGTGCTGAATCGCCCCTCCCGTGCGGGCGGCGCCTAGCCTTGTGGCCGCGTGCGCGATGCCCAGCACCAAGGCGTGGCCACCCACCCAGAGGCTCATCTCCCGGGAGAACGCCCGGATCTGTGACCCGAAGCCCTGATGGACCAGAGGCACGGGCAGGGTGCGTCGGCAGTGATCCTGGGCGTCGGCGTAGATCTGCTCGAATCGCTTGAGGACCACATCCGGATGGGAATTGAGCCGTGAAAGATTGGCCGCCTGCTCCCCCATGGCGCGCCGGCGTGAACGATCCCTGAGGAGGTTGACGCAGGTGGCGGCGAAGGCGGCGTTGCCGTCCGGACGGTCCGGGTCGATGAGGTGGCCGTTGACGTCGTCCACCACCTGGCCGGCGACGCCCATTTGGTCGTCCAGCGCCACTACGGGCAGGCCGGACCACAGCGCCTCGTTCACTACATTGCCGAAGGTCTCGGACACCGATGTGTACACAAACAGGTCCGCGTGGGCGTACCAGTTTACCAGGTCCTGGTGAGACGCCTCCCCCGGGAGGTAGATACGATCCGCGCAGGCCTGTCTCCTCACGTACTCATACAGGTTCTTGTGATCGTGGCCATCACCCACCAGGGTCAGCGTCACCCGAGGGTCCGATGGGGCGATGTGGTGACTGAAGATGTTCACCAACCGCTCCAGGTTCTTCTCCCGATCGTGTCGGCAGGCCACCACGAGCCGTTTTCCGTGCTCGAACCGTTCCGGGTAGGGATCACAGGTGGGCTGGCGGGAGAATACTTCGGGGTTCAGGGGGCGGCCCACTACCTCGATGGGCACGGTCACGCCGCGCTCGCGCCAGTACTTCACGAAATGGCGGCTCTGTACCACCAGGCAGTCGCCGCGGTTGTACAGGGCGGCGTAGCGAACCTCTCCCTGGTGGGCCTGGTTCTGCCAGAACCGCTTCACCATGGGAGTGGCCCACAGCTTGTCCGACATCAGGAAATGGATATGCGTCGGCAGGTGGATGATGTGGGTGTTGATCAGCGGGATGGACCACATGTCACGCGCCCACAGGCCGTAGTGCATGATCTGGCTAGCCGCCTGGCTGTGGAGCACGTCCACGTCCGGGGACTCAGAGAAGGCCCGGGAGAGCGAACCAGGCATGGACAGCCGCACGTTGGGGTGCGTGGGGTAGCTGTAGGCAGGGAAGAGTCGCGCCGAGGGGTCTTCGCAGGGGGCGATGGAGCGGGTGTCCGGTCCGAGGAAGCGCACCTGGTGCCCCCGGCTCCGGAGGCCATGGTAGAGAAAGCGGGACTGTAAGGCCGGCCCGGATTGGACCGACTGCGACGGAAACTGCGTGAGGATGCCGACTCTCAAGGTGGACTCCGTTTTTTCCACTGCGACGCTAGGGTTTAGGGCCCCACCCTGGCAAGAAGCGCGAACCCTGGACCTGGTGCTTTCTTCGGAGAATGTGACACACCGCACAGTCACATGGTTGACCCCTGGCGTTTGGCGGGCCCTAGCGTTTCTTTTTTTTGTCCTTGGGACGCTTTTTGCGGCGAAACACCCTTGGCTGAGGCGATTCCTCTTTGGGGGTCTGGGC
>JAOZUO010000049.1:0-2223 GCA_029938605.1 Deltaproteobacteria bacterium | reverse complement strand
GGGTCTGGGCTTGGGCTTGCTGGTCCGTGGAGGCGTCTGGTGCCGCCTTCTTGCCCTTGTTTCGGCGCTTACGTCGGCGTTTCGCTCCGCGGGAAACCGAGGGGGCTCCATAGGGGGACTCTTCTGCCTGGGCCTTTTGGTCTTTTGCTTTTGATTTCGCGTCCGTATCGTTCTCTGTATTCGAATCCGCGTCGGGCTGCTCCGAGGCTCCCTTTTTCTTCTTCTGACCCTTATGACCGCCGCTCTTCTCCATCCTGGACAGATTTTTTACCTTGCGGGCCTGGTCCACCACATGTTTCGCGTCCAGGTGATCATCACCGCAATGGACGAGGTACTCCTCATAGGAACCGCGGAAGTCCGTGAGGCCGTCAGGGGTCAGCTCGATGATCCGCGTGGCCAGACGAGATACGAACCAGCGGTCATGGGACACGAAGATCAGGGTGCCGTCATAGGCCTCCAGCCCATCGGCCAGCGCCGCGATGCCCTCCAGATCCAGGTGGTTAGTGGGCTCATCGAGCAGCAGCACGTTGGGCTCGGTGACGTCCAACCGCGAGAAGATGAGCCGCGCGGCCTCGCCGCCAGACAACGCCGTGACCTTCTTGTCCGTGTCCTCCCGGGAGAAGAGCATACGGGCCAGGCGGCCGAAGCAGAAGCCGATGGGTTGCGCCGGGCAGAAATCCCACAACCAGTTGAGCACCGTGGCACTGCTTCCCGCGAGGAGCTCCCGGTGGTCCTGGGCGAAGTAGCCTTGATGGGTCTCGTAGCCCCACTCGCACTCACCGATATCGGCTTCGAGCTGGCCCACCATGACCTTGAGCAGGGTGGACTTGCCGATGCCGTTGGCCCCGATGATGGCCAGGCGATCCCCGCGGTCGACCTCCATGGTCACGTCCACGAGCACGTCCTTGTCACCGTAGGATTTGCACAGGCCGTCGATGCGCACCACCGTCTTGCCGCTGTGCCGCTTCTGCTTGAAGATGAACTTCGGATACCGCCGTGAGCTCACGGGGAGCCGCGGAATGACGATCTTCTCGATTCGCTTCGCCTTGGACTGGGCTTGGCGGGCCTTGGTGGCCTTCGCCTTGAACCGCCGGACAAAGGCGCTCTGCTCGGCGATCTCCTTCTCCCGCTTCGAGATTTCGGCCTCCATGCGGGACCGCTCGGCTTTCTTGAGGTGTATGAAGGCGTCGTAGTTGCCCGTGTAGAGGATCACGCGCTCGTAGTCCACGTCGACGATGTGGGTGGTCACATTGTTCAGGAAGCGGTGGTCATGGGAGACCACCACCACGCAGCCCTTGAATCCCTCCAGGAAGCTCTCCAGCCAGCGCGTGGACAGGATGTCCAGGTGGTTGGTGGGCTCATCGAGCAGCAGGGCGTCGGGCTCCGCCGCGAGGGTCTGGGCCAACAGCACTCGCAGCTTGAACCCGCCGCTAAGGGTGGATAGGGGCTCACGGTGCACCGCCGTGGGGATATTCAGTCCCTCGAGCACCTCCGCCGCCCTGGGCTCCAGGGTGTAGCCGTCGTGCCGCAGGATCACGTCCTCCACCACGGCGTACCGGTCCCCGTCGAAGTGGTCCTCGGCTTTGGCGAGGATCCCCTCCTTCTCCTGCATGGCCTCCCATAAGGGGGCATTGCCCATCATCACCACGTCCAGGATGGGCGTGTCCTCGTAGCGGAACTGGTCCTGACCCAGCACGCCCACGCGGACCTTCCGAGGCATGGACACGTCGCCGGTGGAGGCCTCCTCCTGCCCAGCGATGATTCGAAGCAGCGTGGACTTGCCCGACCCATTGGCCCCCACAACGCCGTAGCGGCATCCGGCGTTGAGTTGCATGGACGTCGCTTCGAACAGCGTCTGTGCGCCAAAACTCTTGGAGAGGTTTGTCACGGTGATCATGGCAGCGCAACCTACCGGAAGCTGACGTCAAAGGCAATCATCAGGAGGATTTGGGTGCCGATCCCACGGGGTGGACTGTGTCGGATCCCGGTTTGACGGAATTTCGCATACTTGGGCTCCGCGGCGCCTCTCGATGGTGAATTACTGCGTGAGATATTCATCCTATATTCACATGGCCCGGGGGACTGACAGGTACGAGACATTTAGCGTGAGGTTTTGGCGCTCGCGTCGGCGATGGCCAACGTCGGGGCGTGCCGTTTCACCCAACAGCCCGGCCACAATCACCTCACTTGAAAACCAAGTCCATGAGTATTGACCGCTTTGAG
>JAOZUO010000305.1 GCA_029938605.1 Deltaproteobacteria bacterium | reverse complement strand
GCCTTGGCCTTGGCCTTGGCCTTGGCCTTGGCCTTGGCCTTGGCCTTGGCCTTGGTCTTGCCCTCGGCCTCGGTCCTGCCCTCGGTCTTGCCCTCGGCGAAGGCCCGGTCCGACCCCGTGAGCATCACGAGAGTCATGAGCGTCACCAGAGCTGGCAGGATCGCGGGGACTGTGCGCTTCAACATTGACTCACCACAGCGGCACACTATATCACCCTCTACGCCTGACCAGGGGCTCGAAGAGCCACAAGGCCAACGCGAGAAAGAGGCCGTCGAGCCCCAGCACGATGCCCAGGGAGTCGCGATACGCATCGAGCGCCGCGGGACTGGCGTAGAGGGCGGCCGTGGCCCGCGCTCCGGACAGAATGATGGGCACCCCCAGGGGCAACAGCACCAGGGCAAGCAGCGCCTCCCGGCCCGCGCCCAGCCCCAGCAGAGGCGCTACCAGGGCCCCCACCACGGCGAAGCCGAAGCACCCCGCCGCCAGGATACCCACCAGGCGCCAGGGCCAGGCCACCAGTCCGCCGGCATCGATGAGCAGCCCCGACAGGGCCGCTGCCACCAGACCTCCGATGAAGGTCATCATCAGGATCCCCGTCGCCTTGCCCAAATACAGGGACACGCCCCGGATGGGGCCACAGATGAGCACGCGGAAAACCCCGCTGGACTGCTCCCGGGCGAAGGCGTTGCTCGAGGCGTACACCCCCGAGAACGCCACCGACACCCAGATGGCCGCGCAGGCCAGCTCGTCCCCCCCCCCGCTGCCGCCCGCCAGGGCGCAGGCAGCCACCACCCCCGCGGCCAGCAACACTGACACCGTCAGGATGGAGGGTGCACGACGCTCGGCGCGCAGATCCTTGCCCAGAATCCACGAGACCTCCCGCCAGAGGCCTGGTCGGTCCCGGCAGGCGTCCCCGCCCCGTCGGTCCCCGCCCCGTCGGTCCCCTCCCCGGGGCTGGGACTCTTCACCGCCCTTGGTCGGGTCATCCGCTGGTTTCGTGGTCGCGCTCATCATCTCCAGTCGCGTTATACCGCGCTCCCCCGGTGACGCCAAGCCAATCACCGCATTGTTGCGTCCCGTTGCGTCCGGTCATTTTCCCTTAGGTCGCCGAACGTGGTAGGATGCATGCACTAAGGAGGTGGTTGTATGAAGACGGGATCCTGGCTCAAACGTAACGGGAAGAAGGGGTACCGCTGGACCCTGTACCTGATGTCCGGCGCCACGGCGTTGGTGGTGGCAGCGTGCTACGGCATGTCCGACACCATGGGCCTCACCTACTCCAATTCGGCGCAGTACATCTTCGCCGACAAATGCGACAGCTGCCACTCGGGCGCCACGCCCCCGGCCGGCTACTCCACCGACAGCTTCGCCGGGGTCATGGGCAACGGCTCGGACACCGAAGCCAACGTCATCGCGGGCGACCCCAACTGCACCTTGTTGCAGAAGCTGAACTCCGATGCGAACCACACCCTCACCACGAGCGAGACGGACGAGCTGTACGACTGGATCGTCAGCAACAACGCCCGACAGTAAGAGCACTCCTCGCCCCCTTGGAGCGGCCGTCCACTTCTCTAAGCTCCACAGACCATCATGAGCACTCCCCAGGTATTTTTTGCCTCCCCGCGCCGACTGCCGGATGCTACGACCCTGCCGGGCCGCGTGGTGGTGCTGGACATCGCCTTTGCGGCCGATGGCAGCGGCGGAGTCTCCTTCGACACCGTCACCCGGGTGTTCCTCGAAACCCTCGGGGATCGCCTGGCGGCGTGGATCGATCACCATGACCACCCCTTAGCCGAGCAGTACAACGCCGACGATCGGTTCTGCCTGGTCACCAAGCAAGAAGCCGGCGCCTGCCCGGAGATGATCACTCCGGAGCTGGTAGCCCGGGTGGGCCCCGTGCAGACCCTGCTGACGCACCTGGACCTCGACGGGATCTACACCGCGGCGAAGTGGATCATGGGAGGGCACCCGCCCTATGCGGAGGCTGACGCCGACGCCCGGGCGGTGGACACACGAACGGGCACGCCCTCCAAGCTGGGAGAGACCATCGACTTCGCCCTTCGGGCGACCTATCGGGACGACAGCCTGCGCCACCGAATCATCCGCTTCTTGACCACCGGCTGCTCGCGCGAAAGCCAGGACTGGGAGCTCATCTCCGAAGCCCGGGACACCTTCGCGGCCATGGCGGAGCGCACCCGGGAGGTGGCTAAGGACTACCGCGTGGAGGGACGCGTCGCCTTGGTGACCATAGGACCCCGGTCGGGCCGGGTGGACAAAACCGATCTGCTGCTGCTCGGCCAGGAGCTCGCCGAGGTGGCCGTGGTTCAGCAATCGGGCATGATCACCGTGGCCGCCCCATTTGACTCAGGGCTGGACTTTCCCAGTCTCCTCGGTCTGGGCGGCGGCATGCCCACCCGCGCCTCGGCGCCCCAGGACCGCCTCCCAAAGCTCCTCGAAGCCCTGAATCCCCCCGCGGACAAGGCCTAAACAAGACCTCTACAAGACCGGATGCCCGTCCGGTCCCGCCGCCATTTTTGGCCCCCGGCCAGGGTTGGAGGTAGACTCTCCCCATGAGGCCAATGAGGGTTGAAGTCCCCTATATCCGCCTGGTGCTGGTCGTGTTGCTCTCTGGACTGATCGCGGCGCCTTTGCTCGCGCGACGTTCGGGCAAACGCCACAAGGTGCGCAAGCCGATGGTGACGCCTCTAACGGTGCTGGTCACCCAGAACACGGACCTGTACGCCAGGCCGGGCAAGAAGGGAGGCTTTGTGGGCACCGCCGCCCGGTCCACGCGGTTGCCCATTATGACGGTGGCCCGGGGAAGACGCTGCAAGCTGGGCCGCTGGTTCGAGGTTGCCACCGGCGCCTGGATGTGCGCGGCCCACGGTAAAACTTCCTGGCGCCTGCCGAACGGACGTCACCAGCCGATCCTACGATCGGCGCGGCTCGTGCCACGCATCTCCTACTACACCCGCCGGGACGGGGTGCCCCTGTACACCAGCGCAGAAGATGCGGCGGCCGGACGGCACGATCGGCTGGTGGAGAGGGGGTTCTCCTTCTCCGTGGCGGGTTGGAAGCGCATCGGCAAGCGTCGCTTCATCCAGACCCGGAACGGAGAGCTCGTGCCCCGAGCCGACATGGTCCGATACCGGCCCTCGACCTATGTGGGCCGGCACCTGAAGGGGCGCCCGGCGCTCCCCCTGGGCTGCAGCACCAGGTACAAGTACGCCTCCGTGCGGGCGGCGCCTAGCCACGGGGCCCGAAGGGTGGACCGCCTGAAGCACCATAGCTGGGTCCAAATCCACGAGGTCCGGGGCCACGGCAAGCGCCGGTTCTATCGCATCGAGCAGGACCGCTGGGTGGCCGCTGCCTACATACAACGCGTTCACTTCAGCGCGCCCCCCGAGGGCGTCGGGCCCGGGGACCGCTGGGTGGAGGTGCTGCTCAGGCATCAGACCCTGGTGGCCTATGAAGGGGCTCGGCCGGTCTTTGCCACGCTCGTGTCCACGGGCCGCTGGCGCCACCAGTCCCCCCGGGGACTGTTTAGGGCACGGACCAAGATCGCCATGGCCGCCATGAACAATCGCAAGGGGGCCGGAGAGCTCTACCGGGTGGACGACGTACCGTGGATCCAGTACTTCCACGAAGGCTACGCCCTGCACGGCACATACTGGCACAACGGCTTCGGCCAGCCCAAAAGCCACGGCTGCATCAATCTGGCGCCGAAGGATGCGCGCTGGCTCTTCGACTGGGCCCCACCCCGGCTGCGGCCGGGCTGGATGGCCGTCCAGTCCACGGCTGCCCAGCCAGGGCTGCTCATCCGTATCCGACGATCCACCCGCCAAAAGGTCCGCTACCGCGGTCCCAAGCGCATGGATCCCTCCGCCCACCCCACCGTCGCCCAACACTAGTCCCTCGACCCGGAACGCTTTTCCGGGGCGTAGAACCAGTCTCGACTTCCGCACTTTTTTCGTAGCGAGAACGACCCGAAGCACTCTATGATTGCGGACGACATGGCGAACTTTCGGGATCAGCTCCTGCGGGCAGGGCTCGTGGACAAAAAGACGAAGCAGCAGGCCGACACCGCGGCCCGCCGCAATCGTAAGAAAAAGAAAAAGAAGAAGAAGGGAACCCAGGTCTCTGAGTCGGAGCAGCAGCGGCAGGCCCACGACGCTCGCATGGCCGCCGAGGCCCAGGAGAATCGAGCTCGCGCCGCGGCCATGAACCAGGAAAAAGAGACCCTGGAGCTCGTCAACCAGGCAGCCAGCCTGGTGAAGACCTCGGCCATCCGGGATCCCAAGCCGGGCTCCCGGCGGTTCTGCTTTGTCAGCCGTCACCGAAAGATCCGCTGGTTCGACCTGAACGCCGCCCTGGCCCGGAAGCTTGAGCTGGGGCTGCTCGCCATCGTGGAGTCTCCCGGGCAAAAAAGCGAGCCCTACGCCCTGGTCCCGGCGGACACAGCCAAACGCATGGAGAAGCTGGATCCGGAGCTGGTGAGGTTCTGGAATCGGGAGCCGGCTGGTGCAGAGCCCACTGAAGGGCTCACGACGCCAGGGGACGAGCCAGGGGACAAGCCAATGGACAAGTCAGGTCGGAGCTAAAACTTTGCCAGGCAATCTACTTGGTGGGCAGTCTACTTGGTGGGCAGTCTACTTGGTGGGCAGTCTACTTGGTGGGCGGTCTACTTGGTGGGCGGCGCGGCGCTGGGGCGCTTCTTCTTGGGCGGCGCCTTGGGCGGCGATGCGTTCTCCTCGGGATACCCAGCCTCCTCGAGCACCGACTGGATGGCGATGCACTGGGGCGCCTTGAAGGCCGTCTCGGCAAACTGTGGACACCCGGTTTTGGCCAGCCAGACCTCAACAATAGAGGCCTCGATCTGGGTCTCATTGCCGTAGCCCTTGCCGCTCATGCACTGCAGCAGCTCCAGCCGAAAGGCGGCCAGGGCCTTTTGCATCTTCGCGGCGTCGGCGCGCTCATCGGCGGTGAGCTGGCGCCCCATGTTCACATGGAACACGTCATCGTAACAGGCCTTGCAGCGGGCCTGGAACTGATCCGCCAGAGGTGCGAAGCGCGGCGACGCCATAGGCCGCTTGGGGCCCGTGTCCTTACCGTATCCACAACTCAGCATCATCGGAACAGCGCACAAGGCGCTCAGAATCATCGTTTTCACTCTCATGGATTCCTCCCTCGCCGGTTCGAGCTCTATTTCATCGCGTCCGTTTTCGGCTGAACAGCCATATCGTCCTTGGGCTTGGCGGCCATGTCACCTGCGGGCTTGGCGGCCATAT
>JAOZUO010000304.1 GCA_029938605.1 Deltaproteobacteria bacterium | reverse complement strand
GAGGCGCTGTACCCCATCATCGAGCCCGCCGCCACTCACATGTACCCAGCCATTGAAGCGGAGCCCGACGGGACGCTGCACCTGGCCTACACCCGCGCCGAGGGCGTCTACGAGCGGATCTACCACACCGCCTTCGCGGCCGACGCCACCGGGCCGGATCCCGACCCGCCCGTCGAGGCGTTCGCCAGCGCCGAGGGGAGTGGCGCCGCCCTCGCCTCGTCCCCGAGCGGCGACGTCGTATACCTGGCCTTCGGCGACGGCAACAACATCGCGCTCACCACCACCGACACAACCAATGGACCCGCCCCCGTGTACATCGGCGGCTCCGGCACGGCCCACAGCCCGGTGCTCGCCACCCGGGAGGGAGGCGGCGCCCTGGTCTACTTCACCAACGTCAGCGGCCTGTCGAACGAGCTGCACGCCGTCCCCTTCTCCTACGACGGCACCACCTTGACCTTCTCCACCATGGTGCTGGTCATCTCCGACACCGTGCCGCCCTATCAACCCACCATCACCCACATCACCGACGACATCTACTTCGTAGCCTGGTCCGGCGGCCCCAACCCCGACTACCGCATCAGGGGCACCTTTGTGGAGCTTGCGCCCTAGGACGACTTCATGTGGTCGCTGCGCCGTTCCCAGGCCCAGGCGGTGGCAACAATGTCGTCCAGATCGCGATAGCACGGTTGCCACCCCAGGGTCTCGGCCAGGAGAGTGGCATCGGCGACCAACTCGGGTGGATCCCCCGGCCGTCGCACGCCCAAAATACGCTGGATGGGGCGGGCCGTAACGCGCTCTACGGAGTCGATAACTTCGCGCACTGAGAACCCGACGTTCGTACCGACGTTGAATACCGTGGGCAGATCATCGCGCTCCAGTCCCTCCAGGACCCGCAGGTGCGCATCCGCGAGATCCGACACATGGACGTAGTCGCGGATGCACGTTCCATCCGGTGTCGGGTAGTCGGTACCAAAAATGGTGATCGCATCGCGTTTCCCCGCGGCAACCTTGAGGATCAGCGGAATGAGATGGGTCTCGGGGTCATGACGCTCGCCGATGGTGGCCGATTCGTCCGCCCCGGCAGCGTTGAAGTAGCGCAGCGAGCAGTGTCGCAGTCCGTGCGCCAGGGCACAGTCACTCAGGATCTGCTCCATACACATCTTGGTGAAGCCATATGGGCTTGTGGGGGCCCGAGGTGACAACTCCCCGATGGGCTGGGTAGGCGGCGAGCCGTAGACGGCCGCGCTGCTAGAGAAAACAAAACGGAGTACGTTATGACGCAGCATTCTTGTCAACAGCGTAATGGTGCCGCCGATATTATTCTGGTGGTACTTCAGTGGGTTTTCGCTGGACTCGCCGACCTGGGAGAATGCGGCAAAGTGCATGACCACCTGGATGGGAAAGCGCGTGAATATCTCATCCAGAGTCGACGCGTCGTTGATATCGCCCTCCACGAACGTCCCCCCCCCGACGAGCTCACGATATCCCGTGCTCAAATTGTCCAACACAACGACATCACGGCCCTCTTTCAGCAGGGCCTTTACCATATGGGAGCCGATGTATCCGGCGCCGCCTGTGACCAATATCATGGCGTTTCCTATGTCACACGGCGAAGGCAACCTCGCGGGCGAGTCCGTTACCACTTCACACTTGTGACCAGCAGTGCTCCATGCTGGCGAATTTGACCGGCATGCTCAAGCGATATTCTTACACCCGAAAATATCCAGGGGCAATCTGGCCTCGGAAGGGACTGAACATCTACACGACTTCTCTATATTCTGATAATCCTACGTCCAGTTTATCTGCTTTTCCTAGATGTTCCTCCTTATTATCGACAACAAAATAACGAATCCGATACTTTCCCTTTCCGTATTTCTTTTTATACAGCTTATAAGAGAAATCGTCACTGTACCATTGAATATCAATACGCGTATCATCACGATACAGATAGAAAGCAATCAGAGTTTCTTTTATTCCAAATTCAACAATGAAACGAATATGGGTATCATCCTCTTGCGTGGTAACTATTCCGGTTCTATTGTTTAGGTCTATGACTTCATCATAGATTCTTTTGCTGTTATTCTGATCACGCTTTGGAAAAAACCGATCTAGTTTCTTTACATATTTATCTTTCAGCGCAAAGTCCGATGCAATCACATTTTCAATTTCATATAACAACCTATTCTGATTGTTGCAAACAACACCGAAACCATCAGCCTTGTAGTTAAAATAGCCACGCTTGTAATGGGTGCTGAAAAATTCTTTTTCATCAAACTGGAAAAAAATAGTTGGTTTTTGCATATATGCAAAATCAAAGAACACACTAGAATAATCAGTAACCAACAGCTTTGATTCCTTCAAAAGAGTTTGCACGTCATACGAGTCTTTCGATGCAATCTTTACACGAGAGGACGGGGTAGAAAAATATTTCAGATATTGCTGAACTTCATAATGAGGATAAAAAACGAGATCGAAATTACTTTTCTCCAGTAAACCAATCAATATCCGGGAATTGAGAAGCGCCTGATATTGCTTATAATAATCAGATGTGAGAAATGTGCTGTCGTTTATACTGCGCTTTTCAACCCACGAAGGTTGACATATTTCGGCGCGCCAGGTGGGCATCAACAGTATTTGTCTTTGGGTCCGAATATTATGTAAATTGTCATATCGTGCAAAGCCCGTATACTTGACTTCCTTTTCTGTATATCCGAAGTGTTCTAAAATATAATCGTATTCCGGTTTTGCACCCGTAATGAACATATCAAAGTTTTGTTTTTGTTGTCCCAAATCTGCTGAGAGATCATCCTTCGTAATGCCATGTTGCAAAAATATATATTTTTTGTTGTTGTACTCAGGGCACACTGAGGCAAATGTAGTTGTGGGCCATGGGGATATCATGCTTCTTGTATGTGTACACAACAGAAACCTTGATTTAAGAAAAGCTATCTTATGCAAAGCTGAATCTTTGTCTATAATATTGCCTAATTGACTAACCTTGTTATATATTTCGGTGTTGTTTTTTGTCATAATATAATACGCAGGAACACCAGGATGGTTTCTTCGTATATATTTGAAGAATGCATAAGCATTGTCTTTTGCCTCATCCCCTCTTTCACCAAACAACCATATATTATCAGGGAACTGCGAAAACTGTACCGAACTTGATAGTCGTTCAATTTCATCATTGAGGACTCTTTCCTCATCCGAAACTGGAGGTCTACATGATTCATCTATTTTGCGAAAAGGGTTTATCCCCTGTGGTAAGGCAGCAACAATTTGGTCTTTAGTCTTCTGAAAAACAGGTATGTATTTATCCCAAATATATTTGATTAAGACATTGCTACTTTGAGTTGACTGGAGTGCACTTGCTTCATTTTCGATGTTTTCTGAATGCTCGTTTAAGAAGCCAACGGCTTCCATATGTGAGTTGGATTTCTGAATGATGTTTATGTATCTTTTGGTTTTCTCATGTACACCGTCATAATATAGATTACTAATGTCTATGTTATGATATATTCTTTTAATCAGTTGAAACAATTCTTCTTTCTCGTGACTTTGAAGTATATCTACATCATCCATTATTTTATACATAAATGCACTGCATGACCTGGCATTGAGCCAATTGATAGCATATTCAAGGTGAGGGTGGTCCTCAATCAATCCATGAAGTTGTTCATTGATTGCAAGATGGTCAAAATAGCTTTCTTTGGTTTCTAAATAGTTGTCCGTGATGGAGTCGTCAACGTCTTCTCTTTTTCTATAAAAATATGTAGTGTAGTCTGTAATATGAATATGTTTTGCATTTAGATATCCCTTAATGGAAAAAAGGATGTCTTCAAAGCGACCTGTTGGAAAACTTGGCAGTTTATCCAGAAGTGTTTTGCGATATACCTTATTACAAGAACCAATAGCGTACATGAGCTCTGGATATTGTGCAATTTCATATTGCGCTATTGTTCTGTTGAGCGGGAATAGCTTACCGGATGGATTTAGTGGATACCGTGTATTTGACTTCGAAAAATATTCATATGCATATAGAAAAATATCGAGATCTTCATCATCTTCCATGAGACGAATAGCAAGGGAAAAAACATTTGTATCTAGATAATCATCAGAATCCAGGAAAGCCAGGTACTTCCCTGTAGCTTGTCCCCAGCCTGTGTTTCTCGCAGGCCCAAGTCCCTTATTGGCGTCGTGTTTAATGATAAATATGGATTGAGGGTATTTATTAGCAAGTTCTTGTGCTATTTGTATGGCGTTATCTGGGGTACAATCATCTACTATTAGTACTTCTATCTTGTCAATTCCGATGTCTTGCTCTATCAATGAATCTAGACATTCCCTAAGAAAAGGCTCTGTTTTATATACTGGTACAATAACAGACACGATTTTATCGCTTGTATATAAATTATTACTCATTTTAGTCTCCATATTTGCTCACAAAACAGTAGCCTCGAATCTGGTTTCGGAAGGGAAACCGTCGCATAGACGTTGCTGGATAGGGCCGGATAAGCTAGAGGACCCTTGTCTGGGAGGGGGCGATGTCGACGGCACAATAACTCGGTTCCTTCCCTGTCTTGTTTTCCCCGCGTCCGTTTGGAAATCGTTGTCTGCTTCAGCATGAACCGCCCGTTCCTGGTCATTTCACATTGGTGCGTAACATCGAGGGGAAGTAGCCTGTCAGGTCGTCTGTGTCCTCCCGCTTGTCGGATTCGAGCCGCGAGCCGTGCGAATTCCTGCAGCTGGAGGGTGTGGGCCAGTACTGCTCGGACGCGAAATTTCTGGGCTGTGCATGTATATGCACTACCCTGGATTGTACATTCGACGAGCCCATTGGCGAACGCTCCCGGTTTCAAGTTTGTGTCTGGTAAGGTACTGTTTTACACGCCCCCGGCTCCGATGACAAATGGTCTTTGTGCTGAGCGGTGTCCCGAATACTAAGATTTGTGATAATTTTGCGACCATGGGTATGTGCTCGGGTAGCCTGGGCGTATGGCGTTGCCCACTCGGGCGCTCTCAGACAGGAGTGTACAGTCCAAACCACAGGTATTTCGGTAAAGATGTCAGCGATACCGATCGTTTACGCCCCGAAGGTTTGTATGATCGGGGCAAGACGCTCGGTCATCCACATACCCTGAACCCAGATCAAGTTGGGAGGGCGCTCCGTCTCTGTGGTTTGTCCCGACTTTTCATAAACTTAGCCCAATCCCAATTCGATTACACGCATGGTTGCCGATAGGACACGGCAAGCTCACCTTTCACATCTTCGCGGCGCTCGCCGAGATGGAGACCGAGGTCT
>JAOZUO010000004.1:21707-99774 GCA_029938605.1 Deltaproteobacteria bacterium | reverse complement strand
TGTACTTGTGTCACCATATAGTCTTACTCCCGACCCAATACAAGGCGCATCCCCCTCCAGCCGTGGGTCATTCAGAGGGGTGCTCTGGTTCGAGGCCCAGGCGCCGTTGACAGCCTGGGCCCCTTTCGTAAGATCCTGAGCAGTATGGTTCACACTGTCCTCCTCTGGGCGCTGCTGACCGCGCCCGGATCCCCGGACCCGCGGCCGCCAACGCCACCGGCACCGTCAACGCCCGAGAAGCGACCGGTGACGAAGTCGAAGTCGAAGTCGAAGTCGAAGACCACGCCCTACCAGACCGTGGTCATCGGCGGGTTGAAGCCCGCGCCCCTGCCTTACTCCCACCGATCGGTGGAGGTGCTCGAGCGCACGCAGCTGCTCGACCTGGCGCCACGGTCTACGCCCGACCTGCTCTCCAACGTGGCCGGGGTGGTGGTACAGCGCACCAACCACGGGGGCGGATCGCCCTTCATCCGGGGCTTCACGGGCCAGCAGATCCTGCTGATGATCGACGGGGTTCGCCTCAACAACGCCACCACACGCTACGGCCCCAACCAGATGCTCAACACCGTGGACCCGTTCATGCTGCGGCGGGTGGAGGTGCTTCGGGGGCCCGGCGCCCTGCTCTATGGATCAGACGCCATCGGCGGCGCGGTGAACCTCTTGTCGCGGGAGCCCTCTTACGTGGCCGGCGCCGGACACCGCTGGGGTGGCAGCCTCACCAGCCGCATCGGTACGGCGGATCGATCTCAACTGTACAACGCCTATGCCTGGGGTCAGGTGGGCCGGTTCGCGGCGGGCTTCGGCGGCTCCTTCAAGGTCTTCAACACGTTGGTGGGCGGCCGGTTCATCGGCGAGCAGCACGGAACGGGCTACCAGGAAGGGGCCTGGGACGGCGCGGTCCGCGTCCACCTGGCGGGGCGCTGGTTCCTCAAGGTGGCCACCTCGTCAGTACGTCAGTACGAAGTTCCGCGCACCGACAAGTTCACCCCCACGGACTTCCGCTTCTTTACCCAGCAGTTCCGAGACCTGGCCTACCTCAAGATCACCGGGTGCAAGGGTCGCCATCTGCAAGAGCTACAGGTCACCCTGTCCTTTCAATCCCATCGCGAGGTCCGCCATCGCTATCGCGTTTTGGACGATCGCATCGAGGCCGCCTCGGACGAGGTCACCGTGGCCGGCCTGGCCTTCCACGGCCGCACCAATCTCGGCCGCTGGTCCAACCTGGTCTGGGGCGGGGACCTCTACCTGGACCGGGTGCGCTCAGGCGCCCACCACGAGTCCATCTCCACCGGCTTGATCACGACCATGGGCGCCGGTGATTTCCGCGGCCAGTTCGTGGACGGATCCACCATGGTCCAGGGCGGAGTGTTCCTCTATGACGAGCTCCGCCCGCTTCGCTGGCTCCACATCCACGCCGGCGGCAGGGTGGCCTTCTCCCATGTGGACATCCCCCCAGACCCCCTGGCCCACGTCTACTCCATCGTCCACCAGCGGATCCAGAACACCCCCGTGGGCCCGGCCCTGGGCATGTCCCTCTCCTTCATTCCGCTAAAGCACCTGCGGATCATCACGTCAGTACACCAGGGCTTCCGCGCACCAAACCTCGATGACTACACCCGCGTGGGATCCGAGGGAGTGGCCTTCGACCTGCCCACGTCAACACTCGGCCCCGAAAAGACCACCACCGCCGAGATCGGCGTAAAGATCGCCTGGCGAGGGCTCACGGCCTCGGTCTTCGGCCACTACAGTGTCCTGCGGGACTTCATCGCGCGCCAGTACGTCGTGGACGACAGCGGAAACCAGGTACTCGTGGACGGCGAACCCGCCGCCCGACGGGCCAACGCCGCGCGGGGGTACCTCGCCGGCGTAGAGGGATTCGGACAGATCCGTCTTCCCCACTCCTTCGGCCTCCGGGCGTGGATCTCCTGGACCCGGGGCGACCTCCAGATGGTCCTAGAGGACCCCGACCCCCACCCCATGCGGCGGGTCTCGCCCCTGCAGGGCTACGTGGCCCTGCGTTGGCAGCGTCGCGGCAACCAAAGCCGCCGCTACTGGGCGGAGCTGGCCGTGCGTTGGTCCGCTCGCCAGAACCGCCTCAGCCCCGGCGACCTGGTCGACACCCGCATCTGTCCAGCCGGCCCTACAGCCTGCGGAGGCACCCCCGGCTTCGCCATCATCAACGCCGCAGCCGGCGTCCGCATGCACCGCTGGGTGGATCTGACCCTCCGCCTGGAGAACCTGGCCAACGAAACCTACAAGTGGCACGGCTCAGGCGTCTACGGTCCGGGCCTGTCGGCCACCGTAGAGCTTCGGCTCCGATACTGAGACCAGAAAATAAAGAGATAGACCATGCACCGCATCATCCACCGGCTCGCCAACGCCAACGCCTCTGTCACACTCACACTTACTCTCACCCTCGCCCTCGCCATTGCCTTTGGTGGACTCGCGCTGACCGCCTGTGACGACCCCAACCATAACGTGGGCTCCCGGTGCACCATCATCGACGACTGCACCCCGCCCCTGATCTGCTCCAACCGCGACGCCACCGACCTGTCCGGCGGCATCTGCGTCTACCCCGAAGCCCTCCCCGACGCCGGCCCCAGCGCCGACGCCTCCGGGATCTGACACCGTACGGTAGTAACGAAAGGCGACGTCAATCGCTGGGTTGCTCGGAACCCACCCGGCGCGTGGGGGACGGGGGATGGATCACCCAGTCTTGCGGCAGTCTTGGGAAAGACGGCGGATGGATGGATGGGCAACGTGTTGAAAACAGGTCAATTCGGATCTTGGCAAGGCGATTGCAATGGGTGAGGTGACAACGCAAACAACGACGCTCGTCACTTCCATGCGGGCACCACAGGAGAAAGTCATGAACATTCGCAAAACCCTGCTCTCGATCTTCGCCGTTCTGTTCCTGGTCGGTGGCCTCGGCGCCGGTTGCGCCAAGTCCCCTGACGACGTGTGCAAGCACCTGAACAAGCTCATGGCCAAGGAGATCGGCTCCAAGGGCGGCGCCGCGAGCGCCAACAAGGGCTGCCAGAAGCGGTGGAAGCGCGCCAAGGAGATGAAGGGCTACTTCAAGTATCGCCGCATCTCCCGCTGTGTCACCGCGGCTGACTCCCTGAAAAAGGCCGTGAAGTGCAAGTAGCGTAGACCGACAGGTCCCAGCACACCCACGAACATCGAATCAGTTCCTCCCCCGGGCCGCCTTCCCAATCATCAACGTTTGTCGTTCCAGACGTTCACCGGGTAAAGGCGGCGCCGGACTTTTTGGGCCCCCCTTTTCACCGGGTAAATGCCTCCCGCCTCTTTAGTCGATTTATGCCATCTGCTTGTCCGCGTCCTATGGCACTGCTAAACTATAGATAAGTGACATACGCGACGCCCGACGGCCCCGTCCCCGCGAAAGACAGGAGTGACCAATGCCCACTGAGACGCCCGCATCCAGCCAGTCCCTCATCACTCGAATCGCCGATATGCAGGACGTTAAGGAGTACCAGGAGCTCAACTGGGAGGGCAGCTTCGAGGACTACCTGAACCTCGTTCGACAGGACCCATCCATCCTGCGCTCGGCCTGGCAGCGCGTCTACGACATGATCCTGTCCTACGGCCAGAAGGAGTACCTCGACCACAAAAAGACGCTGGTGCACTACCACTTCTTCGACGACGAGAAAAACGGCGGCAAAGATGCCATCTTCGGGCTCGACATCCCGATCATGCGGCTGGTCAATGTGTTCAAGAGCGCCGCCTACCGCTACGGTTCGGAGAAGCGGGTGATCCTGTTGCACGGTCCCGTGGGCAGCTCCAAGTCCACCATAGCGCGGCTGTTGAAAAAGGGACTCGAGACCTACACCCGCACCAACGAAGGGCGCCTTTTTTCCTTCACCTGGGTGCTGCCCCCTGAGCTGCAGCACATCTCCGGGGGCGTCGAGAACCACCCCTGCCCCATGCACGAAGAGCCCCTGCGGCTGATCCCGGAGGCGAGTCGCGAGGCCATCGTCAGCGAGCTGGTCCCAGGAGAGACGCGGTATCCGGTTCGCATCGAAGGGGACCTGGACCCGGCCTGCCGGCAGATCTTCCGGGAGCTCATGCAGGTCTACAAGGGGGACTGGTCCAAGGTCATCTCCCACATCCGGGTGAACCGCCTGGTGCTGTCCGAAAAGGACCGCGTGGGCATCGGAACCTTCCAGCCCAAGGACGAGAAGAACCAGGACTCCACCGAGCTCACCGGCGACATCAACTACCGCAAGATCGCCGAGTACGGCTCGGACTCCGACCCACGCGCCTTCAACTTCGACGGCGAGTTCAACATCGCCAACCGCGGCATCGTGGAGTTCATCGAGATCCTGAAGCTGGACGTGGCGTTTTTGTACGACCTGCTGGGCGCCACCCAGGAGCACAAGATCAAGCCCAAGAAGTTCGCCCAGACAGACATCGATGAAGTGATCCTCGGCCACACCAACGAGGCCGAATACAAAAAGCTCCTCTCCAACGAGTTCATGGAAGCGCTGCGGGACCGCACCATCAAGGTGGACGTGCCCTACATTACGCGGGTGTCCGAGGAGTCCAAGATCTACTCCAAGGACTTCAACACCGACAAGATCAAGGGCAAGCACATCGCGCCGCACACCTTGGAGATGGCCGCCACCTGGGCGGTGCTCACCCGACTCGAGGACCCCAAGAAACACAGCCTGAGCCTCATCCAGAAACTCAAGCTCTACGACGGCAAGCAGATCCCCGGCTACACCGCCGACAACGTCAAGGAGCTCCGAAAGGAGACCGACCGGGAGGCCATGGACGGCATCTCCCCGCGCTACATCCAGGACAAGGTCTCCAATGCGCTGGTGTCCGACGCCGGCGAGAGCTGCGTCAACCCCTTCATGGTGCTAAACGAGCTCGAGAGCGGTCTGCGCCACCACAGCCTCATCAACGCCGACGACCAGCGCACCCACTATAGGGAGCTGCTGGCCGTGGTGAAGCAGGAGTACGAGGACGTGGTCAAGAACGAGGTTCAGCGCGCCATCAGCGCTGACGAGACGGGGCTCAAGAATCTGTTTGAGAACTACCTGGAGAACGTACGGGCCTACATCCTCAAAGAGAAGGTGAAGGATCCCTACACCGGCGAGGACCGGGAGCCCAACGCGCGGCTCATGCGCTCTATCGAGGAAAAGATCGAGGTCTCCGACGCACTCAAGGACGACTTCCGACGGGAGGTCATGAACTACATCGCCGCGGCCTCCATGGACCGCAAGTCCTTTGACTACCAGACCAATGACCGGCTACGGCGGGCCCTGGAGCTCAAACTATTCGAAGACCAAAAGGACTCCATCAAGTTTTCCAGCTTCGTCTCGGCCAAGGTCACCGACCGAGATGAGCAGGCCAAGTTCGATGTCATCAAGAACCGCCTCATCCGGGAGCATGGCTACTGCGAGATCTGTGCGGCGGACGTGCTCGAGTTCGTGTCGTCCATCTTCGCCCGGGGCGATGTGAAAGAGGGTTAGATGACCCAGCGCATCGACGAAAACCGCCGACGGTTCCGGCAGATCGTACGCGGACAGGTCCGAAAGAACCTGCACAAGTACATCAGCCGGGGCGAGCTCATGGGCCGCCAGGGGAAAAAGAAGGTGGCCATTCCCATGCCACAGATCGACATCCCCCGCTTCACCTTTGGCGGCAAGGAGACCGGCGGCGTGGGCCAGGGCGAAGGGGAGCCTGGGGATCCCTTGGGCCAGGAGAAGGCCGACGGACCCAGCGGCGCCGGTGAGGCTGGAGACACCCCCGGAGAGCACGCCCTGGAGGTGGAATTCACCGTGGATGAGCTGGCGCAGATCCTCGGCGAAGAGCTGGAGTTGCCGCGCATCGAGCCTAAGGGAACCCACCAGCTCATCACCCGCAAGGAGCGGTATACGGGCGTACGGCAGACCGGCCCCGAGTCCCTGCGCCATTTCAAGCGCACCTTCAAGCAGGCCCTCAAGCGCCAGGTGGCCATGGGCATCTACAACCCCAAGTCGCCGATGATCATTCCCATCCGGGAGGACAAGCGCTACCGCTCCTGGAAGGAGCAGACCCTACCGCAATCCAACGCGGTGATCATCTACATGATGGACGTGTCGGGCTCCATGGGGGAGGAGCAAAAAGAGATCGTACGCATCGAGTCGTACTGGATCGACACCTGGCTGCGCACCCAGTACAAGGGGCTGGAGTCTAGATACATCATCCACGACGCCGCGGCCAAGGAGGTAGACAAGGAGACCTTCTTCCGTACGCGCGAGGCCGGCGGTACGATGATCTCCTCGGCCTACTCCCTGTGCCTCAAAATGATCCAAGAGGAGTACCCGGCCGGGGAGTGGAATATCTACCCCTTCCACTTCTCAGACGGCGACAACTGGTCCACCGACGACACCAGCCGATGCGTCAACCTCATACGGGACGAGCTGTTTCCCTTGATCAACGTATTTTGCTACGGCCAGGTACGCAGCCCCTACGGCTCGGGACAGTTCATCCGCGACCTGACCGAAGCCTTCGGCGATGAGGAGATGCTCATCACCTCCGAGATCGCGGGGCGCGAAGCCATCATGGCCTCCATCAAAGAATTTCTGGGCAAGGGCAAATAATGAAGCTGCCACCCTACCTCGTCGACCTGCAACACATCACCGAGAAGCACGCGCGCGACTTCGGGCTGGACTTCTTCGACACCATTTTCGAAGTCCTGGACTACCGACGCATGAACGAGGTAGCCGCCTACGGGGGCTTCCCTGTGCGCTATCCGCATTGGCGCTTCGGCATGGACTACGAGCGGCTCATCAAGAGCCACACCTACGGGCTGAGTCACATCTATGAGATGGTGATCAACAACGACCCTTGCTACGCCTACCTGCTCGAGGGAAACAGCCTGGTGGATCAGAAGCTCGTCATGTGCCACGTGCTCGGGCACAATGACTTTTTCAAGAACAACTACTACTTCTCGGTCACCAATCGAAAAATGGTCAACGAGCTGGCCAACCACGCCACCCGGGTGCGCCGGTTCATGGATCGTTTCGGGGTCGAGGGCGTCGAGCAGTTCCTCGACGTGTGCCTCTCCATCGAGAACCTCATCGACCCCATGGGGCAGTACCTCACCCGCACCGCCGGGCCGGCCAAGCCCAGTCCAGTCGGCGATGATGTCGAACCGGAGGGAGTGCCCAAGCTCGACGCCAAGGAGTACATGGAGCAATACATCAACCCGCCGGAGTTCATCGAAAGCCAGAAGCTCCGGCGAACCAAGGAGCGGCAGCGGCTCCAAAAGTTCCCGGCTCGACCCGAGCGGGATGTGTATCGCTTCGTCATGGACCACGCGCCCATCACCCGCTGGCAGCGCAACCTCATGGAGATCGTGCTCAAGGAGGCGGAGTACTTCATCCCCCAGCGCATCACCAAAATCATGAACGAGGGCTGGGCCACCTATTGGCACACGCGGCTCATGACCGAGCGCGTGGTGGAGAGCAGCGAGCTGGTGGACTACGCCAAGGTCACCGCCGGCGTGACCGCCTCTTCGCCGGGCAACTTCAACCCCTACAAGATGGGGTTGGAGCTGTTCCGCCACATAGAGGACCGCTGGAACAAGGGACAATTCGGCAAACTGTGGGAGGACTGCGACGACATGACCTCGCGGGCCGCCTGGAACCGCCACACCGGCCTGGGCCAGCAAAAGATCTTCGAGGTTCGCAAGATCTACAACGACGTCACTTTTGTCGATGAGTTCTTCACCGAGGAGTTCTGCCGCAAGCACATGTACTACGCCTTTGGGTTCAACAACCGAAAGGACCGCTGGGAGATCGAGAGCCGCGCCTTCGCCGAGATCAAGCAAAAGCTCCTGTTCTCACTAGCCAACGGCGGGCAGCCCATCATCGAGGTGGAGGACGCCAACCACGCCAACCGCGGCGAGCTCCTGCTGCGACACCAGCACCGGGGTATGGACCTACGTCAGGACTACGCCCAAGACGTGCTGCGCAACCTCTACCGCATCTGGCAACGCCCTGTTCACATCCTCACCCAGATCGGCGACAACGAGACCCTCCTGGGCTTCGACGGCGAAAAACACCACGACAAAGCCGTCGCGTAGCGCCCTCCTCCTGTTTCGGGATTCAGCGCTTCGAGATTCAGCGCTTCGGGATTCAGTACTACGTACTACGCTTCAGACGTCTCCACAGCAGGAGCGTCAGGCCGAGAGCCGCACAGACCCACGCGACGACGCGTGGCAGCCAAAAGGCGGCCACAGAGCCCACGCGCAGGTCCGGGACGAAGACGCGCAGCGCGTGAGACGCGAGCAGAAGAACAAAGGTAGCCACCAAAATCCCATAGACCCCCTCCCGTCGCCGCCACCAGGCAAACGCGAAGATCGCCAGATGAATGGCGTATATGACGAAGAGAAGTTTGGGCATCATAGACGGGCCGGGCGCGCTTGCCGGATAAGCATTGGCTCCCTCCCTGGGGCCTGTCAACCCGTGACCGGCACAAATGAGTAGACCCGCCTTGTGCCCCCGAGGTACGTTGCCCAGAACCACTCTCCAAATGGCCGATTGGCCTAAATAGGAATGGAAGGAAGGAACGGAACATGTCCCAACGCAGACCTGTCCTCGTCGCTTTCGTTGCACTGTTGTCACTTTTGGGGTCCACGGTGGCGTCCGCGGCACCCGCCCGGTGGTACCGCGGCCTCATGGCGCCGCCCCGTTCGGCGTCCCCGTCCGAGGTGGCCTGGGACTACGTGACCCAAAATGCGGCGCGGCTGGGCCTGGATCGCGTGGAGATCTCTCCCGACGCTCGCGTGATCTCCTGGCGAGGCCACCAGATCGTTCGCATGGGCCAGCAGTATGAGGGCCTGGAGGTCTTCGGACGCGTGGTGGTGGTGCGGATCGACCGCGTCGGACGCGTGCGTACCGTGGTCACCGACGCCTCGGGCGGGCTGGATGTGGTGGTGGTGGCGCTGGTCACCGCCGACGAGGCACTGGACTCCGCCGCGGCGGCCTTTGGCGCTGGCGGCCTGGGGGCTCCCTCGGTGAAACTGGGCATCTTCGATGACGGTTCACGCGGCCTGCTGGCATACCGCGTGGAGGCCACCTGGGACCTTCGACGCTGGCAGATCTTCGTCGACGCCCTGTCGGGGAAGGTCATCCACCGCCGCTCCCTGGCCACGGGGGCCATGGGGCGGGTCTACGCCGAGAATCCGGTCGCCACGCCCACCGCCGAGCTGCTCACCCTGGACAACCTGCCCACCAACTCCACGAACCTAGACGGAGACTGGGTGACGGTGTACCGGTACGTGGACGGCGACACCAGCGCCATCTCGGCCATCGAGGATCTGACCCTCGACCAAACCGCCGTGGCGGACGCAAGCGGCAACTTCGATTTCCCCCCCACCACGGACGCCACCTCGGACTTCGACGATCCCTTCGCCGAGGTGAACGTCTACTACCACGTGAACGATCAGTACGCCTACTTCCGAGACCAGCACGGCTACTCCACTTCGCGCGAATACGTGGCCATCGCCAACCTGGGCGACGGCGCGACCACGATCTACGAAAACGCCTTCTTCTCCCCGGTGCAGTGGAACGGAAGTGAGGCCTACGGGCTGTTCATGGGCCAGGCGAGCACCGTGGATCTCGGCTATGATGGCGACGTCATACGTCACGAGTTTACGCACTCGGTGATTCACGACCTCACCAACATGGCCTACGGCCCCATGGCCCTGCCGGTGTACGACACCCTGGGCGCCAACTCCGGCCCCAGCGCCATCCACGAGGGAATGGCCGACTACTTCGCCTGCACCGTCACCGACGACCCCGTCCTGGGTGAATACTCCCTGGCGGCCATGGGAGGGGCGTCCCGAACGCAGCTCAACACTCTGACCTGCCCCGGCTCCATCCAGGGCGAGGGACACGCCGACGGCGAGGTCTGGGGCGGTACGGTGTGGGCCATCCGCATGGAGATCGCCGACGCCGACCTCGCCGACTCGTTGCTCTACGGCTCCTTGGCCACGCTGACCTCAATGGCCACCTTCCAAGACTACGCCTTCGCCATCCAGGATGTGGCCACGGCCATGGTGGGCGACGGCGATCTCACCCAGGCCCAGGCCGACGCCGTGGACGGGGTCCTTCAGGCGCGCGGCATGGTCGGTTGCGGTCGGGCCCTAGAAATGGAGGACGGAGAAACCCAGACGCTGATCAACCAGTTCACCTACGGCGCCGTGGCGCAAATGACCGGGCAGTCCTGCGAGCAGGTACGGGGCATGGGGCTCCCGCCGCTTCCGCTGCTGTTCCAGTTCAAGATGACCGTGCCCGCCAATGCCACGGACCTCACCTTCGAGATCAGCTTCTCCCCGGCCTCTGATGTGAACTACGACGTCTATATCCGGCGCGGTGAGCTGGTGGGCTTCCAGATGGTTGCCGTCATGGGCGGATACTTCTACCTGCCCGAAGCGATCTCCTTCGACCACCACTTCGGTCCCCTCACCTCGGCCTCCCAGGTCATCACCCTCGAATCCGGCGGCAGCCCGTCCCTGGTGACTGGAACGGACTACTACTTCGCCGTGGTGAACCAGAACTGCGACCAAGGCTTTGTGGACATCACCCTGGACGTGAAGACGGGAACCAATCCGCAGACCGACGCAGGCGTCCCCGACGATGGCGCGGTGACCCCCGACGCCAGCGGAACGGACCCGAGCGACGGCGCCAACGACGGCTGCAGCTGCACCCACGGTGGCCCCACGCCACTGCCCGCAGGTCTCCTCCTCCTCTTGGGCGTGATGGGCTGGATCCTCCGCCGACGACGATAAGGCGGCTGGCTTCCCTTCCACAGCCGTGCAATATCCGGAACGTTCCGGGCGTTTTCATTCCGACGGTCCCAATCCCATGGAGCTACCATGCGAACGTTCTCTCTGTTCACCTTGAGTCTGCTTGTGGTCGGTGGCTGCGAATCCGATCGTTCCAGCGGCGCAGACATCGCCAGCGGCAGCCGGCTGCACGCTCGCTACTGGGTCGCCCCTGGAGGTGCCGAGCTCTTCGCCGACTGGTACGACACCGAGCTGGCGGTCCCCTGCTCGCCCCAGCAGCCCTCCGACGGGCCGCTGCGCTGCGTGCCCATTTCTTCCACCGGAGCATCAGCGAGCGCCGCGGGCCCGGGTGCTCCAATCACCGTCTTATACGCCGACGCTGCCTGCACCGAGCGCATCCAGCAGTGGCGCACCGGATGCGAGGCCCCCGCCCTGATCACCAACCAGGTGTCGGACACCTGCGGGTACCATCCGGTGGTGCACGAGGTCATCGGGGAGGTGACACCCGAGGAGCTGTTCGGCGTGGACACTGTGTCGGGCGAGTGCCGGTCCGTGTCCACGCCCATGGAGGGCTCGGTGTACTTGCGGTTGGGCGATGAGCTCCCCGGGTCGGCCTTGGTCGCCCTACAGGAGCAGGACGCCGGGGGCAACGGTCGTCTCCGACGCCGGCTCTATCGCGGTGAGGACGGATCGCTGCTGCTACGGGACCTGTACGACGCCCGCCTGGAGCACGGCTGCAGCCCCATGGCCGACGCTGACGGCCAACTGCGCTGCCTGCCCCACGCCCTGGCGTCCTACAGCTACGCCGACGCCCAGTGCCAATCGGTCCTGGCTCAGTGGATCCAGGCCGACGCCCAATGCGCTGTTCCAGACCACGCGTACGCTCGCACCGGAGAGCTGGTGGCGTGCACCGTCCTCCAGCGGATCTTCCCCCTGGGCGCGCCCGACACCGACGTCACGCCGTACACCCTGGACTACGAAAACAGCTGCGTACCCAGTGAGCTGCCGCCGGGGACAGAGGGGACCCTGTACGGCTGGACCGCCGGCCCGGAGCTCACGCCCGACACCTTCGTCTCCCTGGGGGCCCAGACCGAGCCGGGCGAAGGCCGGTTGCAGCGAGTCCTTCACCAGGACCCGGATGGGTTCGTGGCCCGAATCGAGCTCTGGGACTCCGAGCGCCAGGAATTGTGCCGGCCCACTCTTCTGACCGACGGTCGTACGCGCTGCGCCCCATCAGCCCGGGGGCTCGTCCGGGACACCTTCGCCGACCCGCAGTGCGGTTCGCCCCTACCCTCGACCTGGGTCCAGCGCACCGACTGCCTGAGCGCCGACACCACCAGTTACGCCGTGGGCAAGACCGACGCCTGCCCGCCCGAGAGTCGCCTCTACGAGGTGGGAGAGTCTCTGGACAGCTCCCCCCTATACGAGTTCAACGTGCTGGGTGAATGCACCGAGACGCTCGTGTCCACCCTCTACACCCTGGGCGCCGAGATCCCCGCCACCGCTTTTGTGGAGCTGACCCTCGAGCATCGCTGACGCTGCTTGGGCCACAGAGGCTACTGCACGGGGTTAATGATCTTCACATCCGCGCCACCCGGATAGCCGTAGGAGCCCACGTTATAGTAGCCGTACACAGTAAGGCCCACGGGCGCCTCGGACACCACGGTGTGAACGCCCGGCTCCATGCGGCAGGTCATCTGGTCGTAGGTGACTAAACCCAGGGTACCGATGGGCTCGAGGGTGCATTGGGTCTGGAACTCGGGAAGGGACTGGCCGTCGATGAGGATGTTGGCGTTCTCCGGCTTGGCCAGCACCATATAGTTGTCCTCGAAGGAGTCCAGGATCAAAAACACGTACTCCAGGCGATGCTGCTCAGCGGGCGGGAAGATGGTGAAGGTGGAGTCTCCGTTGCCCCCTTGGGTATAGCCCTGGCTCACCAGGTACTGGCCGAGCATGACCGCGCCCCCCTGTGACTCCACGACGAAACCCGTATTCGCCCAGAATGTCTCGAACTCGCCCGCGTTGAGGGTGAAGGACCCAAAGTCCGCCAGACTCGTGGTGATCGTGGTGTTGTTTGCCGTGGCCATCACCCGGTATATGTCCCACTCCCGATAGCCGCCGGTGGACCGCACGGGGCTGCGGCTGATGACGAAGTCCCACCCCAGGGCCTGGACCGGGAACATCTGCTGCTCGAAGTGCTCAGTACAGCAGCTCTCGCCATCCCAGTTGGGCGGCGGCGGCGCCTCCCCACCGGCGAGGGCCCTCTCGTTGGACGAAAAGACCACCACGGGCCTCGAAGACTCCACGTAGGTGCCGGTGAAGTCGCCGCCCTGTTCATCAACGAGCTGCATACAGGCCATGGTGTCCCCGGGGGGAGCCATGGACTCGAGGTTGACCACGTCGTAGCGATTCACCGTGAACTCCAGCACCTCTCCCCGTGCGGTCTGGGGAATGGCTAAGCCCGAGTCCCCTGCCGACGCCATGATCGCGTGGGTGGTCGTCACCGTCACCGTAGTGTTGTCCTCCACGCCGATGATCGTCACCGCGGCGTGGTCCGGGATCGACGTCATGGGCATGATGGGCTCACAGGGATTCGCCGTGGGGTAGCCCATCACGTAGTGTCGACTCCCCAACGCCTGGGTTGGAATCAGGATCGACGCGTCATTGGAAAACTGCTGAATGATGGGATTGAACTGGTAGGCTACCACCGGCCCGTTGGACAAAATGCGGTAGGCGTGGGGGCTCACAAAGGTGCCCGAGCCGGAGCCCAGCACATAGGTCCCGTGCTGGCCCATGCATCCGTCCACCTCCAACTGCGGGAGATCGATCTGCACTAGGTCCTGGGGCTGGATGGTCACGCTGGTCACCAGCGTCTCACTCATGGGATCCCCCACCCGCCCCGAGTTCTTGTACACCTCCACCACCACCGGGAAGTCGTTGACGTTCGCCACGCCGATGCCGAACTGCGTCGCCGCCGCGTCGCCCGAGCCCATCAGGTCAGACGCCTCGTTGTCCAGATCCACGGCCCAGAACTCACAGCCCACATTGCTGGGCTCGAGCACCCGGGGGTCGCACTTGGTGACGCAGCTCCCCAGGATGCACACCTCGGTATCGGGGCACTGATAGTCGTTGACCAGGCTCCCGTCTCCCTGGCAGATGGCCACCCAGTCGTCCTGACAGTAGGGAGCGCCTTCGATGCAGGGCACACAACCCAGCCCCACCTGGCAGGCCTCGGCGCACTCCTCTTCGGTCCAGTTGCCGTTGGGGCCGCAGATCCGCGCGGTCTGGCCCACACACTCGATGGTCCCCCATTCACAATCTCCGACCCAGGCGTCTCCGGTGGTGTTGCTGTTTTGCCCCTGTCCCACCACCGGACCACACGCCAGCAAAGAACCACAACACAAAGCAGTGACCGCCCAGCAAGTCAGACCCAAATGTCTCGCAGCGCCTACCATGGTATTTCTCCCTTGTGCTATTTGCCCTAGTTAGCCGGCAATATAACGTGGTCTACCAGCAATTCGCCAGACATATTCGGTTGTGGTACATGCCTGAGACGGGCGGGGCCCGAATTCGGGGGGGGGATCAGGTTGAAGCGCTGAGCTCGTCGATGCGCTGCAGGGCCCGCTGAACCGCGGGGGCCCGCGCCGGATCGATCTCCAAGGCGCAGGCGAAGCAGGCCCGGGCCTCGTCCCAACGCTGAAGGTCCATGTACGTCACGCCGAGATCGTGGCGGGAATCGAAGTAGTCGGGCTTGAACTCGATGGACCGCTCCAGGGCGGCGATGCCGTCGTCAATCCGGCCCAGCTTCACCAGGCAAAGACCGAGCCCCTTGAGGGCGTAGTGATTCTCGGGCCGCAGCTCGAGGGACGCCTCACAGCTCTGCCGGGCCTTTTCGAACTGGTCCATGGAGTAGTACAAGAACCCCAGAACGTCCAAGGCGTGGACGTCATCGGACTCTCTCCCCCGAATCTTCTCGAACACCGAGATGGCATCAGCGAAGCGACGCGAGCTCACCAGGGACCGCCCCAGCTCCCGAAGGTTCTGCGTATCGATCATGGAGCGAGAACCACAAAAAACCCAAGGACGTCCCCGCCCGTGGGTACATCCTCGATACGGATGGACGAGGGGTCCACGCCCACCGACCAGAGGTTCTCAGTGAGGAAGAGCTCAGCGTTTTCATCGGCCACGAGATCGCCACGTAGGAATACCTGCAGACCGCTGGGCGCGAAGACCACCTCCTGCACGTCCTGGCTGGCGCTGTCGGGCAGACCCACGAGCCGTTCGCCGCCGTTATTCAGGGTGGGCAGCACATACAGCGCGTAGGCATCGTCCATATCGCTGGCGTCCAGGGGCCAGTCGGAAATCACGGCCAGGTAGTCGTCGTCGGGGGCCCAGACGATGGGCAGGTTCTCGCCAGGGCCAAAGTGGTCCCCGGCGGGGGCCGGTGTGGAGGTAACGTTCGAGACCCGATCCGAATCGCCCACGGCGAGATCGATGATGTATACCTGATTGAGCCCCACGGCCGGCGAGTCAGCACTGAACGCCAACATGGTGCCGGCGTCGTTGAGGCCGAAGGTGGTCACGGAGGCCTCTCCCTGGCCATTGGTCAGAACGGTGCTCGCCACCTGATCTCTGCCCGTGCCGTCGAGATTGGACCTGAAGAGCCGCTTGGTCCCCATCTCCTCGAAGTCGCTGATGAAATACACCCGATCGGCATCGTCGAAGCCCAGCAGGGGCTGCACGCCCAGGGTGGTGGCCTCCGCCGTGGAGACGATCTCCGCCGCCATGGGCGAGGCTCCGGTGACCTCCACCCCCCACAGTGCGAAGTGGCCGTCGGTGTCCACATCACCCACAAAGGCGATGTGCTGGTTGGCGCCCTGGGACGGAGCCCATCGATAGTAGGTCACGTCACAGTCGGCTCCACCGGGGGTGGGGCTCACCACCTGCGCGGTACCGCCGCCCACGGGCACCACGTACAGTTGCGAGGAGGTGGTGGAGGCGTCCCAGGTGAAGGCCACCCAGTTCCCGTCAGGCGAGAAGGACGGGTCGCCCATGTGATGGCCCACCGTGGTGGCCGCCGCCAGCGTCAAAGGCGTACCCGTGGCGTCGGTGGTGTACAGGTTCAGCATCGCCATTCCGCTGGCGTCAAAGGCCGCCACCGCCACATGACCACCATCGGGAGAAACGGCCACGCCGCCCAGGATCCCCGAGGTGTCCAGCCCCGTGAGAAGCAGCTTGGTCTGGGCGCCCCCCGGGTAGAACTGATTGGCCACTTCGAAGGTGCCGTTCGTATCGAAGTCGCCCCAGTACCACAACCGAAAGCAGCCCCGGTGTACGTTCGGATCGTTGTCGTTGCAGTCCGGGCCGTCGGAGCAGTTCACCCCGTGACCGTCGTCGTCCTGGTCGATGCACGCGTTGCAGTCCACCCAGATGGAGACGTCGGCGTCGTCGCAGTCGGGCCCCAGGTCGCAGGCGGTACCGTGACCGTCCCCGTCCACGTCCACGCAATCGGAGCACCCGCCCATCGTCCAGTTATTGGGATCGTCATCACACTCGTCGTCGCCCAGGAGGCAGAGCGTCTCGTCGTAGCCGTCGTATCCGTCATCATCGAGGTCCTCACAGGAGTCGGGCACGCAGCCATCCGCTCCGTCGGATACATAGCCCGCCGTCCAATCGCAGGTGGAACAATGGATCCCAAAGTACCCCGTGTCGCATTCACATACGCCACTGACACAGTCGCCGCGATTGGCGCAGTCCTCCCGTGTCTCGCAATCGTAGTTGGGATCGTCATCGCAGCCGACCAGCCCCAAAATACACAGCGCCCCCAAAATGCACAGCGTCCGTTTCATGTCTCTCTCCAGATTAAGTCGTTATCCTATTGACGTTACTCTAGGCCGTGTCCCGCTTCCCAGCAAGCAAAACTACATCCACCCACCCGATGACCGATCCAGAAGTTGTCTCACCCCGAATCAGGATAATACACCTACGACGCCGAAGTCCCCGCTGCCCGCCTCCGTGAGGGCAAATATTAGTTCGCTTCAACTCCAACACTACGGTTCGAGAGGGCGAGCAAAGCGGTCTCCGAAGGCGCCGTTTTCCTTGAGCCGCTTGTTCCAGTAGAAATCGGTCAGCCCCACACGGCTCGCCAGCGTAAACATGAACCGCGCGACCACCGACAAGCTCTCTCCCCGGGCCAGAGCCGTTACCAGATCGCGGTCGAGGCGCCCGCTTCGACCGAGCTCCAAGCCGAGACCGGCGAGCTGCGCGTAGAGCTTCTTGGTCATCCACGGCGGCTGGATCTGTATTCCCTCCACACCACCACGAACCGCCGTCCCTAGGTAGATAGCGCCCCAACGAGCCGGTAGCCGCGCGAGGTACTGCTCAAGCCAACGGGACTGATGGGCCTCGGGGAAACCCGACTGGACCATGAAGGCGACCCGCCGTCCCGGGCGCGGCTCGGTGTCCTCCAGGAGCTCGAAAAACCGCTTCAGGTGCCCCGCCATGGCGTGGACGTACAGGGGGAGCGCAAAGACCACGAGATCCGCCTCGTTCCACGCCGCGATCGCCTCGGCGCGCTGACGAGGGCTCTTGAGCAACATGAAGGAGGTCTCATTTCCCTCGATCCCCCCAAAGCCATCACAGAAGTGTTCCATGAGGATCGCCGTGTTGCTCTCGGCCCGGGCCGATCCGCTGAGCACGAGCAGGCGGTGGGAGCCGGCCACGGGGTCGACCTCCGGAATCGGAACGGGCGCCGGCCTGGTCGGCGACCGCCTCTCCTCAACCTTCGGCGCGGCGAGATACTGCTCGATGGTGGCGGCTGTGGACTCGAGGGGATCAGCCGTAGTAGCGGAAACCACGAAGTCCACCCGGCACTGATCGGCGAAGCGCTCGGCCCAATCAGCCGTGACGCGAACGTCCTCCTCAGAATCTCGCGGTCCGGGCTCCAGGATCACACCCAAGGGGGCTAGGTCGCCGTAGCGATGAAGGTGCGCACACTCGCCATTGACCAGCTTGATATACGGATGAGCCAGGGGAATGAACTTGTCCACCGCGGTCTTGAGGACGGAGCTGATGAAACCCGCCTCGAGCCTGCACGCGAGAATCACCAGATCGGATCGCAGCCAGGCGGAGCGGAACTCATCCCCATCGTCCTTGTGGGCACAATCGCCGGGAGTCTTGACCCAGCAGGACCAGCACCCCGTACACCGAGAAATGTGCAGATCGCGCAGCCGGAGCACCGCGACCTCGTGTCCGTTGTCATTCATACGCGCAACCAGCCCATCGGTGAATCCACCAAGCTCGCCCTGGTCATCAAGAGATCCATCGAAAATCGTTACTATTGCCATGGTGTTACCTATCCTTGGTCCTTGGTTTTTGGTCCTTGGAAGAAATGTAATCACTGCTTACATGCAACTATGTTACACTCATCGAACTCTGTCAACAGAAAAGTAATCACTGTATACATTTTCCCATGGACAAACCTCGGTACCACCACGGCGATCTGCGTAGGGCGCTCATCGAAGCCGCCCTGGAGCTCGTCGAAACCAAAGGCCCCAACCAGGTCTCGCTACGCGAGGTAGCCCGTCAGGTGGGCGTCTCGCCCGGCGCGCCCTACCGGCACTTCAAAAACCGCGCGGAGCTGATGACGGCGGTGGCCATGGAGGTCATGGGCCGACACGCCCAGATCTCCCAGGAGGAGCTCGCGCGGGTCGGACCCGGGCCACTGGAGGCCTTCCGAGCGCATGGCCTTGCCTCGGTCCGCTTCGCCAAGGAGCACCCGAGCCTGTTCCGTCTCATGAGCTCGCGAACCTATTACGAGTCTCTCGGCCCCGAGGTACTCGCGGCCGCCCGGGTCCAGCTCGCCGAAAACCTCGAGGCCCTCCGCGAAGCGGCCCGGACCGGCCTACTCCGCGAGGGTCCCCCGGAGCTCGCCATGCTCGCCGGCCAGGTCATGGCCTACGGCCTGTCGCGCCTGCTCGTGGATGGACGCCTGGCCCTACTCGGCCACGATGAGGATGACGTGGTAAACCTCATGATGCAGCTCACGCAAATCCTCGGCGAAGGGCTCTTCCCGCGCGACAAGCCACCGAAAAATACGTGAGTGGTCCTCGGACCAACAGACTGTTCAGTCGATGCCGCTAGTGCCCTGTATCAGTGATTCCTTCCGAAATTCGCGGCCCCTTTCGTCCGCTGGCTGCGTTGCTCCTCAGTTGTATACTCCCGGTATACGTCCTCGTCGCGTCTTGCCAGCGAACGAAATTGTCTCGCGACTTATGAAACCTATCACTGATACAGGGCACTAGCGCCGGAGGCCATGGCTCAGCGCCTCCTCGGGCGGGGGCGCTGGGCGGGGCTGCGCCGGGCGGAGCGACGACGGGCGGGGCGACGTCTGACGGAACGGCGACGAGCGGAACGGCGACGGGCGGAACGACGTCGGACGGAACGACGACGAGCGGAACGGCGACGGGCGCGACGGCGACGACGACGACGGGCGCGACGGCGGCGGGACCGGCGAACGGCCCGCCCCGGGATCCAGGTGCGGCCCTTGGGTCGGCCGGCGTAGCGGCCCCGGTGGTGACGTCGCTCGGTAGCCTTGAGGCAGGCCATGTGGAAGTGGTCCCGATGGGCGTAGTCCGTGTCCGGGGTCATGATGAGCGACAGGATCCGGCTCTTTTCCAGGTTGCACACCAACCCCCTCAGTAGCCGCGCCTTGCGGCTTCGCACCGGCCCGATGCAGTGGCCCGGCCGCCCCATGGCCTTGACCCAGTCCTTCTTCACGTTCGCTCGGGCCTTGCCCGGCCCTCGCACCGCGAACACGTCGATGGCCAGACCGTAGGAGTGTCGGCTGAGCACGTTGGTGCCCGCCACCTTCCGGTAGGAGTAGACGCTCGAGTAGAGGAATTCGTTGACCCCCGACTGGAGCACCACGGGCGCCATCCGATAAAAAGCCAGGGCGAAGATGCAATCCATCAGCGCGGGCCGCTTGCCCCACATGGGCGCAAGCTTGAGCCCCCGGATGGGACCGGTGATGATCACCGGCGTGTCGACGCCCCGGGTCTTAGGCGCCCGCGTAAAGGGTATGCCCAGTCGCACCAACTCCCGCAAACACTTGCGCCCGGACTGACGCGCACCCGTGCGTACCTCCAACCCCCCAGCGCCGACTCCGACTCCGACGCCGGCACCAGCGCCGACGCCACCCCCAGGGCGACGGTGAACCAGACCCGAGGTCCGACTCGCCGCGATCCACACCGGTGGCAGGGGCGCCACCGCCATAGCGGCCGCGGCCGGGGGCGGTGTAGACGAAAAGGCCAGCGCCGCCGCCGTAAGCCATGCAGAGCCGAGCATGGTCTCACTATGACCGCGAGCCACAAGTTGTGCAAGGACGCCAAGGGAGAGGTTCTGTTTACGGGAAGCGCTGGTTTGCGTGCAGGCTGGTCTACGGGCAGGCCGTACCTTCGCTGACGTAGATCATCTCGTAAGAGAGGGTGTAGTCCTCGCAGGACTCGGCGTTGTTGAGGCTCTCGATGGAGATGAAAAAGTCCAGGTCATCGGAGAAGATGAAGTCACATGCGCCGTTCCACTGGACCCCCATGGTCCACTCCTGGAGGCCCCCGGTGGTAGTCCAAGAGCCACTGCTGGCCGAGTCGAAGCTTTTGCTCGTGCCGTTGGAGCAGTCGTTGTCGAAGTCGGGCATCACCGTGGCCAGCACGTTATGTTGGCCGAACCCCGGCGGCAGGGTCAGGGTTACCTCCACCATGAAGCACTGGGGAGTGTTGTAACTACAACCGAGGTGCGTGGATTCGATGGCGGTGAAGTGGTACCAGTCCTCGTCACCGGCCGGATACATCGTAGCCGTAAGAGAGCCCAGACCGTCGTCCTCCCAAACCTCGCCCGGGCCGCTGCCGAAGGGGCTACTCGGAGCCTCGCGGGTCTGGGCGCAGGTCTCATTGGACTCGAAAATGTCCCCTGCCAGATCCTCGTCCACTACGCCGTCACAATCGTTGTCCAGCCCGTCGCACCCGGTGAGACTCTCAGAGGCCGGGACGGTCTCTCCGGTGCACGGTCCCCAGGTCCCACCGGTAATGCAGGTCTGGGTCCCGGCCACGCACTCGCCCTCATCGGAGCCGCAAGGCTGTTGGGCACCCGGGGTGCAGGTGCAGTCCTCGTCCACCTCGTTGTCGCAGTCGTCGTCCAAGCCGTTGCAGTTCGAGTCGTCCGCCTCCGCGTCCACGGAGCCCACGCAGTTGCCCGACCACACACCGTTCACGCAGTCCTCCAGCCCCTCCTGACACTCTCCGACGTTGCTGCCGCAGGGCCGGGTGGTGCCGTGAACGCAATCGCAGTCTTCGTCCGTGTCCCCGTCGCAGTCGTTGTCCAGGCCGTCGCAGATCTCGGTGTCGGGCTCGGGCGCGTCGCACGCCTCCCACTGTCCGTCATAGCAGTACTCGTACCCCGAGCCGCAGTCGGACTCGCAGTCCCGGCGCAGTTGGCCCTGACTTCCGCCCTCGTCGATCTCGCCGTCGCAGTCGTCATCCAGGCCGTTGCACTCCTCGGCGACCGGCACGCAGCCCGACACACAGGTCCCCCACACGCCCGCCGCGCAGGTCTGGGTCCCGGCGCCGCCCTCCGAGTCGGTACAGGCCTGGATCAGCGCCTGTCCGTTGTTATCCTCGTCCACAAAGCCGTCGCAGTCGTCGTCCAGGTTGTTGCACGTCTCTGTGTAGGGCGTACAGGTGCCGGCGTTGTCGTCGCCGCAGCCAACGAGCACACCGCCCGCCGCCAATCCCAGCCCCGCCAAAAGACACATGTAGGTAGAATAACGAAACATGAGACACTCCTTACTGTAGTTCGAAGATTCAAGTGTCTCCCAGAAATGGCGCCGAATCAAGCGTCATCCTCTCCTCATCGCCGCCTCCGGACTACAGCGCCTCGACGGTCTTGTAGATCTCGGGGAGAAAGCTCTGCCGGTATTCGATCAATCCGCCGCAGACAATGGATCGACTCCCCAAGATGATCGTACCCTTGGGCGTGACCAGGATCCCAGGGATCTCGCTACCGCTGAGGTCACACCGGATGATGCCGTGTTTGTCCTTTAGGCACTTGTCGACCGTTTTGGCGGCCTCGGGTGACGGCGCCGGGGCGGAGAAGGCTGCCCCGGTCATCAGAACAGCGGCAGCGAGAAACGAGCAGACAAACAACATCGAACGCATGATGACCTCCTGAAGACGGCGTTTGTGATCGGTTCCGACCCTTCTACAAACGCACGAGTCGACCACCGGGTCTTTGGGCCCTCTTTCCCCGACGGCCCAATCTTTGCTACACCATCAGGCAGACGACGAGCGATTGAATGACTGCCCCGTGAGCATGGCGAAGAAAGAAAGCAAACCGGAGCTGCCGGCGCTGCCGGAGCTACCGATCCTTCGGCGGCGACCGGCCTTCGCCAGAGCGCTTGGGGCCTGGTATGGGCGCGGTCATCGGGACCTACCCTGGCGGCGGACGCCCGATCCCTATCGCATCTGGGTCTCTGAGATCATGCTCCAGCAAACTCGGGTGGAGACGGTGATCCCGTACTACCAACGGTTCCTGGAGCGTTTTCGCGATGTCGCGACGCTGGCCACCGCCGAGCTCGACGAGGTGCTCAAGCTGTGGGAGGGGCTCGGCTACTACGCCAGGGCGCGCAACCTGCACCGGGCGGCGGGGATCCTGGTGACAGACCACGGCGGGCTGATGCCCCGGGACCTGGCGGCGGTCAACGGGCTGCCAGGGGTGGGGCGATCCACGGCCGGGTCCATCCTGTGCTTCGCCCATGGGCAGCGCCATCCGGTGCTCGACGCCAACGTCAAGCGGGTGCTGCTGCGGCTCTATGCGGTAGCTGCCGACAAGGGGCGGCCGCCCGTGGACCGGTGGCTCTGGCGGGCGGCCGAGATCCTGGTGGAGGATGCACCGGACCCGGCGGACCACAACCAGGCACTCATGGAGTTGGGCGCCACAGTGTGCGGCTCGGGCGCGCCGACGTGTGGCGACTGCCCCGTGCGCCGCTGGTGCCAAGCCCACCGACAGGGGCGCCAGCACCAGATCCCCCTACCCAGGCCCAAGCGAGCCACGCCCCACTACACCATCGGCGTAGGGGTCATCCACAACGACATTGGCGATGTGTTGGTACAAAAACGCCCGGCAGACGGCCTGCTGGGCGGCCTGTGGGAGTTCCCCGGGGGCAAGCGCGAAGGACGGGAGAAGCTCACTGAGACCGTACGCCGGGAGATCGCCGAGGAGCTGGGCATCGAAGTGTCCGTGGGAACGAAGATCACCACCCTCGAACACGCCTACACTCACTTCCGCATCACCCTACACGCCTATCACTGCACCCACCTGGGCGGAACGCCGAAGCCCCGGGCTGCTGACGCCTGGCAGTGGCTCCCCGTGGCGCAGCTATCCGATCTGGCCTTCCCCCGAGCCAACCAGCGCATCCTGGAGCTGCTGAACGCCTCAGACCGGGGATCCAGCCCGGGAACCTATGACCCTTGACGCCTCGAGATAGTAAAGACATACTATTTATCACACATGAATAACTTCGTAAGGAAGACTATGTTTCACATCTGCAATCCGACCATGCCGTTACCGCGACTGGCTCCAATTCGACTCGGATGAACGATCAGAAAAAACCAGACGGTGTCTCCGCGTTCGACCTCGGTAGCCTATGCGAGCAACTGGAAAGTGCTGTCATCGTCTACCGCGCCGTGGACGACGGACGCAGCTTCATCATCGCCAACCTCAACCTGGCCGCCCAACGTCTGGAAAACATCGACCGACGCGAGGTGGTGGGCAAGGACATCTTCGAGGTATTTCCCGGCGTCGAACAGTTCGGTCTGGTAGAGGTCATGCATCGGGTGTGGCGAACCGGCGAGGCGGAGCACCTCCCCATCACCTTCTACAAAGATGACCGGGCGGCCGGGTGGCGCGAGAACCACATCTACAAGCTCGCCACGGGAGAAATCGCAAGCGTCTTCACCGACGCAACCGAAGCCAAGCTGGCCGTGGAGCACCTTCGGCAAAGCGAGGAGCGATACCGACGGCTGGTGGAGAACCTGCGCCAGGAGTATTTTTTCTACTCCCACGACAGGCACGGCGCCTTCACCTACCTCAGCCCTTCGATTCAAGACGTCCTGGGTTACACCACCCAAGAGTATCGCACCGGCTACGACAAACACTTCACTGATGATCCCGTCAACGAAGAGGCGCGGAGGTACACGGAACGCAGCATCGCCGGTGAGCAGCAGCAGCCCTACGAGGTGGACATTCTTCACAAGTCAGGCGAGCCGCGGCGGTTCGAAGTGCTCGAGACGCCGGTGCTCGACTCCGCGGGGCAAGTGATCGCGGTGGAGGGAATTGCGCGCGACATCACCACCAGGCGCGCCATGGAACAGGAGCTACTCAAGGCCCAGAAGCTCGAGGCCTTGGGGGTCCTAGCCGGGGGCATCGCCCATGACTTCAACAATCTGCTGACGGTGATCATCGGCAACTTGTCCCTGACCGCCCCGCCCGATGGATGGCCCGATAACACGCCAGATGAGCTGGAGGATGCGAGGCTGGCCGCCAATCAAGCGCAGCGCCTCACCCAGCAGCTACTCACTTTCTCTCGCGGCGGCAAACCGGTGAAGCAAAATCTAGCCCTCGACGACCTCATCACCGAGGCGGTCTCCCTCGCGACCAGCGGCTCCAACATCGTCACCCGATTGAACCTCGGCGACCTCCCGCGGGTGGACGCAGATCCGGGACAGATATCGCAGGTGGTGAGCAACATCTGTATCAACGCCGTGCAGGCCATGGACCACGGCGGAACGCTCGAGGTCACCAGCTCAGTTGCGGAGGTCGACAGCGATTCCGGGCTGCCCCTGGACCCCGGATCCTACGCCCGGATCCGGCTGCAGGACGAGGGACAGGGAATTCTGCCGGAGAATCTGGACCGGATCTTCGACCCCTACTTCACCACAAAAGAAACCGGTTCCGGCCTGGGCTTAACGGTGTGCTACTCCATTGTACGCAACCACGGCGGCCACATTCAGGTGGACCCGGTGGTCGACCAAGGCACGACTTTCAACATCTACCTTCCGGCCAACGACAAGACGCCCGAGCCCAAGCGCACCGAGACGCACTCTCGGGCGGTACACGGAGGCCGGGTGCTGATCATGGACGACGACTCTCGTATCTTGCGAATGGCCAAACGGATTGTGCCCAAGCTGGGGTACGAGATCACCACCGCCGCCGACGGCGCCGAGGCAATCTCACTCTGGAAAGAGGCGCGAGCCGCGGACCGCCCCATCGACCTAGTGATTCTCGACCTGACGGTGCCCGGTGGACTCGGAGGCGCCGAGACCATGAAGCAGTTGCGTCAGCTCGATCCGGAGGTGTTGGCCATCGTCTCCAGCGGCTACTCCCAGGACCCGGTGATGGCCGACTACCAGTCCCACGGCTTCTCGGGCGTGCTGCCAAAGCCTTACGGTCTGGCGAAGATGCGCGAGGCCATGGCCGAGCTCGAGGAGCGTCGCGGGCAGGTCCGAGTCCAGGCCTAAGCCCAAGCAGTGCCCAAGCAGTGCCCAAGCAGTGCCCAAGCCTGAGCCCAAGCCTGAGCCCAGATCGCCCCGCCGGCAGCGGACCTCGGTTGACCTTTGGCGACGCATGTAGGAGAACCAGGCTTAGGCAGCGAGGCAGGCAACGACGGCAGGCAACGACCACGCGGGAAGAAGCAGCTTGGAGCGCCGGCACAACATCCTCTTTCTCGGCATGGGTCCGAGCTCCCTGCACATACTGGCCGAGGGCTGGGCGCACCGGTTCTCCGACGGAGACGTGGAGGTGATCAGCGCCTCCATGACGCCTCGGGACCTGCACCCCATGGCGGCGCAGGTCATGGACGAGGAGGAGATCGACGTCACGGGCTACAAGCTCCGCACGCCCCTGGACATCGAGGTGTTCCTGGTGGACCTGGTGGTGACCCTGGGCGACTTCGATCAGTCCTGCCGGCCCTGCATGCCGGGCATGCCTCCACACCTGCACTGGGACGTACTCGAGCCGGCCAACGCCGACTCGCAGGAGCGCCGCTTGCTGCTCTTTCGGGAGGCCCGGGACGACCTCGAACAGCGCGTGCAGACCCTCTTCGCCTCGGGCATCCTCAAGGCCCTGTTCACCTCCCGAAAGAACTTTGAGCTGCTGCTGGACAATCAGGTGGACGGCATGCTGGCCCACACCACCAACCGCCGCATCTTCTACTTCAACCAGGCGGCCGAGGAGATCACCGGCTATGACCGGAATGACATCCTGGGCAAAGACTGTCACGACGTATTCCCCGGGCGGTTTTGCGGGGGTATGTGCCTGTTTTGCACGGGCGGTGAAGACGCTCCAGACACCTCCCGGAATCTCAAGCGCGTGACCTTCGGCCGACCCGACGGGGAGCAGCGCGTGCTGGAGATGCTCTCGACTCCCCTGGCGGCCGAGGACGGCGCCACCGTGGGCGCGCTCATCTCCTTCAAGGACATCACCGAGCTCGACGCGCTCAAGCGGCGGCTCCGACAGCAACACTCCCTGGCCGGGCTGGTGGGGCGGGACCCAAAGATGCGGGCCCTGTTCGACCTCATCCGCGAGGTGGGCGCCGTGCAGGTGTCGGTGCTCATCGAGGGCGAGAGCGGTACGGGCAAGGAGCTGGTGGCCAACGCCATCCACGAGCTGAGTCCCCGTGGAAAAGGCCCCTTTGTGGCGGTCAGCTGCGGCGCCCTCCCTGAGTCCATCCTGGAAAGCGAGCTTTTTGGACACGTCCGCGGCGCCTTCACCGGCGCGGTCCGTGACAAGAAGGGGCGCTTCGAGCTGGCCGACGGTGGCACCATCTTCCTGGACGAGGTCGGAGAGCTCTCAGGGGCCATGCAGGTGGCGCTGCTGCGAGTGCTCCAAGAGCGCACCATCCAACCGGTGGGTGGCGAGAAGACCATCCACGTGGACGTTCGGGTCATCAGCGCCACCAACCGGAACCTGCGGAAGATGATGGAGAAGGGCGAGTTCCGCCGCGACCTGTTCTACCGACTGTGCGTGGTCCCCATCGAACCGCCGCCCCTGCGAGAGCGGCGTCTGGACATCGCTCTGCTCACCGACCACTTCGGGGAGGTGGTCTCCGTCGAGACGGGCCGTCAGCTACTGACGGTGTCGGCCAAGGCCATCGAAGCCCTGACCCGGTACCCCTGGCCCGGCAACGTCCGAGAGCTACGCAATGCCATCGAGTACGCCTACGTGAAGTGCCACACGGGCAACATCGAGCCCGAGCACCTTCCACCGGAGATCCGCGAGCACGAGGACAAACCCACCACCACGCCCGGGCCGGCCCCCAAGCTCACCCGGGAGCAGATCGTCGTCGCCCTGGCCAAGGCCGGAGGCAACAAGAAGCTAGCCGCCAAGCTCCTCGGAGTGAGCCGCGCCACGCTCTATCGCAACCTCTCCAAGTACGAGCTCTCCTAAAGCGCCCCCGGACCGCGCCCCCCCCCGTGTCTCGTGTCTCGGGCGTGTCCCGGATTCGATCCCGAGACACGGAACCCATCCACCTGTCGGCCACAGGTATCAGTGTTTCCAGTGTGTTAGCCTCGTTATCAACCCCGGACGATTGGAAAAAAACCCGAAATATCCCGACACACGCCCCCCCACCGGTCTCAGACACTTTCCAGCACTTTCCGGACATACGCTCGCAATCACAGGGGATCTCCAGGTCGTCACGAAGCTGGCCCGCAGGTTGCATTGGGTATCGGTCGCAGCCCAACCATAAGGAGCGTGCAACCCGATGGACAGCCAGACCCCAGACGATTACCTCAGGCAGGCCATTCACCTCTCCGAGGAGATGATCGCGCTGGCTTCGGCCGGGGACGCCTGCCGTACCGACGCCGGGTGCGGAATCGTGTTCGGCTCCATGCGGGACAAGGCCTACAAGGTCCGAAGCCTCGCCCAGAACGAGCTGAAGCTGCACCAGGAATCGGGTGCATCCAACGCGGACGAACCGAACGCGGACGAACCACCACCACAACCCTCCACGACCTAAGGACGTCTAGGAATCATGAGCGAGAACAAGACCATTCTGATCGTCGACGATGAGCCGGACGTGCGAACATTTCTCAAGTCGCTTCTGTCCGATCACGGCTACACCACCCTCGAGGCCGCAAATGGCATCGAAGGTCTGAACCTGGCCCAGGAAGCGTCGCCGGACCTGATCACCCTCGACATCACCATGCCGGAGCAGTCCGGGGTGAAGTCCTATCGGAAGCTCAAGGACGACCCCGACCTGGCGAAGATCCCGGTGGTGATCATCACCGCCGTGGGAGAGCCCATGGAGCACTTTCTCAAATCGAGAAAACAGGTGCCCAATCCCGAGGGGTTCATGGCCAAGCCCATCGATCAGGACAAGCTGCTGAAGATGATCGCGGACCTCCTCTCCTAAGGGCCCTATAGGAACCGCAATTGCCCCCAGCGCTGACGAAGAGAGGAGATTCACCATGTCAATCGTTGCCTACCTGGTCGCCTACACGGCCATAGTCGTATTTCTAGGCGCCGTGTTTGCCCGGATCATGGCCTACAAAAGGCTGCCCCAGCACGTACGCTGGGAGCTGTACCCCGTGGCCCACGAGGCCAAGCGCGCCGAGTGGGGTGGCGGCTATCTCGAGGAGGTGGACTGGTGGAAGAAGAAGCGGGAGGTCTCCCTGTTCGGGGAGATGAAGGTGATGATCCCCGAGATCCTCCTGCTCAAAGGCGTCTGGGAGCACAACAAATCCCTGTGGTGGGTGAGCTTCCCCTTCCACTTCGGGCTCTACGTCCTGGCGGGTTTCGCCGGTCTCCTGATCTTCGGTGCGATCCTGCACGCCGCCGGGATCTCCATGTTCCCGGGGGCCGGTGGCACAGCTGGGCTGATGATCGCTGTGACGAGCATCGTCGGTCCCGTGGGCTTTGTGCTGTGCGCGGTGGGCGCCCTGGGCCTCGGGCTGCGACGCCTCACCAACATCGAGCTACGCAACTACTCGTCGGTGGGCCACTACTTCAACCTGGCGCTCTTTCTGGTGACCGTCAGCGTGGCCCTGTACACCTGGCGTACGGTGGACCCCGAGTTCCACACCATGCGAGGTTTCGTCTACAGCCTCTTAACCTTCAAGTTCATCAAGTTCGAGTCCTCCCTCTTCGCCACGCAGATGATCCTCATCTTCGTGTTGCTCGCCTACATCCCGCTCACGCACATGTCGCACTTTTTCATGAAGTACTTCCTGTGGCACGACATCCGCTGGGGAGACGAGCCGAACATCGACAACCCCGAGACCAACAGGCGCATCGGCGAGGCACTGGGCCAGCCCGTCTCCTGGGCCGCCGAGCATATCCACGCCGACGGCAAAAAGAACTGGGTGGAGGTGGCGAGCTACAACCCCATGCGGCCCGACGGCAGTGAACCGGAGTAGAGACCATGAGTAACAAATTCGTCCGCATCACTGACATCTCCAAGGATACGCCGCAGCTCGCCCACGTGGACAACGCCGACCTCATGCCCCTGCCCATCGACGTCGAGGAGCCCGCGTGGGGCGAGATCTCCGAGGCCACCAGGGAAGATTTCGCCTGCATCCTGGATGACACGGCGATTCTACCCATCCCCAAGCCCAAGACTCCCGCCGAACAGAAGGCTTTCGTGGAGAAGTTCCTCTCAGGCATGGAGAAGCTCTTCACCGCCGAGAACAACTGGACCTTCCTGGCGCAGTTGGTCACCACCATGGACCACTGCGCCAAGTGCAACACCTGCTCGCAGGCCTGCCACATCTACGAAGCCAGCGGCGAAAACGAGATGTACCGGCCCACCTACCGGACGGAGGTGTTCCGCCGCATCTATAAAAAGCACATCAAGGGCGAGATGTGGTCGGACTGGCGCAACGGCAAGATCGACCTGACCTGGCAGGCCGTGGCACGGCTGGGGGAGCTCGCCTATCGCTGCAACCTCTGCCGACGCTGCGCCCAGACCTGTCCCATTGGGGCGGACAACGGCCTCGTGGCCCGGGAGATCCGCAAGATCTTCAGCCAGGAGATGGGCATCACCACCCCCGAGCTGCACAAAAACGGATCCATGCTGCAGCTCAAATCCGGCTCCTCCACAAACATGAACTCCCTGGTGGTCAAGGACAACATGGAATTCATCGACGAGGACATCTCCGAAATAACCGGCTACGAGTACGAGACCCCCTGGGACGTGGAGGGCGCCGAGATCCTGCTCATCCACAACGCCGGGGAGATCCTCGCCTGGCCCGACAACGTGGGGGCCTTCGGCATCATCCTCGAGGCGGCGAAAAAGGCCGGCATCATCCGCTCCTGGACCCTGTCGAGCGACCTGGCGGCCTACGACTCCATCAACTACGGCGTGTTCTACGACGACGTGCAGTACGCCCGCACGGCTCTGCTCCACGCCAACGCAGCCAAGAAGCTCAACGTGGACAAGATCGTCCTGGGCGAGTGTGGCCACGCCCACAAGGCCCTGACGGTCATCGCCGACCGCGTGCTGCCCCAAGAGCTCTTGACCCCCCGGGAGAGCTGTTTCCCGCTGCTCAGGGAGATCGTCATGTCGGGCAAGATCGACTTTGATCCGAGCCGCAACGACTTCCCCGTGACCATCCACGACCCCTGCAATGTCACCCGGCTCATGGGCATCATCAAGCCCCAACGGGACATCGTGAAGAAGCTCTGCCCGCAGTTCCGGGAGATGGTGCCCCATGGGGTCCACAACTACTGCTGCGGCGGGGGCAGCGGCTTCGCCATCATGACCCGCAACAACATCCCCGACTGGCGTCACAAGGTAGCGGGCCGCAAAAAGCTAACCCAGATCCTCGACGCCTTCGGTGACTGCCGCGGGCCCGAGACCCCCAAGTACGTCTGCGCTCCCTGCTCCAACTGTAAGGGCCAGATCCGCGACATCTTCGACCGCTACGAGATGAAGGAGAAGGAGAGCTTGATCTACTCGGGCCTCGTGGAGCTCATCGTCAACGCCATGACGGAGGTCAAAGAGGGATTCATCAAGTGGGAGGATGAGTTCTAGAATCTCCCATGGTACACGCGAATGACAAAACGATCCTGGTAGTGGAGGACGAGCCGGACGTGCGCATGTTCCTCGAGGCCTGCGCCGAAGACGCCGGATTCGTGGTCCACACCGCCGAGGACGGTCAGTACGCCCTGGATCAGCTCGCCACGCTCACGCCGGACTTGATCACCCTCGACATGGTTATGCCGCGCATGAACGGCCTGGCCTTTTTGCGTAAGCTCCGCGAAAACCGCCCCTGGGAGAGGATTCCGGTCATCCTGATCACCGCCCACCTGCGGGACGAGCTCGGCGAGGAGGCCCTGCGGCAACTGCTCGCCTTCCCCCGGGACCATCGCCCCGCACGGGTGTTGGAAAAACCCATCACCCCCCCCGAGCTAGTGCGCCTCATCGCCGAGCTCCTCCAAGTAGACATCAACGACGAGGACATCGGTCTGGCCACCCACCAAAGATCCATCACAAGCCGCGCCCGCAACCGGGATACAGAGATCCTGCACGCCATCAACCTCAGGCTCAAGACCGAGTAATCCCTACCGGTCTGGGGTGCCCTTGACCGGCGCTAGAGGATCGGGAGATACTCCCGGACCGGAGGTGCGCCCCATCGCGGGCGCTTCATTGATCAAACCCTATGCCCACCAACAACAAACTGGTGCACTATTACGTCCACGGCCGCGGCCTGGAACACGCCACGCGATCGGTGGCCGTAATCCGCGCTCTGAACGAGGCGGGCTACCGGGTGCTGGCCTTCGCCGGGGAGGACGCCACCCTCCTGGTGCGCGAAGTCACCGAGTGTCGTCGGGTGCAAAGCATACCCTCTCGATTCAGCCTACGAACGCCGCCTCTGGTGGCCTGGCGAGTGGGAGAGGCACTCGCCGCCCAACGGGTCCACCGCCCCAGCGTCGTGGTCTCGGACTCGGATCTCCCGGGCCTGATCGCTGCACGCCTGCACGATATCCCGACCGTGGTGGTGGGGCACGGGCTCGTGGCCGGCACGTGCCACCGACCGCCCGGGGTGAACCGCGGCGCCTGGTGGCGAGAGGGGCTCAAGGTCCGCGCGTCGTCCCTCGGCGCGACCCACCATGTGGCGGTGTCCTTCGTCAGGCTTCGACCCCTGGATCCCGTCCACACCACCGTAGCGTCACCCGCCCTGCCGCCCGACCTGCTGGCCTCACCGCCTCACCCCGACCCAAACGCCCCCCTGGTGGCCTACTTCCGGGACAACAACGCCCACGCAGTGCTCGATGCGCTGGCAGACCACGGCCACCCGGTGACCCTGTTCACCCGCCACATCCACCCGCCCCGTGCCGCCATCAACGTCCGATCACTGAATCGCGCCGACTTTGTCGAAGGACTGCGCACAGCCCCGGCGGTGGTCTCCTCTGCGGGGAGCCAGCTCATGTCCGAGTGCGTCTTTTTGGGCGTGAGCCAGTTCGCCCTGTACGACGCAGACGACGACGAGCAACGCTTCAACGTGGAGATGCTTCGTGGCGCCGGCCTGGGCGACGGGTGCACCTTCGGCTCCTTCACTCCCCAGCGGCTACGTCGCTTCCTGGGGGAGCTCAACGCCGGCCAGCGAACCCCGCCACCGCTCCCGACTCCGGACGTGGCCACCGCCGTGCTGCGGCTCGTCGGGCAACTGTCTTGATTGTCTAGGGACAGATGTCGTAGTAGAGGGTTCCGTTAAAGACCCGGGGCGAGTATTGGGTGGTGCTGAAAGCGTGGTACAGGGAGATCCCCTCATACACCGTCAAAAATGAGTTGGACCTGTACACTGCGCCCTCACTGGTCCCGACATTGCTGAATATCTTCTGATTCGACGAGGTGGTGGCCACGTACAGGGAGATCAGCTCCCCGCTGCTCATCGAGAGCGTGGGCATGGAAATCGATGTGGGTTGATGAATGCCCGCCGCGGTGATGCCCGACACCGTGGTGTGGAGGATCCAGTCGGCCTGAGTGGACTCATGGCCAGCGTAGATACCACGCCGATAGTAAATTACCACGTCCACCGTGGGGTCGCCTTCCAGGCTCACGTCCATGCCGGTGAGCTCCATGGCCGTCAGCGCCCTGACCTCGAACATGAGGGCGCCCGGGTACAACCAGTCGCCGCCGGTGTACGTGGTGGTGAGAGAGCCCGTACACTCCACCGTGCACGAGGCGCTGCAGCCGTCCCCGCTCGAGGTGTTTCCGTCGTCGCACGCCTCCGAGCCGGCGCGAATGTAGCCATCCCCACAGAAGGCGGCGACGCAGTTGCTGAGGCAGGCGTCGGTGTTGGAGGTGTTCTGGTCGTCACAGGTCTCGTGGCCCACCCAGACGTAGCCGTCCCCACAGGTGGCGTGGATACAGTTCGTAAGGCAGTCATTCGAATTGGAGGTGTCCCCGTCATCGCACTGTTCATTCCCCGACCAGACGTAGCCGTCCCCGCAGGTGGCGGCAACACAGCTGCTGGGGCAGGCGTCGGTGTTGGAGGTGTTCTGGTCGTCACAGGTCTCGTGCCCCACCCAGACGTGGCCGTCCCCGCACACCGCCGGTTGGCATGTGCCCATGGCCCCATCCGGGCAGCCGTCGGTCAAGCTGGCGTTGCCGTCGTCGCAGACCTCCACCCCCACCCAGACGAAGCCGTCGCCGCACACCGCGTTCTTGCACGCGTTGGTGCAGTAGTCAGTGTCATAGACGTTGGCGTCGTCGCACTCCTCCACGCCGGCGCGGATGTAGCCGTCGCCGCACACTGCGGCGCTACAGTTGTTCAGGCAATCATCTGAGTTGGAGGTGTTCCCGTCGTCGCACTCCTCGTTGACGCCCACCATCCCGTCGCCACACCCGGGCAGGTGACAGTTGGCGGTGTCAAAGAAGCAGGCCTCGGTACACCCCAGGTCTCCGCCATCAAAGCCGGCATAGACGGTCTCGCAGGTAGCCCCGCCCAGCAGGTTGCCGTCACAATCCTCCCCCGGATCAAGCGCCAGGTTGCCGCAAGACATGGCGCAGACGCTGGGCTCTCCGAAGCAGTTCCACCCCGGCTCCAAATGGCAGGTGGCGTCGCACCCGTCCCCGGGGTTCAGCGCTCCGTCATCGCAGGCCTCCGCACCCTCCACGATGCCGTTGCCGCAAATGCCCGCGCCCCCTCCATCTCCGGAGCCCGGCGAGGAGAAGTCGGTGAGGCAGCCCGAAGACGCTCCCAGGGTGATCGCCCCAAAGGCCAGAAGCAGCCAACCCAAAGCACCAAGCGGACGCTGCCGGGCAAGCGACGTGATGGGTTCCCATCGTTGGACGTTAATGTGTGTCATTTTCCTGTAATCACCAGCCCGAGTATAAATCCTAATAACCAGCGGGACAATGACCAACGACCGAGGTCCAATAAGATATACTCCCAACCCATGCAGTCCCCAGAAGCCAACTCTTGCCCCTTTTGTGCTCTCTCACCGAAGCGTGAGCTGCAGTCGACTGCACTGGCCGTCGCCGTCCGCGACGCCTACCCGGTCGCTGAAGGTCACACGTTGGTTGTCCCTCGAAGGCATGTGGGTCGGCTCGCTGACTGTACCGCCCAAGAGTTGGCCGACCTATGGACGCTGGCCGAACAGGTGCGTGGTTCGCTGGCCATCGAGCTCGATCCACCTCCGGATGGTTTCAATATCGGCGTGAACGATGGCGAGGCGGCGGGGCAAACGGTGATGCATTGTCATCTGCACGTGATCCCGCGGTGGCGGGGGGATGTTCCCGACCCGCGCGGTGGCGTGCGGTGGGTGATTGCCGAGCGAGCGACGTACTGGAAAGACGGGGACGGGGACAGTGAGTAAAGGAGTTGTGGCTCAAGCGGTAGTCTGCGCCTGCAGGATCTCGTAGGCGCGGGTCACGGCCAGGAGACGGCGGGCGGCGTGGTCAGCCATGGCGCTCCCCAGGTGTCCGAAGCGATCGGGGTGATACTCCTGCCTGTAGGCCTCGAGGGCCACCTTTGCGTCGGCGGGGGAAGCGTCGGAATCCAGGTTCAGCAGCGCCCGGGCCCGAACCCCGTCTATGGCGTCAAGGTCCATGGAGGCCGTGTGCTGGTCTAGTAGGGCGTCCACCTCGTCCGAATCCATCCCGAGCCAGCGGCCTATGTCGCCGATGGCGGTGGCTTCCTCAGCGTGCAGCACGCCGTCTGCCGCGGCCACGATCTGCGCGGCGGTGATCAGGTGCAGATCCGGGGCCACTATATCGAGGGCCTCGGCCGCTTCGAGATACCGTCGAACCGTGGATTCGATGTTCGACGGGCGCTCGCTCTGGTTGGCCTCGGAGATCACGAGATCACGTTCGAAGCGCGACAGGTGAACGCTGCCGAGCAGGGTCGTCATCTTGGCCTTCTCTCGGCGGTCGCACTGTCCGTCGGCTCGCATCACCCAAACCAGGACCGCCAGGATATTGTGATAGTACACAGTGAGGGCGTCCTCCTTTTCCGGCTCGATGATGCGGTTGGTTATTTCCCGCAGGGACTGGTATCCGCGCCAGACCAGCACCGCCGCCGTCGCGCGGACCACGATGGGCAGGATGCTCAGGGTCGCCAGCGCCGCACCCCAGCCCGCGACCATGAAGATAAAGGCGAGCCCCGCGGCGCGGACTTTGCCCAACAGGGTGGCGACCCCCAGCCCCAGCACCACCACGCCCTCCAGTATCTGGTACATCCCGAAGAGGCGCCAGACGAGCGTGATGGCGTTGCCGGATCTCACCCCCCCAAAGACCACCGCATAGCCGAACAGCAGATCCGCCGCCCCCAGGACCAGAAGAATCACCCCGGCGATCACCACATGGGTGTGGTCCACGTACACCGTGGGGTTCGGGTGCTCCTTGATCAGCTTCGGCGCCAGAACCGGCTTGTGATCCTCCACGTCGCCGAACACCTTGGCGAGGGCGCGGTAGCTGCCCCAGAGCCACAGCGGCGTGACACCGCTCCCCAGGAACACGGCAACCACGAAGCTAAGGTGGAGTATCCCCCCCGCGGCGAACAGCTCCTCCCAGCTGGTCACCAGTACAATCAATGCCCCCTGGCACACCGCCAGGCTGACCAGAGTCTGCCAGCCGTAGTTGGCCCAGAATCCTTTCTTGTAGGGGATCTCAGCAACGTCCTGCCCGCTGCGTTGGCCGGTTATGCCGCGACTGACGCGGGATCGTACGGTGGGCCCTTTGCTCCAGATGTGATGTCCCAATGTTTTTTCTCCCGGGCAGTAGTATACGGGAAACAAGGATCGTCGGGGATCCAATAGCTTGTAGCTTGGCGATCCCGAGTCGAAAATTCGGGTGTGTCAGGCGCCGGTGTCAGGCGCCGGTGTCAGGCGCCGGTTGACCCCTCTGCCCTCATCCCCGATACTCCTTCAATGAGCAAAACCAATCGTCAGTATGGTCCCTGTTTACGCAACCGTTTTCGCGCCGCCCTGGTCGCGGTGTTGATCCCCACCGTCCCTGTTTTCTACGTCGGGATCTCAGGCGGTCTGGGCACCTTAGCCCTGAGCGCTTGCAAAGGCAACAAGTCGGACAAGGACACCGCCGCTGAGCGGGAAAAGGCGGTCATCGCCAAGGCGACGCCGCTGCTCGGCATCTACAAGATCACGAAGACGACGCACAACCCGAAGGTCTGCACCGCCGAGGGGGCCGTGTTGTCGGACGAGGGGCGCGACGGCTTCGTGGTGCTCGTGATGGGGGAGCTGATGGTTCGCAAGGCGCTGATGGCCTATTCCTGCGGGACCGTGGCCGAGTGTCGAAAGCACGTCCAGAAGTGGGAGGGGGGGACCTTCCACTTCAACTTCCGCGAGATCACCAAAGGGAAGCTCACAGGCGCCGAGTACTTCACGGGGTTTTTCAGAAAGTCGGTGTGTAAAAACGGTCACACAGCCACCAGCACGGTGGTATCAGAAGGGACCGGGGTGACCATCACTGTACGCAAGATCAAAGTGAGCTACCCCGCCAACGCCAAGGGCCACTGCGACACCCGCACCGCCCGCAAGCGCGCCAAGGGCAAACCCTGCAACGACCTGACCGTGATCCGAACCAAAAAGATCGCCAACCTATAAAGGAGAACCAATCATGAAAATCACTGCACTGTTTCTAGTCGCCATTGTGGGCCTGGTGGCCTGTGGCAAACCCTCATCCGGGGACTCTTCAAAAAGCAAATCGGCCGAGCCCAAGGCAAAAAAATCAGCCGAGCCCAAAGCCACGGTCCTGAAGCAGGTCGATGGCCTCAAGATCGATCTGCCCGCGGGGGCCAACATCAGCAAGGGCATAATGGGCACGGGCGTGTTGATCCAGGCCCCTGGCTTGGTGGTCTCCATCGCCCCGGCCGGTGCTTCTGATCCCAAAACCGTCCAGGAGGCAAAAAAGAAAGCCGAGATGTTCACCCCCAAGAACATCAAAACTGAAAAGCTGAGTGATGGATGGGTGTTCACCTTCGAGAACAAGGGCGGCATGGGCACAAACTATTTTGTCCGGGTCCACCGCACGATTGGTGGCAAAGCCTACACGTGCACCACCACCGCCCACCGCCCGGCTCAGCAGACCAACGCAGTCAAGGCCTGCAAAAGCCTCAAGAAGTAAACAACTCCACACCGTCAGGCTGCCGAGAACTCGGGGACCGCGCAGAAATCGCGTAGAAACCGCGTAGGTGGGCGCTCAAACGGTGTATACTGGAAGTTGAGCCGTTCGGAGGAGGTCGACCTCCGGACAGACTGCCTGCAGAAATCATTAATAGCCGCCGGGGAGAGGTGAGGGAAACCTCTATGATGAAATCGCGTACTGCGTTTTCCATCCTGGTGGCCGCCACGTTGGGACTGCTGAGCGCCCAGACCGCACAAGCCCAGTTGGGCACGCGCAAAGGGTCAAAAATCAAAAAGATGGGCAAGCACAAGAGGCTGTCTGTGGCCGCTGCCCTGAAGATGACCGCCCCCAAGCAGATCAAGGCGGCGGTCATCCGCAATTCCCAGGCCAGGCTTCAGAGGTTGGCTTCGAGAAGGGCAGGGTTCATCCGCCGGGGGATCCGGCTGCTCGAGTCGACCCTGAAGCTGGCGGATCCCGGCGACCGCAAGTACCCGGACTACCTGTTCCGCGTGGCTGAGCACTACAACGCCATGTGCCTGAACCTGTGGAAGGCCGGGATATCGCTACACCCCAGGATCTTCGGGGCCCGGGAGGCGGGCAACAAAGGTCTGGCCGACAAGTTGCGCAAGCGGCAGAAGCTGTACTTCGCCCGGGCCAACGATTGGCTGCGCAAGTCCGTGACCAAATACGTGCGCATCACCACCAACAAGAAGTACGGTAGTTACCGCCGTATGGACGAAGTGATCTTCACCGTCGGCGACATGACCAAGAGCCTCGCCGAGCAGGAGAAGAAGCGCGGCAAACACGCCAAGGCCAAGCAGTACTCGCAGGTCATGATGGCCATGTTCAGTCGTCTGGTGAAGGAGCATCCGCGCTCCCGATTCATCCCCGACGCCCTGTTGGCCAAAGGGGAGTTCTTATTCAACAGCCGCCGCATCGTGAAGGCCATCGCCGTCTTCCAGAAAGTAGCCCGGTACAAGAGCTCGCCGCTGGCACCCTACGCCAACTACAAGATCGGTTGGTGTTACCTCAACCTCAATAAGTATCGGTTGGCCCTGTCCAAGTTCGTCCAGGTCTCGGGCGGCAAACACGGTGGCAAGAACCTGATCCAGGCGGCGCGCAAGGACGTGGTCCGCGCCTTCACCCACATTGGCCGGCCCGACCAGGCGTACAACTTCTTCCACAAAGTGTCCGGGGGGCGTCCGCACGTTTCGAAGACGATGTTCGTGCTGCTGGGCACCATGTACTACGCCCAAGGTAAAAACATCGACTGCATCAAGATCTTCGGCGAAGCCCGGCGGCGCTGGCCCCGTGACAAGAACCGCTGTCAGTGGGCCACCACCATGGTGGACGCTACCATCAACACGGGAAACAAAGCCGCTCAGGTGAGCGCTGTGAAACAGCTGGGTAAGATCACCCTCAGTCTGATCAAGCAGTTCGGCCGAAAGGCCCCGCAGGTCACTCAGTGCCGGAGCTCCGCCGAGAACACCATGAAAATGCTGGCCACCCAGTGGCATGCTGAAGGTCCGAAGAACATGGACACCCTCAGCAAGACCCGCGCCCTGTACGAGGAGTACATCAAGACCTATCCCAAATCCAAGGTCATCTACCTGATGCGCTACCAGTACGCGGACCTGCTCTGGTTCTTCAACAAGGGGAATCCGAACGTACCGTTGCACGAGTGGGTGAAGCTGGCCCACGTCTTCGGGGCCATCGTCAAGATGCCAAAGCCGGGCACCATGGCCCAGAAAATCTACATCAAAAAGCGCAATGATGCGGCCCTGGCCGCGGTGCGTTGTTGGATGAAGGCCAACAAGATCACCAGCAAAGAGATCCGCTCCATGGGCAGCGGGGCCAAGAGTAAAATGGTCTGCGCCAAGAAGAAGCGTCGGCGCTGCGTCGAGTGGACCTACCAGTACCCGAAACAGGAGATCCCGGCGGCCCACGTGGCCATGCTCAAGGCCTTCAAGACCTACAGCAAGTACATACCGAGGTCCAAGTACCTGCCGACCATCGTATTTAACACCGGCCACATATACTGGAAACACAACCACTTCGACAAGGCGCTCCCGCTGTTCCTCAAGGTGGCCGTAAACCACGTAAATGACATGCCCAAGGCGGCGCGTACGGCGGCCTTCCGGATCATCGGAATGCTCAGCGTGAAGAAGCGCTACAAGGACGTCCGTCGGTACGTGGACAAGTTCATCGCAACCCCAAAATTGATGGAGGACGAGGATTTCGCCGCCAAGATGCAGGACTACAAGCTCAAGGCCATGTGGGCGAACGCCACGCAGCTCAGCAAAGCCGGGAAGTTCGCCGAGTGCGGCGCTGCGTACGAGGAGATGGCCACGCGCTATACCTCCGCGAGCAACCTCGACACCTTCCTCTGGAACGCTGGATCCTGCTACGAGGCGGCCGGCATGCTGGGGCCAGCGCTGAAGATGCGTCGAACCATCGTGCAGCGGTTCAAAAAGTCCAAACACCGCGCCCTGTCCATGTACTACCTGGCGGGGAACTTCCGCAGCCTGGCGTTCTTCAAGAAGGCCGCCAAGTGGTACGAGCGGTTCTTCGACAAGTACTCCAAACGCAAGGAAGCGCCCGAAAGCCTCCTGTGGGGCATCGTGCTCCGCGGTGGTCTCGGCCAAGAGCTCAAAATGATGAAGAACGCCGCGGCGTTCATCAAGCGCTACAGTCGCAAGGGTGGCAAGTACAAGAAACTGTCAGCCAAGGCTTTCTGGCTGGTGGTCAAGATGTACGAAAACCAGGGTGACGAGGACAGTGTCCTGGTCAACCTGGACCGCTACGCCCGGACCTATGGATCGGCGGGCGAGGTGGACAAGCACATAGAAGCCCTGTCCAAGTTGGGAGCCATCTGGTGGCGACGGAGCTGCAAGGTGACTCAGACCCACGGCCAGTGCATCCGGATCCGGTACTACCGGCGCAAAGGTAAAAATAAGAAGCAGAAGAAGATCATTTTTCTTAAGCGCGAAAGCACCAACGTGCGCATGGCGAAGCGATACTTCGCCCGGGCCCTGCGGATCTGGGCAAAGGGCCGCGGCCTGCTCAAGATCCCGAAGAACGATACGGATCGGATGGCAAAGATCTACAACGCCCGACACTACGCCGCCCAGGCGGCGTTCATGAGCGCGGAGCTCGGGTTCGAAAACTACCTCAAATGGAGCCTGCCCCGAAAGCTGGATTTCGACCCGAAAAATCCTCTGAAAGCAAAGCGGTCCATCAGGCGCTTCACCAGGTGGCAAAAGTCGAAGTTGGTTTCGGGCGTGAAATTGGTGAAGAAGTTCATGTCGGTCATCACCACCACCCGGGTGGACACCGGCGACGGCAGGCGTGGTGACACGCACTGGTCCATCGCCTCAGTGGCCCGCTCCGCCATGATCTACCACAACTACGCCGAGCTGCTTCTCAACGCATCGGAGCCAACGTTCCTCAAGGACTGCGCGGTCCGGGACGCCTACAATATGTTGAGGGGGACGGCGCACAATCCAGTGCTCGCCAAGGCACAGGATGGGTACAAGACCTGCCTGGCCCAGTCCAAGAGGCTGCGGTGCTTCAACGAGTGGTCCCGCCTCTGTGAGCGGGAGATCAATCGTCTGGCGCCCGACCGGTATCCGCTGGCGAACGAACGGCACGCCCAGCCGGGAACTCTATCGACCATCATCGACAAGGCCACCTTCAAGTTCGGTGAAAAATAGAAGTTGAAGGTTTGATCTCTAGGGGGTCGCGCGTAGGACCAGGGTGGCCCAGGAGTCCTGGGTTCCCTCGGTGATTCTCTTCAAGATGATCAGATCCGGAAATCCATCGGCGTCCATATCGCCGGTGGTTACTCCGAACTCGCTCGCGGTGAGGTTCAGATCCACGGCCTCCTCGAAGGTCCCGTCCCCGAGCCCGCGGAAGAAGATCGGCCCCATACCGTGCAGCGGCGTGGAGACCACCAGGTCGAGGATCCCGTCGCCGTCCAGATCAATGGGAGAGAGCGTAGCTGGCTCCCCGGGGGTGATGTAGACCCCTGTCACCTCGTCCAGGGTGAGGTTCCCGGCGCCGTCGTTGATCAGCACCGCCATCATGCCGGCGGTGGTGTGCGCGGTGGCCAGGTCGTTCAGGCCGTCGCCGTTGAAGTCTCCGGGCGCGATGATGCGCGGATCGTAGGCCGTCTGTACGGTCACCGGTGTCTGGTCGAAGGCGCCGCCGTTGTTGGGCAGGATCGTGATCAGATCATCGGTCTGGCTCCCGGTCTCTATGGGGTTGCTTCGGATCGTGAGAACCTCCGGCAGGTCGTCGCCGTCCATGTCGGCGAGGATAACCATGCCCGGTCGGTAGGGCAGCGGATCCTGGCGATGAGCGACGAACCCCTCCGAAGACTCCGAGTAGGGGCCTGTAAAACTATGAAGAACGGAGCTCGTGCTGCTGCTCCCCATGATCAGGACGTCGTTCTGGGAGTCACCGTCCAGGTCGGTCACGAAGGACCAGCTGGTGTGCTCGGCCAAGGGCTCACCCCCGACGACCTGCAGCGGTCTACCGGTGACCCAGCGGCCGGCGTCCCGGCGCACGACTCCGACGACGTAGGGATCCATGCCATGCAACAGGTAGAGATCCGAGGTGAGCGGGTCACCGCTGCGTGGAAACAGGCCGGCAGAGCCGCTCGACCCCATGCCCACCGCCTCCATCCTGGGTGTGGCGCCGCCGTACAGGATGTACGTGGCCCCTTCTCCGTCGCCATCCTGACCTCTTTTGAGTAGCAAGAGATCCGGAAACGCATCGCCGTCAATGTGGCCAACCTGGGCCAGAGCGCCCTCGTCATCGGCATGATTTTGGTACGCAAAGGCATCCAACCCGGTGCAGCTCAGCCCGCCATCGTTCCACAACACCACCAGCGAGGTCGGGTACTCATCATCCTGGTATACGAGCTCGTCATCCCCGTCGTTGTCGAGGTCCACCGCGATCGCGTTACGGCCCGAGGGAATATGACCTGCGCACTGCAGCTGCTGCGCCGGTGGGACCGGGTAGCCATCCCCAACCCCTCCATTGTGCAAGAACACGCTGATTTGCGGCTCTTCTACACCTTGCGGTGAGGAAATCAACGCGAGGTCCTTCCAATGCCCGGTTCCGCCGAAATTACCAAAAAGAACCCTGATGGGAGATTCTTCATCGGCGTACAGGTCCGTTGCGTTCAGAGAGACCGTCGCGCCGAAGGTGGCGCCGCCGGCATCCCACGGCCGGACTTCCAGCAGCGGACCAAATACGCCACACATACTGCAGACCTCCACCCGCGAGTGGCTTGCCCAGTAGGGTTGATCGGAGCCGCGAACCGGGTAGGCGATCCAGCGTTGTTTTATTTCACTACTCGAGGGATAGACCACTTCGGTGGCGTCCGTCACGCGGGCCTGTCCGTCGAGGGTCACCAGATTCGCTGAGTGATATCCCGAATAAGTGCTCAAGTAGACGAGCACCGGTTGGTTGCTCGCCGTATACAGCGTCTCGGGCCATTGCAGGTCGTTCCAACCCAACGCAGTGAGGGGATCGCAATGCATCTGCGTTGGCTGGGGCGCATTGGACGCGTCCACCGGGACCGCGCAGTGCTGGTGGCTCCCGGAGGTACCCGTCAGCAAGGTCAGATAGCGTTGTCCGCCCGCCGTCGTTACTCCGGTCACCGCGTCAATCATGCCGAGGCTATAGTCCTGGGCGACGAAAACCTCGGGGAGACCCACCCGGCCGGCGGTGTCCGCGCTCGCCAGGCGTGGAGTCGAGCCGCCGACGAGGAAATCGGTCTGGCTGGGCCCGCTGGTGACCTTCCCGAGCCCTTGAGGCGGCCCTGGGCGTCCAGGGGTCAGGTACCCGCGGCCCCTGGCGAGGCCGGCGCCGGTGTTCTTCAGCACCATGAACGTGCCCGTCGCCTGGTTGTGGTAACCCACTAGGTCGGGGTAAGGGTCGTCGTCCACGCGGTGGGCTTGGAACATTCCCCCCAGCCTAGCCAGGTCCCAGAAGCGGTAGCAGATGTCTCCCGGATCGTAGACGCCGTCCTGGCAGCCGGACAGCTCGCAGGTGGGGCGGCAAGCCCCCGGCTCTGTGAGGCTGTTGTCCTCTCCGTCGTCACAGGCCTCGTCCCCGTCCACGACCCCGTCCCCGCAAACCGGCAAGGTGCAGTCGGTCCGACAGGCGTTGGACAGCCGGTCGCTGTTGGCCGCCCCCTCGTCGCAGAGCTCGCTTGCGTCTTCTACGCCGTCCCCGCAGTAGGGCAGCCGGCAGGACGTGCGACAAGCGTCCGGCGTGGAGTCGCTGTTGGCCGCCCCTTCGTCGCACGCCTCGCCGAGGTCCAGGGTGCCATCCCCGCAGACGCCCTCGACGCTGGTGTCGGGTTGATTGGCGTTGTTTCCGCCGTCATCGTCTCCGCAGCCGGTCGCGATCAACATCGCCACCAGCATCAAATGTCCGCCATGCCTCATGTCGAGTTCCTCCCTCTCCACGGAGGAGAACGTCAAAGATTTGTGGAACGCAAGTGCTCTGGCATTGGCATCGGCTAGGGCATCGGGCCACTGCTCGATCCACGCCCGGCCATACCAGGCCAATGCAATGCGGAGACCAATTTACAACCAGCTAAAAACACAGACCATTGGCGGAGTTCGGTCGGATGTCGGATTGGCAGGCGACGCCCAGATCACAACGCCCGTGTCACGGTTTGCTCTTGTCGCGACTGGGAGGCCGCTCCTCGGCAGCGGACGCCTCCTCGGCAGCGGACGCCTCCTCGGGACCGAGGTCACAGGGTCTGGGATTGCAGTGGTGGCAGGCAGGTCCATCGTCGTGGGACCCGGCGTGCAGCACGGCTTGTTTGGCGAACCGTGTGGCGCACTGGTCCCGCTCCATGTAGAAGTTGATCCACGACGAGGTCCACCGCAGATCGTGGTTCACGGGGGGCATGTGGAGCGCCGCCAGGGTCTCCTCCTCCCCCTTGGACTTGAGCCGGTTGTACGCGCGAACGTAGATGCACTGCTTCTTCTCGGGATACACCTCGCAGTAGCCCTCGAAGCTGCCCCCACAGGGGCCATTGCGCTGGCCCTTTGAACACTGGCTCATCGGACAGAGATACGCGAGTTCGGCCATCGCGCAGTCGCCGCAATGCATGCACTCGTTGGTTATCCCCTTCATGACCTGCTCAAGGCGCGTGAAGCTGTGCTCGCAGCGACTGCCGTCGACCTTCCTGGCGATGGCCCGCGTCGGCCTGAAGACGAGCCCCTTGTCCCGAAACATCATGCGGTGGGTCAGCCGGAAGAGCGCGTAGCCCAGCCCACCAGACGTGGGAGTCTTGGTGCGATCCACGGGGTCCTCGGTGTTGAGCCCGGTCTCCTCATCCTTATCAAAGAAGTACCAGCCGTTCGGTTGCGGCATGTCGAACTCCCGGATGTACTCCCGCCAACTCGGCGTCAGGGCCTCCCCCTTCTCCAGGACGAGCGACAGGTCCTCGTACGTCATCCCATGGCCGCCAATGTGCACGCCCGCGAAGCCCATGCCCTTCATAAGGGCGTACATCTTCGCCGCCCGCTCCAGTCTCTTGTCCTGGGCCGCGGCGCCTGATCCCGCTTCATCCTCCAGCACCCGCATGAGTTCGTCCGTAACCACACAGCCGGCCACCCCGTTTCGGTTCATCAACCGCCCAGCCCCCTTGGACAGCAAATAGATGTTGCCCACCAGGGGCACGTGCCCGAAACCGAGGGTCTTCATCACCAAGAGCGCCTTGAACGGGCTCACCGCGGCGCCGGCGCAAAAGTGGGTGGGCTTCATCATGGTGCTTCGATTTCGGGTCCGCACCTCCAGGCCACGGTTCAAGGCGCCAATCAGGTCGAGGAGGTGGCAGGAATCCAGATCAAAGACCGGGCTGGACCGTCCCAGGTAACCGCCAGAGGTATAGTCTCCGGTGAGCGCGAGCAGGTTGCGAACTCCTTCCCGCTCCAAGCCGTAGAGGAGCCCCTCGAGCTGGTTCCGATTCTTGTCTTTGCAGGTGAAATGCACCAGCGACTCGACGCCGAGTAAAGCGAGCTCGGCGCTGAGCATCTCCGAGGAGATGGCGGGGTTTCCTCCCGGGTTGTCGGTGATGGTGAGGGCATGGACCTTGCCGCCCTTGGCGACGGCGTTTGCAGACTCCAGCACGATCTCCTGGGACCGCTCGAAGGAACCACGACCCAGGACCAACTCCCAGGTCACACTGAACGTGCGTTTATCCAACAGCGACGCTTGGAACTTCGTGTGATACTTGCAGGCGGGGGACCTCAAAATCGGAGACGGACTACTCATCGATTCACTCCAGGTTGCTCGACCCTGGCCGCCAGATTGCGATATCTGTCTTAAGGTAGAACCAGTGCTCGGTCTCAGCCCTCGTTGAAGGTAGGCGTATTCCCGTGTAGGACAACCTCGCCCTAACGAGAACGCTTCGGACACGGATGTCATAGCCTTCAAAAAATGAGATGTCATCCGTATTTAGCTCGTTTGCCCAACCGTGCCTAGGTTTCACCCGGACACCTGGCCCAGTGACCTCGTGTGCGACAGGTTGTGCGTTAGCACACCGTACGTTAACGGTAACCGTTCACGGGGTCAGGCTGCTGCTTCAGAAATTTCAGCTTTGGCCTGAGGGAGAAGAGAAGGGATGGCTTTCCCTTGCGTGTGAGCTTGCACAGCCGCTGTCACATACTCAAGCACGTTGCGATCCTGCTGCCTGCAGGTTGCCGACACCGTCATCATTCTCTCCACGAACCGATTGCCGCGCTCAGATTGCGTTCCGAAGCTCACCCGGCGCCAGAGTACGTAGGGTCTGATCGTGCGTTCCGCAAGGTTGTTTGTCGGCTCGACACCCGGGACATCCACGTAGGTCCACAGCGCGTTCTTCAACTTAAGGAGCCGCTTGCACGTGGCCTGCGTCTTGATGTGGTAGCAAACTTCACCCTGCTCAAGGAGACCCTCAATTTTCTCGCGGATCACCTTCATCTTTCGCTGCAACCACGGGCGCTGACGCTTGCCTTGTTGGAACGTGTTCCACAGGACAAACATCTCTTTGACATACTCCAAAATCTCGCTAGCAATTTCTTCCGAGCGCCAGCCTCGCGCTTCGATTTTCACCAAATCCCGAATGAGATGGGCCCAACAAATCTGGCGCCGAGTGGTGTCCACCCAGTTGTACGCCCCCCACCGGTCGGAAACCAAGATCCCAGCGAAGGTGGCTCCCAGCAGCTCCTTGGCTGCTTTCGTCGCACGGGTGAAACGGATCAGGAATACGCTTACAGCAACCGTCACCGCGGTCCACATCCACGCCTTCTTCCCGGCCATCTTGTGACCCGTCTCGTCGGCGTGGACCACGGGTTGCTCGCGGACGTAAGCTCTGGCTTCCTCAAAAGGGGCTTCCAGGGCGGCGCTGACCCGGGCCTCAGTATTGGACACCGTGCCCAACGACACCTGTATTCCCAGTAGGTCCTGTAGGACCTCCTCGACCTGTCGTTTGCTCAAGTGATACTTGCCCGAGAGGACCGCCACTGCCGCCATCGCCCGCGGGCCCAGCACGCCGGTTGGAGATTCAGGGGGCAGCTTCCCAAGATGCAGTCTTCCGCACTGATCACAGAGCCCGCTCAACAGCAGGTACTCCGTGACGTATGCCTTGATCTGCGCCAGTTCCAAATTCTGCAACCGCTGCGGGTCCTCGTCAGTACGGACCACATGCCCTCCGCAGCCACACAGCGTTGGCGGATGGCACGTCACGAAGTCGTCTACCTGGGCGGGAGGTAGCAGGGCACGGGTTTTTCCTTTGTGTCCAGGCTGGCCGCCGGGCCGACGTTTGCGCTTCCCCCGCTTGCGCTTCTTTGTGTCTGCCCATGGTGGGTCACTCGATGGCGGCTTCGAGGAGTTCGACGAGTCGGTTCGCAGCTTCTCCTCCAACTCCGCCACGCGAGTACGGAGCGCGGCGTTCTCCTCACGAAGCGCAGCGTTCTCCTCACGAAGCGCAGCGTTCTCCTCACGAAGCGCAGCGTTCTCCCTGCTTAGAGCCAGGAGTGCCTCTTGAACCTGCTGCAGCGTGCTTTCAAGCTTTTTGAGTCGGCGTGAGATCCACCTATTAGGATCTCCTCGATCGGGAAGTCAACTTTTTCTTCGCCTCGCGCCCGAACGGAGGCATCACCTCAAGCATGGTCGCCAACTGGTCCACGGGGTCCCCCAGAAGACCAAAGCGGTGTCACACCCCGTGAACGGTTACCAATCGACGAGCGACGCCGACCAGCGGGATGGATCGGCGGCCAGGACGACTGAGTTGTCCATTCGCGGACCCTAAGGACCCGCCATGCCGCATTGACCTCTGTATAGCGTCCCGGATTTTACTCCCAAGGATCGCCAAACCGGCGCTGTAACCCCCCGGTTTTTCGGCCGTCCACTACACGGCTCCCGGCCTTCACGACAACCCCGATGAGCTGGAGCGTCAGCTCAGGGAACGAATCGACGAGGCGCTTAAGCACGCTGACCAGGTGGTGGGGGGCTTCGGGGATCGCTGCATGATGAACCTCAACGCGCCCGAGCGCACCATAGACGCCATCCTGGCTGAGTATGGAGATCGCGTGGTGAGGTTACAGGCTGGCAACTGCGTGGAGTTTCTCGCCGACGCCGACGCGCGTCGAGACATCGCCGCCGGGCGGGAGGTGTACTGGCTCACCCCGGGCTGGTTGAAGTACCGTAAGGCGGTGTTTCGTTACTTCGACGAATCCCACAAGACCGAAGCCTTTGGGCGCTACGAAACGGCCGTGCTGCTTTGTCCCCTGGGGATGTTCGACGACCTGGCGGTCAACAACCCCGAGACCATCCCGGACCTCGCCGACGGAATGGAGCTCAACATCGAGCCCGCCCCCATCGAGCTCACGCGCCTGCAAACCCTGCTTGACGAGGCGCGTAAGTCTCTACCCTGAGCTACTCACTGGACTGCCGCCCTCGGGTGGCTGCGACGGGCTGACTTCCGCTTCTACGCGAACTCGCGGGCCGCGGTGCAGGATGGCGATGCCCTTGATTGCGTCCACCCACTCCAGGTGCAGCTCGGGGTGCTCCCGGCGCCAGCGGGCCACGATGGCCTGCTCGTCGCTCCGCCGGGCGTCGTCCAGGATCACCACCGCCCGGTCACTGAGCCGGTCCCACATCAGCGGCACGGCCGGGTAGCGCGCCTCGGGACGGCTCTTTTCGGGCGGGCCGTCCACCACGAGTAGATCGATGGGCTCTTCCCCCACTGCGGCGGTGTCGTACCAGGCCCACTGCTCACCGTTCACCTGGACCGGACCGAGGGGCGCGTACACGACCTCGGCCACCTGGGACAGCCCGTGGCGAGCGAGCTGCTCGCGGGTCTGGTCCGCAAAGGCGTCGCCGTGGTCCAGAGACAGCAACTTCCCGGAGCCGTTGCTTTCGAGGCAGTAGCCCATGACCACGCTCGACACGCCGCTGCCCACCTCCAGTACCCGCCGGGGTCGACCTGTGAGGACCGCTTCGGCCACCACCGCCGCCAGCTCCGGGGTGCACGCCCAGCTCGTCATGGGCGGAAGGGGGGCCTTGAGGGGGAGCAGCCGGTGCAGGGCGTCGAGGGCCTGCTGATTCCGCTGCTGGTGCTCCAGGTGAAATAGCACCCAACGGTGGTGCAAGACCTGGCGCGCCGCGACTCCTGCGATGCCGACGCAGAGCGCAAGGGCCAGTCCCCAGGTGGGCTGTCCCAGCAGGATGCCGCCTCCGGCCAGCAAGACCACCGCCGTCACGAGGGCGATGAAGGGAAGCGTGTCGGGGTTACGCCACAGACGCGGCGCGTAGAGTCCTCCCCTGGGCGGGCTGGGTACTGGGGTCGAAGACATGGCGGGGAGTATTACGAGGTCGCGGGCGATGGTCAAGGGCTCACGCGGGGCGAGCCGGGCGCGGAAACTACACAAGCGGCGTGAGGCGTGTCATAGTCCGTACTTTGGAGCCGACCATGTCAAAGTGCGAAAATAAGACCCACGGCCCGACTTGGAAGAAGGGGTTGAAGTGGGGTGGGCTGTCTGTGGTGGGACTGGTGGTGGTCGTGGTGGGGGGCTTTTTTGTCTACCACTGGGTGGCGGGGTTGCTGTACACGCCGAAGACTAAGACCGTCAAGGCCACCCGCCCGGAGCTGGGTGTAGTGAAGCTGGTACCCGGCACGTCGCCCGATGGGGTGCCGGGTTGGATCGCCAGGTTCCACCTGGACGTGTCCATGGACCACGCCTGGAGTTCGCTCTCCAAGTGCAGCGAGCTGGCCAAGGCGCTCAAGGGCGTCGCGTCGTGCACCCTCGTCAAAAAAGGGGACGGTTGGGAGGTAAACAAGATGGTGCTCACCCACCCCGAGGGCGCCTACATGAAGAACAAGACCTGGTACGACAGAAAGCGCATGCGGAGCCGCTGGAAGATGGTGGACGGCAGCTTCCAGGCGGCGGCCGGGTTTGTTCAGCTCCATAAGCTGCCCGGCCACCCGGGCTGGTGCCAGGTGGACTACGGGTACTTTCTCAAGATCTCGCCCATGCTGCCCAGAAACTTCGAGCGCCCTCGGGTGCGCCGGTCGGTGCGACACATGGCCCACGAGATCCAGCGCTACTTCACGAAGTCTCCCGACAAACTCAAGCGCCAGCAGAATCTCAAACGCCAGCGCAAGTAACGCTGCCGGATCACGGCTTCGGGTGGGGCTCGTCCTGGACCTGCTTCTTCTGGAGGGCTCGGGAGCGCCAGATGAGGAGGCCGGGGAGGATCGTCAGGATGCCCGCCAGGGTGAGGACGATGGAGACCGTGGCGAACCAGGCGATGGTGCGGAGGCCACCGTGGGCGATGAAGAACAGACCGGCGAAGCCGGCGGTGGTGGTGATGGAGGAGGCGATGACCGCAGTGCCGGTATGGCCCAGGGGGGCATCGGCATACGCCGGGCCAAGGCGCTTGAACCGGTGGTACAGATGGACAGAGCCATCGATGCCCACGCCTAAGGCGGTGGGCACCACGAGCATGTTGTACACCCCCAGCTTCAGGTCGAACCACTGCATGGCGCCCAGGGACCACAAAAAGCCCAGGGTCAGGGTGGTGAAGCAGATGAGGGCACCCGAGATGGAGAGCAGGTCCAATAGCAGGAGCAGCAGCACCGCCACGAAGGCGTAGATAAACACGTGCTCGCCGTCCTTCTGCACCGTTTCCACCACCTCTGAGACCACAAACTGCCCGGCGGCCAGCCGCACGGGTCGCTCGCCCACCTTGAGCTGGGCGTAGTCGCGGGACATGTCGATCATGTCCCGCACGTCCCGGAAGTGCAGGCTGCAGTACACCAGGCCGATGGCGCCCATGCGGGGCTTGCCGTCGGGCCCGTTCACCTTCTCGGTGAGGCTCCGGCGTGCCCAACGCGGGAGCGTGGTAATGGTCAGGGGGGCGTCGATCTGGGCGTAGTCCCGTAGCTGCCTCAGCTCCTTGCGGATGTCCCCCGACGCCTCCTCGATGGGGTCGCCCTTTTTCTTGGTGGGCCTGAGCGTCTCGCGGATCATCCGGATGTGCGGCAGCTTGGCCTTCTGCCCTTCGGGGATGAACGTGGCCACGGTCACGATATCCCGTACCCGGGGGCGGCACTTGCGCGTGCCATCCCAGGCCGTGTAGACGATGCGCCGGGACCGCGGGTTGGTGAGCCCCATACGCTTGCACCATTTGCCTTGGGGCATGGAGCCGGCCAGGTAGACGTCGCAGCACCTCTGCTCTGCTTTCTTGCGGCGGTTCAGCTCCTTGTGAGCGAGACGGATGTGCGCCGCGCTGTCGGCCATGAGCACCATGGGCGCCGAGCCACTGGAGCCGCGCATGGCCTCGCCATAGGCGATGCCTGTCTTGGCCGAGCCCTTGCCGCGAAGCTTCTTGAAGTCGTATTCGAAGGCCACCGATGGGGCCCGCCAGGCCAGGACCGCCGTGATGATCAGCGCAAGCCCCCCCGCGGTCGCCGCCAGCCAGCGGATGCGCTGCGCCGTGAGCTTGCGGGTGGCCCCCTCCTTCGGCGCGGGGAAGCGCTCGGTGCGGATGCGGTCGAGAATCGCGATCACCGGCGGCATGACCACCAGCGCCGCGACCAGGCACAAGAGCACTCCCGCGGCGGCGATGTAGCCGAACTCGTTGAAGGCCCGAAAGTGCGCGGCTGCCAGGGTGAGCAGCGCAGCCATGGTGGTGATGGCGGCGGTGAACATGCCCGGCCCCGCCTCGTGCACGGCACCGGACAGCCCCTCCTCCAAGTTCGCCCCGCCCAGCCGGTGGCTGCGATAGGCGGAGTAGAGGTGGATCGCGAAGTCGATGCCCAGGCCGATGAGGATCGCCGCGATGAAGGACGTGATGATGTTCATCTTCCCGAAGGCGAGGGCGGCGAAGCCGGCGGCCCAGGCGATGCCTGCCAACAGCGGAACGAGCACGACGACGATGGCGCGCAGGCGCCGGAAGAAGACCACCAGCAGGCCCAGCACCATGAGCAGCGAGGCGATGGATGCCGCGCGGATGTCGCTGATGGCCTGGTCGTACTCCCGGAAGCTGCGGTAGGCGCCGCCCACCCGCGCGATCATCTCCGGGTGGTACTTGTGGGGGTCCAGCTTTTTGATCAGGGTCTCGCCCTTGAGGTACACGCGCCGGGCGAACTCCACGTTGTTCGTACCCTTGGTCAGTTGGGCGATGACCACCGTCACGTCCCCGGAGTCGTTGATCAGGGCGTCCCGGATCGACTTGCGGAGCTGCTGGCGCTGGGCGGCGGTGAGCTCCTTGTGCCGAGGCAGCCACCGGTCCAACCGCTTGGATAGCCGGGGTTGGCGGAAGGTCTCCAGGGCGTCCCGGTAGACCTGGCGGATCCGTTTTTTGTCCGCCTTTTTGAGCGTCTTCTCTTTGGTCAGCAGCGCGTCCAACTCCGCGAGGAGGCCCTCCTGCTTGGCCTGCATGAGCCGGAAGCGGTACTTGTCCCCCAGGGCCCGTAGGCGGTCTTTGTCCGCCTGGTCCTTCTTTTTGATCTCTTCCTCTTCTTCGTCGTCTAAGGGCTCCCACCCGCTGGCCTTGGCCCGGGCCCGCTGCAGGGCTCGGTCCACCACTCGCTTGAGGGTGACCGCCAGCTCCTTCAGATCCTTTTCGTCGGTGTAAAACAGGGCGTGCTTACGGAACACCTCCGTGTCCCGGCGATGCAGCACCCACACGGTCTCCTTCCACCCGGAGATCTCCTTCGCCAGATCCCGGGTCATGCGGTAGTTGGCCACCGGGTCGGGGCTACGCACGGCGATAAGGTACAGGGCGCTCGAGCCCATGCGTTTGCGAGCCTCGGCCCGCGCTTCCACCGAGGGGGTGCCCGAGGGAAGCAGGGCGTCAAAGCGCGGATCCAACTGGAGCAGCTGGGAGGCGGCCACGAGCGCCGCGGCGGCCACCCCGAGCGACAGGAGCAGTGGTATCCAAGGACGTCGGCTCGCGTAGGCGGCGTACCGCGCGAAGTACTTCAAGATGCGTGATGCAAATCCAGACATTGGATCCTTGCCGCCGTTCAGCGGTTTTCGTCGTTCTCGCGTCGCAGCTTCTTGGAGAACCACTGGCCCACGAACAACCAGTCCTCACGGCGGATCAATCGGGTCGCCGAGCCCACGATAACGAATACGGCCAGCAACACCACCGCAATTCCGGTGAGCCGCAGTGCCGCGCCAAAAGGAAAGCTGAGCTTGAACGCCGCTGCCGCGCCTGCTGCCACCGCGCCCACGGCCACCACCTTCAGGTAGTCCGTCACCGGGAAGATCTCTCGGAAGTGCATGCCAGAGGCCTTGGCAATGTACCAGCAGTAGGCGGCGGCACCGGGGATGAAGGCCAGCGCCGTACCAACGGCCGGGCCCTCGAAGCCAATGATGAAAAGGAGGGGCACGCTGATTACCACGTTGGAGCCGAAAGAGATGGCTGCGGCCTTGAAGACCAGCTTGGGGCGCCCCGCGGCGACGATCACCGGGCCAAAGGCGGCGACGCGCATCATGCTCAAGACGCAGTACGCCCGAAACACGTTGGACGCGGCCAGATAGTCCCTGGTGAACAGCAGCTCGATGGTCTCCTCTGCGGCCACGACGAACACCAGGGAGATGGGCACGACGAGCATGGCAACCTTGCGAATCGATAGACGCCAGGTGTCGATGGCCTCTCGGAACTTTCCCTTGCTAAAGAGGCGGGTGAAGTGTGGCGCGTAGACCGCACCGGTGGACATGGCGATGGCGGTGACCACGGGTATCCGGAAGGCGCCCATTTGATACTGGGCCACCATGGCGGCGACGAAGTAGAGAGTAATCAGGAACTGATCCAGCTTGGCGTTCAGGGTCGAGGTGATGTCAGTGAGGCCGAGGGGAATGGCAAAGCGGAAGAGAGCGCCGGTGGTGAAGGGAACGGCCGCTCGGCTAGCCCCTGGATAGAGCTTCCGGAGATAGTAGGGCACCAGCCCCCCGTAGCCGAAGCCGAACAGGGCGATGGAACCGACGACGTACCAGATATCCATCCCGAGGAAGAGCGGCACCATGCTGAAGACCGCAGTGCCGATGGACTTCACCACGCCGATGCCGGCGGCGGTGCTGGCGCGGCCCTCCACCACCAGCAGGTTGGGCAGCATCCGGGACGGGAGATCGCCCAGGGGCATGATCGCCAGGATGAGCAGGTACTTCAGTCCCTCGGGGCCCACAGCCGAGGTGCCACCTACAACGCTGTTGGTGAGCGCGTGTAGGGTGTTGGGCGCCAGCAGGGCGATCAGCCCAAGGCCGAACAGCAGCGCTGCAGCCGATGCGCCCAGGCCAAACAGCACCAGACCCACCCGCGCGGCGATGGCGCGCCGGGCCGGGGCCTCGCGGGTCGGCAGGTAGAACATCAGGGTCGCTGGGAAGGCCGCGGTCAGAATCGGCGCCAGGATCGCGTAGAGCAGCAGTATGGCGCTCAGGATACCCACCTCTGTGGCGGGCAGCATTCGCACGAGCACCATGGGCACCGCTGCCTCGGACAGCGAGGAGAGGACCTTGCCGACCACCAGGAAGGTGGTCTGACGGGCTCGCTCTTGGTTCTCGCTCATCTCGGCTGGGCACGCTCGAGGCAGCTCTCCCCATCGTCTTCAGTCTTGCCGTTGAGGGGGCCTGCCATGGCTCGGATCGCTTTCTCGAAACGATGCGGGTTTGTGTAGTGATTCGGATGAACTCGACCCGAGTATCCGCGAAGCAGCTTAGCGTAGTCAATGGAATGTTTAACATCGGATGTTTATCGTGACCCAGGTTTGAGCCCAATCACTTCACAAGGCCGGGCTCCTTCGCTACAATACCGCCATGAAGTCGAGCTTGACCGCACTGCGTGACCAGGCCCGCAAGGTGGCGGGGCCCGCTCGCAACATCGTCAGTTTTCTGGCCAGCACGCCCTTGCTGTATCCCCTCGCTCGCCTCAAACGCGGAGAGAATGAGCCCTGGGTAATCGGCGGGCATGGCGGTCGGCTTCGCGTCGACAACTGCGCAGTGCTCCACGAGTACATGGTCAACCATACTCGGCAGCCGGTGATCTGGATCAGCACCAACGACTCGGTGCTGGCCGAGCTCAGCGCCCGCGGTCTGCCCTGCCTCTGCGGCAACACGGCGCGGGCCCGCTGGACGATCTTCAAGGCCCCCGTGCTGATCTACTCCCACGGGGAGGATGATCTCGAACTCTGTCTTTTGTTCATGCGGGGTCTGACCGGCTTCCGCGTGCACCTGAACCACTCCATGAACCTGCTCAAGGCGGGTCAGTATCACGACCCCGGGGTGCACGAGCTGCGCGGCGTCCGGCGCTGGGCCTTCGAGCAGACAGTTCCCCACTTCGACGCGTTGTTGGCCTCCTCGGACAAGGAGCGCGCCAACTTCGCCCTCTCCTACCCGGACCAGGCGCACAAGGTCCATCTGGGCGGCGGGGCCCACCTGGACGGCCTGCTCGAGGCCCGCCGCGACCTCCCGGCCACCGAGCGAACCCTGCTCTACTTCCCCACCTGGCGCGAGGAGCGCCAGTCCCAGCAGGCGCTGGGCGCCACCGTCGAGGCTCTGATGGACCACCCGCGGCTCCAGGCCTGGCTGGCCGATCAGGACTATCGGTTGCTGGTGGGGGCGCACATCAACACCGTGGGCTTGTCGCAGGCCGAGCGGCTCCAGGCGCGAGTGCAGTGGTTGCCCCCAGCCGAGCTCCAGGCGGCCATGCTGCGCTGCGCCGGCTTCATCTCGGATTACTCCGGTGCCATCTTCGACTACCTGGCCCTGGACAAGCCGATGATTTTCTTTCCCTACGATCTGGATCACTACCTCGAGCGGCGTAACTTCTACGATGACTATGAAGACATCGCCTATGGCCCCGTGGTGTGGGACGTGGAGGAGCTGGTGGAGCTCATCGTCTCCGGGCAGTGGCAGGACCTGCAGCCTTACGCCGCGAAGCGTTCGGGCTTGCGCGACCTCGTCTTCCCGACCCTCGAGCCACGGTACGCCAAGACCTGTTACGAAACCATCGATCGCCTCTGGCGTGAGAGCCTCCGTCCGGGCCAGGGCAACCCCCCCGGTCGGTGATCATCAACCCCCTACGCGCACGCCATGCATATCGCCTACGTCAGCGACCAACGTTACCCCGGCACCGGCACGGATCGCCTGCAGGTGGTGACCATGTGCTCGGCATTCGGCGCCGCCGGGGCGCGGGTCACGCTCTACTACACCTCCAACGACCCCGCGCAGGCCGCCACCGACGAGGCCATCGCCGCGCACTACGACGTCGCACCGACCTTCGCCACCGTGCCCCTCGCGGTGAGCCTCTGCGGCCGCGGCCCGGGCCCGGGCTTATTCCGCGGTCTCGAGAAGCTCACCTTGGCCCACCGGGCCGCCGCCCGCATCGCAGACACCACCGCCGATCTCGTCTATTCGCGCAACCTGCCCGCCCTGCTGGCGGGCCTACACCAAACCCCTCTGCCGACCTTCTACGAGACCTATCGCCCCTGGCCGGATCAGTACGCTCACATGGCGATGCTGTTCCGCCAACTGGCGCGGCTTCCGCGATTCTGCGGCCTGATCCTGCACTCCCAGCTGGCCGCCGATAGCTACGCCTGCTGCGGCCTCGAGCCCGATCGGCTGCTCACGGCCAGAAACGGTTTCAACCCCTCCAGCCTGGAGCCCCGGCTCAGCCGCGCCCAGGCCCGCCAGATCCTCGACCTACCTCCCCTGGCATCAGATGCCGATCCCTTCACCGTCGCCTACGTGGGTGACGTCACCGCCACCAAGGGCGTCGATCTGCTCTGCGACCTCGCCGCGCGGCTCCCGGACGTGCGCTTCCTGCTCGTTGGCTCCAAAGGCCAGGGGCCAGTGGAGCGGCGTGCCCGGAGCCTGCCCAACGTCCAGGTCTTCGGCTGGATGCGTCAGGCCGCCCTCGCCCCTTACCTCTATGCGGCCGACGTGCTGACCATTCCGCCCTCAGCCACCGGCCTACAGGACGCGGGCCACACGGTGCTGCCCATCAAGGCCTTTCTCTACCTCGCCACCGGCCGACCCGTGCTCGCCGGCAACACGCCGGACCTCCGGGAGGTGATCCGCCACGAGCACAACGGTATCCTCGTACCACCGGGCGACCTGGCCGCGGCAGCCCGGGCACTGCGCCTGCTGCAGTCAGACCCCGATCACCGCGCCCAGCTGGGAGCTCGAGCCCTGGCCGACAGTCAAAACTACACCTACCCCGCCCGCGCCCGACGCGTCCTCGATTTCCTCGAGGGACGCCTGACGGCCACCTGAGCTTCTTCACTCCACCCCGCAATCGGCTCAACGGCAGAGCTTGATGCGATGCAGGCCGTCCAGGGTGGTGTGACAGCGCAACTGGACGTCCTTTACCTGGGTGCATAGATCGGATGGTAGCAGGACTTGTTGTAAAACACCGTGGCGACGCCGTTGGGCCCCGGAGGCGGGTCGCCGACCAGGTACTCGACGTCCTGCAGGCCGGTGTTGCTCAGGAAGTCGTGGTGTAAACCAAAAACCCCGCCGTTAGGCAGAGTTCTTGATTTGCTCCCCAAAGGAGCAGTTACACCAACTATCTTTCTGGAGATTCGTCAGATTCTCAACCTGTCCATCTCTGGTTTACACAACTCAGTGCGTAAGCCTTTGGACCTCCTCCAACGGCAGCGCGGTCAACTCGGCCACGTCAGCAGGGCTCATGCCCTTGGCCAGCGCCTTACGAGCTACCTCGCGCTTCTCCTCCATCCGGCCTTCCTGGCGGCCTTCCCGGCGCTCTTTCTCTGCTCGCTCCTTGATCGCTGATTCGAGCATCGTGTCGATTCCTCCTGGTGCCTGATTGTCCTCGGCCCGGACCTCACCTTTTCGTCGGTTGTCGTCGTGGAACCGGGCCTGGACCCAGTTCATGAACCTGGCTACCAGCTTCGGGTTCGCTTCCGCGACGGCCTTGGAAGCAGTGGGCGATGTCGGGAGCGGTTTGCGAACACGCCGTGCTACCTCTTATGGAGAGCTTTCCATAACCGTCACTGTTGGCTGTGGGCGGAGTGCCCGCCTACGTGGAGCTATTTGCCGGCCCCAAGCCCGTACGACGGGTCCTTGCCGAACAGGCATTCTCGGCCGGGGGATTTCTGGTGGACGAAGTCAGATTCGTGTTGAGCGAGCAGCTCAAAGAGACGGAGAGGTACTTCCAGATCCTGGGGGAACTTGCCCGCGAAGCGCTCTCGATGGCCGAGCTGAGCAGGCGGACGGAGATAGCGACCGGATTGATCGCTTACTATCTCGAGCGGATGCTGCTGCTCGACCTTGTCTCTCGTCACACCCCCATCGGCGCAGGACCGCGCTCGAAAACCATTCGATATCGCCTCGACGACAGCTACCTGCGTTTCTATTTCAAGCTCGTTGCACCCAACCTACGTAAGATCCATCGGCGACGGCGCACGTCTCCCTTCGACCTGATCGGTCGGGAAGACTGGGACCGGTTCCTGGGGGCTGCCTTCGAGCGTTTCGTGGACCAGCATGCCGACCTGATCGCCAGACAACTGGACGCCGAAGATGCGCTGGAGGAGGTCGGCTCCTACTGGCACCGGAAAACCCAGCGAAAGCGCGGAGTCCAGATTGATCTCGTGCTCGGTAGGACCGACGGAGTCACGACGCTGGTCGAGTGCAAATGGTCTCGCAAACGGACTGGAATGGACGCGGTGCACCAGCTCCGCGAGAAGGCCCAGCTGTACCCCAACCGGGAGCGCAGCACGTTGGAACTCGTTCTCGTAGCGGCAGGTGGGGTGACCAGGCAGGTCGAGTCTCAGCCCGACATCGTGGTGCTGACTCTGGATGATTTCATCGCCGAATAGCAACCACCGCGCACCTCCGCCCGGTTGCAAGGTGCGATGTCATTTTTGCTACAGATGACTGCTGGGCAGGTGATCTATAGTAAAAATGACCGGTGCCTAAAGAACATCATGCTGACTTTTGGCCACATGCTTACGTATCGGGTATGAGTGCTGAGGGGTCAATATATGCGGTGTAGACGTCTGCTGGGGCCTTTCTAGCAATATGGGAGGTCCGTGGAAATTACCACCTCACGAGTGCAAGCGGACAAAACACGCAAAGTCTCGTCGAGCGGGTCGCTCTGGTCGAGGGCGTCGGTTTCTCCTCCAGGCTGCCCCCAAGCGATGATTCGAATCCTCAAACACGCACCTCCGTTGTGCCGATGACCAAAGTAGCCAGAACAAGCGAAGGTCAGGCTCAATAGCCTCTTTACAGGAAGCACCGAAGGTGCCCATCGGGCCGCGACCCTGCTCGGCATCGTCGCGACCTGCCGCGCCAAGACCATTTCCATCAAACAACGTGCTCACACTCACCCGGATCGGCGTGGGTCAGAGGAGATGTATCTGCCCCACACATCGTTCGCGTTCGTTTTCAGGCGCGCAGCAATACGGTCAGCTCCTGCGCTTCGGCCCCGGCAGACAACCGGATCTCTCCGGCGACGACGATCTCCGTGTCCGGTGCGCAGGACGCGACATCGGTCAACACTATGGTGCATTTCTGGGTGTGACGGTCGAGACCCTTGGTCTCGACGCTGGAGAGGCTCAGGGTGATGCGCCGGTCGAAGGGCTTGGGAGGGAAGTGGCCGTGGCCGACGACCTCCTCCGTCACCACCTGTCCCGCGATGGACACCTTGTACTTGCAGGCCAAGCCCACCGAACCGTGCGGACCCGATACGTGTAGCTTGAGACAGACTCGATGCAGGCGGCTGCCTTGCAGCAGGTGGCGCAGCGCAAATCGGTGGGGGGCGACCGGTTCGACATCGACTTCGGCAACCACCTTGGACCGCACCACCCACCACAACAGGCCGAATTGATCCCGAAGGAAGTAGAGCGCGCCGGCAAGGCCCAACGCGAGCGTCAGGGCCGATATTACAACGACGAGGGTGGTGGAAATCTCGAACATCATCAATCTCAGGGCTAGGCGGACCAGTGACGCAAAGCGCTTACACTGTACCACAGTGGGTGTCTAGGTAGTGGGAAGGTTAACATAATCTTACATGGCGCGGTCGCTTTGCCAGCCAGGGTGCGCCATCCGGATCGCAAGGGCAAAGTGGAGCGAGGTGTCGGCCACGCCAAAGGGTCGCCGCTCAAGGACATGCGCTTCAAGAGCCGCGAAGGGGCGCAAGCCTACCTCGACCACTGGGAAGAGCGGTGGGCGTCCATGTCTCCGGAGAAATCTGTTACCTATGTACCCGGATCGGACCTCGGGGCGTGCGCGTCCGGATACCGGACCGGTGGGACGGATACCGGACAAGGACGAGGACGAAGGGCAGCGGGTGATTACGCGCCCTGGTCGGGGTCGTCGCTCTTGGTGGTGCGGGCGGGGAGGCGGTCGCGGGGGAGGAGGATGGTGAAGGTGGAGCCTTTGCCGGGGGTGGACTCCAGCTCGATGCGGCCGCCGTGCTCCTGGATGATCTTGCGGGTGGTGAGCAGGCCCAGGCCGGTGCCGCCGAGACCCTTGGTGGTGAAGAACGTGGTGAAGACCTTCTGCTTAAGCTCGTAGTCCATGCCCACGCCGTTGTCGGTCACCGAGTAGCGCAGCACGCCGTCTTCGTCGGACACGCAGACGTGCACGGTGGAGCCCGCCTCTGCCTGACCACCCTCGGACTCGGGATCGGGCTCGAGCTCGGACTCGGGATCGGATTCGTGCTCGCTCATCTGGCAGGCATCCATGGCGTTGCCCACCAGGTTGGTGAGGCAGTCATGCAAGCCTTCGAAGTCGAGGTTGGCCGGGGCGATGTCTCCTTTGGCGCTCCAGGTGAGCTTCACGCCGGCCTCTTCGGCCCGGGCCACGTAGAGGCCCACCACCTCCCGGGCCACGGCCACGGGGTCTGCCGGCTCCACGGTGATGGTCCGGCCCTTGGAGAAGCTCAAGAAGTCGCGCACGAACCGGGAGATGCGGACGATGTTCCGGTTGAGCATGTCCCAGCCGTTATCTACCCGCTTCTGGTTGCCCTTTTTGAGGCCGGTGGACATGAGGTACATGCCCCCCTCCAGGCCCGTCAGCAGGTTCTTGACCCCGTGGGCCAGGCCCGCCACGGTCTGCCCCACCGCCGCCAACCGCTCGGCCTCCAGCTTCTCGGCCTGCAGATCTCGCAGCTCCCGGTGGTCGGTGATGGAGATGGCGCCCCCGAGCAGCTTGCCGCCCGACTCCATGCACGCCCCGGCCAGCCGCACGGGGATCTCCTCCCCGTCGGTGGCGCGCACGGTGGTCTCGGGCAGAAGCAGGCTGCGGTCGCAGGAGAAGACGTCGTCGAACAGGCCCCGGGGCAGGATCTCCACCAGCTGATCCCCGGTGAGGGTCTCGGTGTCGGCGATCTTGAACAGCTTTCGCGCCGCAGGGTTCACCACCCGCACCTCCTGGTCCGCGTTGACGCCCACGATGGCGTCGGCAGAGGTGGCGATGAGCGTCTTCAGAAAGTCGTGGGCGATGTGCAGCTCATCTTCGAGTCGCAGCGACTCGGTGATGTCGATGGACATCTCCACCAGATACGGGATCTCCCCGGACTCCCGCACGATGGGCACGGTGTGCTTGATGTAGTGGGTGATCGATCCGTGCTCGTCCACGCCCACCTCGGGGGTGACGCGGCTCTGCCCATCCTCGAAGGACCGTGACGCCATGCACCGCGGGCACAGCGCGTCCCGGTCCTTGTAGACCTGGTAGCACTTGCGCCCCTGCCACTCGCCGAACTTCGCCTCAAAGGCCGCGTTGGCCTGCACGACGTTGAAGTCACGATCGATGGTGGCGATGGCGATGGGGGCGACATCGAACAGCTGCTCGCTGATCCAGGTTCTAAGCTCGTCAGGTGCCATAGGGTCGTCTGGGCTCTGGCCGCCAGGCTCAGCCCTCCTCCTTGTCGAGCACCGACCGGATCCTCTTTAGGGTCTTCAAGTCGGCGCCCTTAAGCTTGGAAAACACCTCATCCCGGGCGTCGGTGGTGGCGTCGTCGGCGACAGCACCACTCGGATCCAACCCGAGGGTTTCGCACACGACTCGCACGAGCTCGTCTGGACGCACCGGCTTCTCCATGAAGTGCGTCGGGCGGGGCGCGCCCTGCCCCTTCATGAGCTGCCGAAAGTCGTCTTCGCCCAACTCGTCGTGAGCGTGGGCCGAGATGATCATCACCGGGATGTCACACCAGGTCTTGTTGTTGCACAGCTTCAGATAAAACAGCGCGCCCGACTGCTTGGGCATGACCAGATCCAGCGTAATGAAATCCGGCGCCCGCTCCTTGACGCGGTTGTAGGCCTCGTGACCGTTGCCCGCCGTGACCACCTCAAAGCCCGCGTCCTCGAGGGCCGCCTCGATGAACATGCGCACGTCGGGCTCGTCGTCGACGACCAGCACCAGCTTGGGTTTCTCATTCTCCATGGGGTCTGTCTCCTTCACCGAAGCCCGGTCGTCACCGAAGCCCGGTCGTCACCGAAGCCCTTACTCTTCATCCTCTCGGCTGGTCAAAAACAGCCAGAAGCCAATGGAGGCCAACAGGAAGAGCCCAGCTACAATGTAGGTCAGGCCCTTTGTGAAATGGAAGAAGTCCTGCAACGTATGCATGATTGACTCGGGTTCTCCTGGTCTAGTGATCGCCCCGCCAGTCGGGGTGTTCGTGCAAAATGGGCATCCGGTTGGCGATCCACTTGAACATCACAACGCCGAAGGTCACCAGCGCCACCGTGACGATGATCTCGTACGGGTGGGGCCAGTACCGCTCGTGGGCCGGCAACTGCCAGTTGTAGGCGAAGATCGACACGTTCAACCGATTGAGCACGATGCCCAAAACCGTGATCACCGCCGAGACCCGAATGATCGTGGGCCGCCTCTCTCGGAAGCCGATGGTGTACCCAATCAAGGGCAGCACCACGAAGCCTAGGATCTCAAAGAGGTACCAGTGGCCGTAGGGCGTAAACAGCAGCGCCCACTCGTTGTCCAGGGAGACAGAGACCACCTTGATGGCCAGGTACACCCCCAGGGCGACGCAGGCCGCCTTGGCCAGTCCAATGGTCATCTCGTCGAGCTTCTCGTGCGTGATCTCCACCTTGTCGGCGAAGACCCGGTGGGACAGGGCCGACTCGAAGATCACCATGGACAGACCCGCGATGACCGCCGACACGAAGAAGTGCACCGGGATGTGCGTCGAATACCACAGCGGGTGCAACCGAGACGGGGCGATCAGGTACATGGCCCCCAGGGTGGACTGGTGCATGGTCGACAGGATCAGCCCGAAGATGGTCAGGGCGATGGTCATGGAGTGGACCAGGGCCCGCCACCGCTTCCAGCCGAGCCACTCGAAGGCCGCCGGCGTGAACTCCACGAACAGGGTGGTGAGATACAGCGCCACGCACAGGGCGATCTCGAACAGCGCCGAGGTGGGTCCGGCCTGTACCGCGAAGGTGTACGGCAGCCGCCAGGGCTGCCCCAGATCGACCAGCAGTCCCACCACCACCAGGAAGTACCCCAGAAAGCCCGTGAGGATGGCCGGCCGCACCAGGGGCTGGTACTCCTTGAGGCCGAAGAGGTACACCGCCGACGAGATGGTGAATCCGCCGGCGGCCAGGGCCACACCGGTCATGACGTCGAAGCCGATCCACAGGCCCCAGGGGTTCACGTGGTCCAGGTTGGTGGAGGGCCCGAGCCCCACGGCGAGGCGGTAGAGCCCCGCCGCCACGCCCGCCAGCAGGATCAACGTGGCGATGATGTTGAAGGGAGTCAGCAGCGGCCGCTTTGTGGGCGCCGCCTCCGTGGCAGGTCCGACGTCCGTGGCGACACCGACGTCCGTGGCAACACCGACGTCGTTGGCAGTGGAGTCACTCATGGGGTGTCCTCCTTCTTCGCCGCGTCAGACTCCGCCTCACGCTCCTTAGCCGCCTGGGCCAGCGCCTTCTTCACGGCCAGGTCCACCGCCTTGGCGTGGCGGGAATCTGCGAGCTTCTTCTGCTGGGCGGCCTTGGTGGCGCCCGCCGCCTCGGCGGCGGCCTTGGCCTCGGCGGCCGCCGCCAGTCGCTCCTGTTCGGCCAACCGCTCCTTGCGCTTGGTCCAGGCATGAAAGCCTAACAGCAGCCCCGGGTAGATGGTGATCACCAAAGGTACGATGGACAAAAACCCCGCCGTCAGCTCGGGCAGGGGCTTGTGGCTGGCATTCACCGGCAGGCCGAGCTTGTCGAAGGTCACCCCGGCGATGGTCAACCAGCTCGTGCCGCCGTACTCGTGCTCGCCAAACACCTGGTCCACATACCGGTCCGGGAACTTGGCGATGCGCTGCCGGGCCAGCTTGAGTAGATCTTCGCGCTTGCCGTAGACGATGGCCCCCATGGGACACGCCTGGGCGCACCCGGGCTCCTCCCCCTTTTTGATGCGCGTGTAGCACATGGTGCACCGCTGTACCGTGGGATTGAAGGCGTTGTCGTACTCATATCCCAGGGCGTAGTAGGGACACACGTTCACGCAGTAGCGACAGCCCACGCACACGCTCGGGTCGTACAGCACCGGCCCCTCGGGGGTCTTGGTGAAGGCCTTGACGAAACACACCGAGGCGCAGCAGGGCTCCTGACAGTGCATGCACTGATGCTTGCGGTACACCGCCGGCTTTTTGCCTGCCGCCTTCACGTACCGGTTCACCACCGTGTACAGCTTGTCTGTGACCCGCCGCAGCTTGGAAAAGATGGACTTGTCGTGCAGAGGCCCCGCGGGCTTGGGCTTTGAGTTGACCTTGGTGCAGGCGAGCTCGCAGGACCGGCACCCCACGCACAGGGTGGTGTCATGCAAAAGTCCCATGGACCCCGGGTGGCCCATGAACCGATCCGCGCCGCCCCCCGCCCGGGCCGCCTTGCTACCCACCGCCACCGACGCCACCGCGCCCGCGCCAGCGCCGCCGATGAATCCTCTCCGTGAAATGCTCATCGCACTCCTCCTCGCGGCCGGGAGCCAGCGGTTTTTTTCGACGACCCCTTCTTGTGACAGCTTTCGCAGCCCTGCCACCTGGTGAGCCCCATCTTCTGATGACAACCCACGCACTGCCGATGGTAGGCCGCCCCAAGCGCCGGTCGGTCCCGGGTGGCGTGGCCCTGGCGGGTGTGGCATGCGCTACAGGGCGCGGGCCGGGTCCCGGGCTTGGCCCGGTGGTGACACCCCGCGCACAGGGACTCGACCCCACCGTGGAACCGTACCGCCAGCGAGCTCTTCGTCGCCAGGCTGTGCAGCTTGCGCACCATGCGCCCGTGCTCCATCACCACCGGCGCATAGTCCCGGGCGAGGATCTTGATGGTGACCCGCTCGGGGAAATCCTTGGAGTAGGCCGGTAGGGCCGTGGTCACGCGACGCGACACGACGGGAGGGGCCAGCGTAGTCCCCACCGCCAGCGGAGTCCCCGCCGCCAGCGGAGTCCCCGCCGCCACCGAAGTCCCCGCCGCCAGCGGAATCCCCGCCGCCAGCGGAGTCCCCGCCTTGGGCCCACTGTGACAAACACCGCAGCTTCGCCGACTGGCCTCGGCCTTGATCGTATGGTGACATCCAGCGCAGCTCGCCTGCTTGGTCGCCTGGGCGTGACAGCCCACGCAGCTATGCACAGATCCGGGGTCGTGGTGGGCCTGGGCCAGGGTCACTCCGCCGCCCTTTTTCGCGCCCCCCATGGTGTGACACCCGTTGCAGGATCCCAGGGTCTGGTGGTGACAGGTGCTGCAGCTCGACCCGGCCTTCTCGTGGGCCAGGTGGTTGAAGGGGACCCGCTGGGAACTGCCCCCTTTGGCCTTCACCCACAGCCGGTCCTTTTGGCCGCGCATGAGCCGCTCGGGGTGCTCCAACCGCTTGATCTTCGACTGGGCCCGGGGGCCATGGCAACCCGCGCAGTCCAGGGGACCTGTGGCCAGACCGGCACCCCGGGTCCGCAGGTGGCACGAGATGCAAGCCTGGTGCGCCGCCAACCGCAGGGACGGCCGCCGCCCCACGGTGCGGGCGGTGTGGCAGGACTTGCAGCTCTCCTCGGCTCCTTTTTTGTACACCAGCTTCTGCTTCGCTTTGTCGAAGACGTGGTGACAGTCGGCGCACCGCTTCTGCTGGGCCAGGACGTGACGCGCGTGGAGGGAGTAGTCCATGCGGAGCTCCTTCCAGGTCGATCGGATCCGGGGTCCCTTGGCGTGGCACTCACCACAGACCATGGCGCCCCGGCCGCGCCGCTTGTGACAGCCCAGGCAGCGATCGTGATAAAAGTCCTGAAGCTTGCCGGCGCTCTTACCGTCGTTACCCCGCAGGAACTTCGCAGACAGCGTCTGGGCGCGATCCACGAGGTGGCAGGTCTTACAGTCGCCTTTGACCGCGGCCGAGTGTTGGTCATGATCAAACGTCACGGGGGGCCGACGCATCTTGCCCAGCGCCGGCGCCATGCGGATCACCAGGACGCCGGGACCCACCTCCCGGGTGGGTTGGGCCGCCGGACGCTGACACCCCGCTGACGCTCCCGCATCCAGGACGAGGGCCAAGACCAGTGCGGCCGGGACCCACGCTGCGATTCGTCCAGACATGGTCGTCATACTCCTAGCCCCTCGGGTATCTTCATCTGCTTGACGATCAACTCGATGAGGAACGAGGTGCGCATGTCGATGTGGTAGTGACCGATGATGTCCACAACGCCGTGGTGGCAGTTGTGACAAGGCGTGATGCACAGGCTCGCACCCGTTTTTTTGAGCTGCGTGGCCTTGATCTTGATGGACTTGAGCCGCGCCATCTTCCAGGGCGCGCCGCAGTTGATGATCCCGCCGCCGGCGGCACAGCAGTAGTTGTGCTCGAACTTGGGGTCCATCTCGACGACGTTGTCGCACAGAGCATGGACCACGTACCGCAGCTTCTCGTGCAGGCCGCGCCCGCGCACGATGTTGCAAGGATCCTGGATGGTCACCGGCTCGGTGAGCTTGTCGGTGATCTCGATGCGCCCCTCGCGCAGAAGGTCGTAGTAGAGCTCCACCGCGTGCACCATGGGCAAGGGCGGCCCCTGCCACCCCAGCCACTTGGGGCCGTCGTACACCGCGCCGCGGTAGGCGTGGCCGCACTCGCCCATGACCATCTTGCCCACCCGAAGCTCCAGGGCGCGCTCCCAGTGCTCCCGCTCGATGCGCCCCATGATCTCGAGGTCCCCCGAGAACATGGCCATGTTGCTGTTGTCCCACCCGTCGGCCGACGGCATGGTCCAGTCCACCTTGGCTACGGTCATGAGCACGGCGATGTTGGCGATGAGCTGCGCCATGACCTTGGGCTCGGGCGCGATCACCGAGTACATGACCTCGGCGCCCTCCTTGTCCAGGGGGATGCGGAGGCCGGCTACCTCGAGCTGGGCGTCCTCCTCCTGCCACATGACCGTGTCGATCCAGTCGTCGGGCTGGACCCACATCTGATTCGACGTGGCGGAGTGGCTGTTGGTGGTGTCCTGAATGAACTGGGGCACCATGCCCAGGAGGCTGCAGATGCGCCGGATGGTCATGATCATCGTGGCGATGTCGATGCCGAAGGGGCAGTACATGGAGCAGCGCCGGCAGCCGCCGCACTCGATGAAGGCCACGCGCGCCGCGTTCTTCATGAACTCGGGACTGACGCGGCCCTTCTTTTTCAGCATCACCCCCAGCGTATCCCGAACCTTGGCCACCGGCGCGAAATCCGGGTCCCGGTTCCGCGACAGGTAGGTGTGACACGCGTCGGCGCAGAGGCCGCAGTGCACGCAGGTTTTGAGAAACAGCTTCATCCTCTCGGCCACCGCCTGGGAGAGGACCGAGTTGATCACCTGCTCGATGCGCTCGGGGGTGAGCTTCGCCAGCGCGAGATCGAATCCCGGGTCAGCCACCGCCATATCTTCGAGATCCGCCATACGACCTACCCTTTACCAATCCCGCGCGTTGCGTACGGCGCCGAACTCGCTGCCCATGTACGCTCGGGAGAAGAAGAACATGAACATGTGCTGCAGCCACGTAAACGGAATGGCCATGAGCCACACCGCGCCGCTGACCATGTGCAGGATGATGATCGTCCGGTAGTCCAGCCACTGGTGGTAGGCGATGAACCCGGTGACGAAGGGCAAAAGAACGATGACCAGGATCACGTAGTCCCGCCAGGTGTTTACGTTGCGCACCTCCGGAGACATGATCCGCCGCAACAAAAAGATCCCCCCGGCGAAGATCACCACCGCCGTCATCACGTCCGCCACCCCGGAAGGCAGGCTCCACCAGCGGATCCCCCAGGCCTGTTGCCAGAGCACCGCGTGCCCCATGACCGTAAGCGGCAGCGCCAGCAGACACAGGTGGAAGAGGTAGGACAGGCCCGAGAAGAACGGGCGCGTCCGCATGGACCGGCTCCCGTAGGGCAGCGTCCAAAAGAAGATAGACCGGAGGCTGTGTTTGACCGTCATGGCGGGCAGGACGGTCTTGTCCAGTTTGATGGTGCGGATCATCAAGACAATGCGCACCACGGTCCCCACCACGAACGTGACCAGGGCGATCCAGACCAGGGGACCTGAGACAAAGTTGACCATAGTGCTCATCCCAGCTCCTCGGTCAGGACGACCCGCCGGATGTACTTTCCGCTCTGCACGCCGCGGATCAGGACCTTGTCGCCGTCCGGACTGAAGGTCGGATCCCAGAGGTGCTCATACCGCTGGGCGCCCACACGACCGTCCACGGCCAAACCATAGGCGCCCTGGTTCTTCACCTTGGCCAGGACCGGACCGCGCCCGGCCCCCACCACCGGATCCCACACCGTGTCGAACCAATGGGACCAGGGCTCACCGTCCACCGCCACGGTCCAACGCCCCTCGTGCCTGACGGCGGCCGCCACGCGCTTACCGTCGGTGGAGAACACCGGCGCCATTACCACGTCCCCGAAGGTGCATCCCCAGGGGCGGTCGTCCACCGCCACGGTCCACCGGCCGAAGTCAGTGGCCACCACCGCGGCCACCCGCTCCCCCGCCGGGGAGAAGCGCACGTACCACAACTGCACGTAGGGGGTCTTCCAAAGGGGCTCGCCGTCCTCGGCCAGGCTCCAGGAGGCCCCGGTCCGCACGGGCGCTAAAAGCCCCTCGCCCCGGGGCCTGAACCCGGGCTCCCACACGCAACCATACCGGGACTCCCACGGGGCGCCATCGAGGGCGATGGTGTAGGCGAACCGCTCGGTGCGGGTCTGTACGGCCACGTGCTCCCCATCGGGGCTGATCACCGGCGCCCACACGCCGATGAACTTCTCGTCCCAGGTCTCCGAGTCCACGGCCACGCTCCAGGTGCCCTCGGCGAAGGTCTCGGTGTCGGCGGTGACGAGCTCCACCACCTGCACCAGGGCGGCCGCCCGTCGGCCGTCATCGGACAAGGCGTAGTTCCGGATGGACAGAAAGTTCCGGTCCCAGGGCTTGTCATTGATGCACAGGGAGTACTCCATGCCGGCTTTGATCTGCACGGCGATGGTGCGCCCATCGGCGGAGAACTTCGTGTTCCAGGCGAAGGGATACCGCTGCTCCCAAAGCTCGCCCTCCACGGCCACGGTCCACATGTCATCCACGCGCACCAGGGCGGTGAGCCGGTCATCAGGCGTGAACTTCAGGTGCCAAGCCTTCTCCAGCTCGGTCTCCCACACCTCACCGTTGACCGCCACCCTGAAGGAGCCGTCCTCGGCCACCACAGGCGCGGCCACCCGCTCTCCGTCGGCGCTGACCGTGAGCTCGTGCACATCGGTGTACGCGGCGCGGAGCTTGCCCAGATCGGCAACGTTGCGGGAGCCTACGTCCCAGTTCCATTTCTCGCGTCCGGTCTCGCGTTCGGTCTCACGTTCGGTCATTGGCCATCCTCGCGGCAGTACCGCCGGAAGTAGTCACAGTCCTCGCATCGCCCGGGCCGCGCGTCCGAAGCGTGCAGCACGGTCCGCAGCTCCCAGCAACGCTGGGCGCCGGATCGGTTGACCAGGCATTCGGAGCAGCCAAGCGTCTTCTGCCGACGACAATGGAACTCCATGCAGAGCGGACGCACGTTATGCTCGGCCTCGAGCAGCGCGGTGTTCATGTCGTGCTCGCGCATGAAGGCGTACAGCACAGTCACCAGAATGCGGTACTGGCCCCCGGGGGTCTTCTGAGCGCTTAGGGAGCCGCTCTTGATCCAGTTGACGATGGTGTCCCCGGTGACGAAGCAATACCGCGCGGCCTGGCCCGTACTGAAGGCCACGTCGCCATGCTGCAACGGCTTGTCTTCCTGGCAGCCTGTGTTAGTACTGGACCGGTCTTCACTCACCGCCGCCGTCCTTCCTTTCCGGGAACACCACAGATTCTGCGTTTTCGGTTGTTTCCGCTGTTTCTGTTCATTCTGCTCATTCCGCGCATTGTGCAAATTCCGGACCGCCCGGTGCTGCACCGCCGCCTCTCAGTAGTTTCGACATAGTTTCAGTTGGTTACACAATCCGCCTCCCTTTCAATCTCCCCCTTGGCTATTGCATAAATAGACGTACTCTGCTACACTGATGCATCACTATCGATGCAAATTGCTACGATTTCACCTATGCTACTTTTTCACACAAGGTGATGCTGTGCCCGATCCGTTCGACCATCGCTACGTGCCCCTCATCCTGGACGCCATTGACCAGGGCATCTTCACCGTGGACGAGTCCACGCGGATCACCTCCTTCAACCGCGGCGCCGAGCTCATCACCGGCTACTGCCCCGAGGAGGCCATAGGCCGTCAGTGCTCCGAGATCTTCCGCACGGATCTGTGCGACGGCATCTGCCCGTTGAAGCAGTCCATGGGGGAGCGGGAGTCCATCGGCCGCCAGCAGGTACGCATCCAGACCCGGGACGGTCGCTCCGTCCCCATCCTCGTATCCACGTCGCCCCTGGTGGCCCCCGACGGCGCGCTCATCGGCGGCGTGGAGATGTTCCGGGACATCTCCGGCATGGAGGCCCTGCAGCGCAAGCTCGACGGGCAGTACCAGTTCGAGGACATCATCAGCCGCAACCCGGAGATGGAGCGCATCTTCGCCACCCTGCCCCTCATCGCCGACTCCTGCACCACGGTGCTGGTCACGGGCGAGAGCGGCACGGGCAAAGAGCTGGTGGCCCGCGCCCTGCACAACCAGAGCGGACGCTCCAAGGGCCCCTTCGTGGCCTTCAACTGCGCGGCCGTGCCCGAGACCCTCATCGAGTCAGAGCTGTTCGGCTACCGCAAGGGCGCCTTCACCGACGCCCGGCGCGACAAGCCCGGCCGCATCGCCCAGGCCGACCAGGGCACGCTGTTTCTGGACGAGGTGGGCGATCTCCCCCTGTCCATCCAAGCGAAGCTGCTCCGCTTCCTGCAGGACCACCGGTACGAGCCCCTCGGCGCCACCGAGACGGTCAGCGCCGACGTGCGGATCATCGCCGCCACCCACGTGGATCTGCGTCAAGCCGTAGCGGAGAAGCGGTTCCGAGAGGATCTATTCTACCGCATCCACATCATCGAGATCCCCCTGCCGCCCTTGCGGGGCCGCACCGAAGACATCCCCCTGCTGGTGCGCCACTTCGTCCGTCGCCTGGCGGGAGCTTCGCACAGAGCCATCGACGGCGTATCGCCCGAAGCCCTCGCGGCGCTCGTACGCTACCCCTGGCCCGGCAACATCCGCGAGCTGGAGAACGCCATGGAGCACGCCGTGGTCCTGTGCCGCTCCGCGCGCATAGGACCCGAGCACCTGCCTCCGCACCTGTTCGCCACCCCCCTACGTAAAGACGCCTCCGGGTCCATACCAGGCGCCGCCTCCCCACAGGTCTGGGGCGGACTGGGCATGATCGAACGGGACGCGATCCTCACCGCCCTCGAGCGGTCCGGCGGCAACCGCACCCGCGCCGCCCAGGACCTGGGCATCCACCGCACCACCCTTCTACGCAAGCTCAAAAAGCTCGGAGTGGTGTAGAAGACAGGGTCCCTCCATCCACCGCTTGACCCCCTACCGGCTTACCCCCCATACTTAGTCAAATGCCCTAAAGTCAGCATGGACTTTCTTACGGATAGGACTCTTCTTAAAGACCGTCTGGGAGTGTTTCAATGATTCGGCTATTCAACATATCAATAAGAAAAACTCGCTGCAAAACCCACTCCGATGCACCAAACAAGCCGTTGCCTTCCCCGTGGGTGCTTCTTGTCTACGGCGTACTCCTATCATCGGGGTGCGTCGTGTCGTTCAGCAACCCTCTCCAAACCGACGGTGGACAGGGGGACGCCCTGGCGACGGACGCAAATGCGAGCGACGCCCAGACGACCGACGCCCAGACAACCGACGGTGGCCTCCTATGTGGCAACGATGTGCTCGATTCCAACGAGCTTTGCGACGGAAGCGACTTCGGAGGACAGACCTGCTTATCCGGGCTCGGTTTGACCCAGGGCACCCTATCGTGCACTACAGATTGCCTGGTGAATTATACTGACTGCTACACCTGCGGAAACGCCAACGTCGAGGGTCCCGAGATGTGCGATGGGCCAAACCTGGGGGGCAATACCTGCGCCCAGCTCGGCGCCACCGGGGGCTCTCTAAGCTGCACCTCGCTGTGTGAGCTGGACCTCTCCGGGTGCTTCACTTGCGGCGATGGGATCTGCGAGACCACCAAGGGAGAGCTCCCGGACAACTGCCACGACGACTGCGGATGGACGATCGTCACCCTGGCCGACTCTCAGTACTCTCCATGGGGCATTGCCGTGGACTCAACCCACGTCTTCTGGGCCAACTCCGAGGCGGGAGAGATTAAGCGAGTCGCCAAGAGCGGTGGAACCGTCGATCTGCTCGCAAGTAGCCAGGACGATCCCACCGGCGTCAATGTGATCGAGGGTTACGTCTACTGGTCGAACGCCAAAACAGACACCGGCTCGATCGTGCGCCTCCCAGTGAACGGCTCCGCCTCGCCCCAAACCATCGCGGACACCCTTGACTGTCCGATCGGGCTCCTGGTCGATACCCAGTACGCCTACTTCACGACCTACTTCGGAGACACCGTCCAGCGCGTTCCGCTGAACGGCGTCGGTACCCCGACCATCATCGCCACCGATCAGTCCTCTCCCTTCGGCCCCGCCGTAAACGCCACCCACATCTACTGGACGAGCATCGACGACGACGCCGTCAGGCGAGCTCCCATAGGGGGCGGGGCCGCCACCACCATCGCCTCTGGAGTTCCCAGCCCCTACTGGATCGTCCTGGACGCCACCCACGCCTACTTCATCTGCAACGGCGACGGTTCCGTGAGGATGGTCCCGTTGGCCGGCGGCGCGGTAACCACGCTGTTTTCCGGTGGAGTATCCGCGTACCATCTTCTGCTCGACGGCGGATTCCTCTACTGGTCCGATTCAACCGCCGGTGAGATCTCTCGCATCCCTGTTGGGGGCGGTTCGCGCACCATCCTGGCCTCGGGACAGGGCTCCCCCAAGTACCTCGCCATCGACTCCACGAGCCTATACTGGACGAATTGGGGAGATGGGACCATTCAGAAGCTGTCGTTGTAAGGAGGTCCGCTTATGACTGGACCCCATGCTTCTAGCCTCGTCGCCGTGCTCGTCTCCATGACGAGCCCCTCGTGCTCGACGCAAAAACAGGGGCCACGACCCCAGTCAGAGCCTGTGAAGCTCACAAGCGACAAGCGCCCCCTCGTGGGCGCCGTCAAACGCCCCGTCATGGGCGTCGTCATGCGCCCCGTCACAAAGACACCTGGGCCGGTCACCGTGAAGTTCGCCGACATCGTCGCGAAGGGATCCCGGCTACCCATCGCCTCCATCAAAAAGGTCAAATCCATCCACGTCGATGGCCGCGTAGTCGCATACGTGGGCTGGCTCCGCCACAAGGGCCAGGACCTCATCGTCCTGGTACCCCCGGACGGCTCACCGACAGCTTCGCGCCGTTTCACGGAAGCCTACGATGTACACCTGCACGAGCTCATCGATCTCGCCAAACCATCGAGGCCCGGCTCCAGGCGCATCTCCTGGCGATACGCCAGGGCCCGCGGCATGAAAACCCCTATCCTCGTACTGAAAATTAGCTTCAAACGCCTGCACAAAAAGAGCCCCACTCCCCGCAATGGCCGGTTGGGCCTCGGAACCTCCCGACACACCGGCACCGAGTCCTGGCAGGATCTACTGCTCGTACCGGTGGGCGCCATCTGGCGCAACACCCTGCTGCTCACCATACGCCGACGAAGCGCCGATGGTTTCGGCGGCCACAGCATATCCAACCTCCGAATCGAGCAAAAAGGAGGAAAGACGATCTTGAGAGGAACCAGGCAGGACGACCTCCCCGCCCGACGTGCTCGGTGCCTGGCCCCAGCGCCCCGCAAGATACTGTACGAGCTCCGGAACCACTCCTTTCGAAAAATCTATACAAAGCACCCAAGGCCCGGCTATCGCCGTCGGCGGTAAGACAAGTACCCAGACCCCTGTGGCCTTTACTCCGGCCGATGACGTGTTAGGTTGTGGGCTGGACTACCTTGGAGCGATCCCTTGAACCGCGCCCTTACTCTCCCATTGGCACTGTTTACTTTGACCTTCATGGCGCCCGACGCCCTGGCCGGCGGCTCGGCCGCGGACGCGAAGAAACGCGACGTAGAGAACCGAGCCAAACGCATCGAGAAGCTGCTCACGGTCCCGTGTTGCTACAAAGGCACCCTGGCGGACCACAACTCCGGCCTGGCCGTGAAGATGCGCGCCGACATCCGCACCATGCTCTCCAAGGGCAAGTCCCAGAAGCAGATCCTGGCCCACTATAAAAAGAAGTACGGACAGGCCGTGCTCGTCGAGCCCCCCGGAGGCGGACTCTCCGGCTTTGTGTTGTACGGCGTCCCCTTCGGGCTGGCCTTCATCGGCCTGCTGGTGATGACTGTGCTCATGACCCGCAAGCGGGCGCCCTCGGCCGGACCCGACCAGAACCTGCCCAAGGATTTCAAAATCCCGGCCGAGCTCGAAGAGCGCATCGACGCCCTCGTAGCGGGAAAAGCCCCGTCCTCAAAACCCAAGACCGGTCACCCATCGACGGCCCCGGGATGATGGTCCTGGCGAACACCGTCCAGGCGAACACCGTTCTGGCGAACATCCTCTGGGCCCTCGCCAAGGGTCTTGACCAGGCGTCCGAGGCCCTCCCCTCGCCAACGCTACTGGTAGTCCTATACGCCACGCTGTGGCTCGGGCTGGTGGGCTGGATCGCCTGGATGGCCACCGGCCAACACCGCGTCGACGCCGAAGCCCAGGCGCTCGGACGCCAGCTCCAGGCGCGCCTGGACCGCGACGACCGCAAAGACTAACTCCAAACGGGTCCGGTCCTACTTATTTGCGGGCTTCGTATTGGGACTTGTACTTGGAGGGGCACTTGGTGCGGATCTCCCGAGCGCGAAACAGGCCCTTGCCTGTGACCTTGCCCAGGACCACGAGCTGCTGGCCCGCCTTGGCGTTGGCGGGCATGGAGCCGGTGTAGCGGACCTCGATGCGGGCGCCGCGGTGCTTGAGGAAGAACTTATGCTCCTGGCGCTGTCCCCGCACGGACCGCACCTTGTGGGTGGTCGGCTCCAGGGTCCCGGCCATCCACACGTCCCGCCCCTCGAGCGACTTCTCCTGGGCGCGCACCTCGTCCACGAAGCGAAACAGCCCAGAAGACTTACTCGCCGTGTAGACGATGATCACGCCGGCGGTGAGCACCAACGCAACCGTGACACCGACTTTGACCAGTAGGGAACGCCTCATAGGTACTGCTGTAGCATCGCCTGGGCCACGGGGCAATACGCAGTCTCTCCGCAGGATTTCCCCCTTCTCCGGGTAAACCACGTAGGCCCAGTGAGATACCAGTTATTTACACCGGTGAGACAGACACAGTACCCAGAAAAACGAAGTTGTAGACGATAAACCCCTTTCCTATCGAAAATCAGAGGTTAGGATACACGGCGTAGGACCACGCTGGACCATTGTGGACTGTAACCACCAGACACATCAGCTAAGGAAAACCCGTTGTCTACCCTAGGAAACGTCGCCCTCCAGCTCGCAATGCTGATGGCCGGCCTGGCTGCCGCCGCCGGCATCTGGGGCCAGCGTATCGGGTCGCAGGATCTGATCCGTCTGTCGCGCCGCTCCGTCTACGCCACCGCCGCCCTGGTGACCCTGGCGGTGGTGGTGCTCATGGCGCTCATCTACAGCAACGACTTTCTCGTGCGCATGGTGCAGACCAGCTCCAGCCGGTCCCTGCCCGCACACTTCAAGATCACCCTGCTGTGGGTGGACCTGGAGGGCTCCATCCTCTTCTGGGCCTGGATCCTGAGCCTCGCGTCGGCCCTGGCCGTGCGGCTGCACTACAAGACCCTGCCGGACCTCACACCCCACGCCACCGCGGTGCTGATGATGGTGCTGGGGTTCTTTTTGTACCTGCTGCTCTTCCAAAAGACCCCCTTCAACGAGTACCTGGTGGAGACACCCCTGATCGGCAACGGCATGCGCCCCATGCTGCGAAATCCGTGGATGCTCTTCCACCCGCCGGCGCAGTACCTGGGCTACATCGGCACCACCGTGCCCTTCGCCTACTGCGTGGCCGCGCTGATCCGCCCGAGCCGCCCCGGACAGGACGAGGAGGACTGGCTACGGATCATGCGTCCGTGGATCATCTCCACCTGGATCTTCCTGGGCATAGGTCTAGTGCTCGGCATGCTCTGGGCCTACGGACTCATCGACTGGGGCGGCTGGTGGGGCTGGGATCCCATCGAGAACGCGTCGCTGTTCCCCTGGCTCACGGCCACGGCGCTGCTCCACGCGGCCCTGGCGTCCCTGCGACGGGGGGGCCTGCTGCGCGGCTGGACCGTGTTCCTGGTGCTGCTGACCTTCTGGCTCACCATCCTGGGCACCTTCATGACCCGATCGGGCATCGTGCGCTCGGTGCACTCCTTCGGTGAGGACAAGGGGCTGTTCTGGGCCTTCGTCATCTTCATGGGGTTGGGCGCCGCCTCCTTCGGGCTGATGATCACTCGGCTGCTGGAGGGCCGCTTCTCCACGCGCCGCATCTGGGGCTTTTTCAGCCTGGAGTTCTTCTTCGTGCTCACGAGCTGGGTCCTTTTGCTCTCCACCTTCGTGGTCCTGGCGGGCACCCTCTATCCCACCATTCACGAGGCCATCTACGACACGCGCGTCACCGTGGGCCCGCCCTTCTTCGAGCGGTTCATGGCCCCGTTGGGCATCCTCCTGCTGGCGCTCATGGCCGTGGCGCCGCTCATGTCCTGGCGCCCCATGAAGCTGACCCGGTTCCTGGACCAGTGCTTCTGGCCCTTCGTGGTCATGGTGGCGGTGATGATCGGCCTGCCCATGTTCTGGTCGGAGGTCTTCCCGTACATGCAGACTATCGAGCTTGGCGGCTACCAGGTCCAAGCGCCCGGGGTGAGCCTGGTGCAGCTCACCATCGGCCTCTCGGCGTTTGTGCTGGCAGCCGTGACCCAGCAGTACCTGCGGCTGGTGCGTATACGAGCGCGGGTCCAGGCCGAATCCTTCGTGCGAGCCATGGGGGCGGTCTTCACCTCCAATCGCGCCCGCTACGCCGCCCATATCGTACACGTGGGCGTGGCGCTGATGTTCCTGGGATTCGCGGGCAAGCCCCTGGTAAAGCATGGAGATCGCGTGCTCGCCCCGGGGGATGTGTACAGCATTGCAGGCGTGGAGCTGCAGTACCACAGCCTGACCTCCAGGCGCGGCGCCGACACCAACGCCGTGCAGGCGATCATCCTCAAGCGCGTGCCCGGGAGAGCCTGGGCCGAGACGCTCACACCGGGCAGCCTAGTGTATCACGAGTCCCCCTCCATGCCCGTCAACGAGGTGTCCATTGTCCGAAGGCTGGGGCGAGACGTTCACGTGAGACTTGCCGACCAGAACCAGAATCGCATCACCCTGAAGGTGGCCGTACACCCCCTGGTGAGCTGGCTGTGGCTGGGCTTCATCGTGATGGTCATCGGCGGGGTGATCGGCCTGGCCGGTCCCCGGAGGCGACAACGACGACAACAGCAGCGACAACAGCAGCGACAAAAACAACGACCGGCAAAGGGTGACCCCGACAGTTCTCGGGGTGGCCGTCTGACGCTGTTCATTGTCG
>JAOZUO010000004.1:0-21607 GCA_029938605.1 Deltaproteobacteria bacterium | reverse complement strand
GCAAAGGGTGACCCCGACAGTTCTCGGGGTGGCCGTCTGACGCTGTTCATTGTCGGGGGCCTCGCCGCGGCCTGGCTGGTGGCCCTGGGCTACTACCTAGCCGCCCGAGTACCCGAGACAGAGACCGCCGTCGCCCTGTCCATCTGGGTGGTGGGAGCCGCCGCCGTAGCCACGGCCGCGGTGCTGGTGTTCACGTTCCTGCCCGCGGCGCTGGACCCCGCCGAAGCAGAGGAAGCCGGCGCGGGCACCGGCGCCCACAAACCGCCCGCCTACGAGGATGTCGACGGGGACCGGTTGGTGCAGGAGCTGCGACAGATCGAGGAGGATCGCTCCCTGCGTAAGCTCACCGACAAAGCCGCCCAAGCCATGGCCCTACCCGTCCGGCGGGACCTGGCCATAGCCCTGGCCACCGCCGACGCCATGGAGCGACGCGACGACCTGGCCGAGTCGCTCACCCGCTCGGACGACGATCAGGAGGACAAGCCATGAGCCACCTCGCCCTGATCTTCTGGGTCGCCCTGGCCACGCCCCCGACCCCGCAACCCGGCGGCGGCATCAACCCTTCGAAGATGGCCTCCCGCCCCCTGCCCGACTCCAGCCTCGCCCAGTCCACCGTCTCGGTGCTGGTACGCAATGGCCGCGCCGGGGCCGAGGGCGTCGAGGTGTGGATGCTTCCGGCCGGGGCCTCGTTGGACAACCAGCCCGTCACCGACGGCGCCCTCACGGGAGGCAAGACCAACGCCGAGGGGCGGGTCTACCTCAAGGCCGCGGTCCACGCCGGGCGCCAGGTGGAGGTATGGGTGAAGCTGGGAGAAAAGTACCAGCGCAGCGTGCCCTTCCAGATACCGGTGCTCGGTGGCGTGCGGCTTCTGTTTCTGGCCGGTGACCACGCGACTCCCCATGGCGCCGGTGGCGGCGGCAGGGCCCCCACCCCGCCTCCCCAAGGCCAGGGCCGGGGCCAGGGCCGGGGCGCATCTCCGGGCGCCGGCCACGGCCACAATCACGGCGCGGCCCAACCCATGCCCAAGGGCCCACTCACCAGGGACCCAAGCAACCTGCGCCTCTGGATCTCCTTCCGGATCATGGCCATTGAGAACCAGAAAATCTACCTGGCCTTAACCTATTCGGTGGTCAACCGCGGCCGTGAAACCTTTCACGCCGGGGACCACGGCCTGCTGCTGCCCATGCCCGAGGGGGCCAAGGGCGTCGGTCTCCCCCGGGGAACCCGTGGCTCGTCCGTGGTCAAGGGCAAGATCATGACCCTGCGACCGGTGGCAACCGGCCGCCACGGGCTACGGATCCAGGCCTCCTGCCACCTGATCTACGACAGCCCCGAGCAGCTCGTGAGGATCCGCTCCCACCTGCCCATCCTCGGCTACTCCGTGTCGTTGAAGAAGTACCGCACCGTACGCATCGGCTCGAAGAACCTGACCAAGCCCGAGTCCTTCAAGCACGGCAGCGCCGACACCCCCTGGCTGGTGTACCGCGCCAAGCCTGAAGGTTTCCCGAAAAACGAGATCCGCTTTCAGATAGAGCAGCTACCCGTGCGTAGCCGGGTCGGCGCCTGGCTCTTCGGCGGCCTCGCCTTGCTGCTTTTGCTGGCGGCCATCGGCCTGAGCGTGGCCCGCGGACGCCGGACCTCCAAGCGAAGCTCAGCCAAGGGCGACAAGGCCACCAAGGATCTGGTAAGGATCGAGCGCGATCGTCTCCTGGGCGTCATCACCGACGCCCAAGCCAGAGACTTCGCCAAGGCCATCCTCAAACAGAGCTAAATACGCCGCCCGCACCGTGGAGCCCCACGACCGCGAGGGCCTTGGACCTGCCCGAAAACGAGCTCGATCAGACCACTCCTGACAATCGAAAAGACATCGTCTTCCTTCACATTCGTTCTCGGCCACTTCAAGGTCGGTAACTGGCCAATATCGTCCGATCCAGCGTCCTTCCGACCTCCTTCGATCCCTCCAGCAACCCATTCACGCAGCTCCGCTGTGATGGCACACAAATTGCTTTTTCACGGCCCCGTATTTCAGACGGAGGGGAGACTCCACTCCCACACAGAGGAATCCTGAAGCCGAAGCAACACAGCAACACCTGTATGCCAACGAAGGAGAGACGAGACCATGAGACGCACATTGATCCCCACCCTGATGCTCACCCTGATGCTCACCTTAATGATCACGACTCCGGCCCAGGCCGGGGAGATCCTGCAGGACCAATCAGATATCGGCTATGCGTTCGCCGCATTTCAGCCGGGGCAGTCGTTTACGGCCATCGATTCGGAGCTGAACACGGTTAACCTGCCCCTGTTCGACTCCAACACACACCTGGGCTCGGCAGACATCACGGTATACCTCTATTCAGGCGAGGGGTCGGGGCAAACCCTCATCGATTCGGTAACCCGCAACATCGCGGGCTACTCGGATTGGATGGAGTTCGACTTCGGTTCCGTCTCCACCACGGTGGGCAACGTCTATTCCTTCGAGGTCGTCTCATCATCGGGGCGCGGCGGGTTCTCCTTCACCTTCTCGGACCTCTACGCAGGGGGGCAGCTCTATTGGGACGGCTCACCCGAGAACTATGACATGCGGTTCAAAGTCATTGGATCAACGGCGGCGCAGCCCTGCGACGTGCTCGACAACGGTGACGGCACCGCCACCGTGGACTGCCCGGGCGGCGACAGCTTTGTCATCGACGGATCGGTCTGCACCGTCACCGACAACGGCGACGGCACCGCCACGCTCTCATGCCCCGACGGGAGCACCGTCACCATCAGCAACGGCACCGATGGAACCGATGGAACCGACGGAACCGACGGCACAAACGGCACCGATGGAACCGATGGAACCAGCTGCACCGTCACCGACAACGGCGACGGTACCGCCACCATCTCCTGCGATGACGGTACCTCAGCGACCATCTCCAACGGAACCGACGGAACCGACGGAACCGACGGAACCGACGGAACCGACGGAACCGATGGAACCGACGGAACCGACGGAACCGACGGAACCGACGGAACCGACGGCACCAGCTGCACCGTCACCGACAACGGCGACGGTACCTATACGCTCACCTGCGAAGACGGTACCGAAGAGGTCCTCTCCAACGGCGATGATGGCTCGGATGGTGCAGACGGCGCCAATGGTGAAAGTTGCACCGTTACCGACAACAACGATGGCACCGCTCAAATCTCCTGCCCCGACGGCTCCAGCTTCACCGTTCAGTCCCAGGAGGCTGGTGGCTGCAACACCGCTCATCACGGCGGCTCCCTGCCCGCTGGCGGCTCCCTGATATTTCTGCTGACAGTCCTCGGCCTGGTCGTCCGTCGGCGCTTCCTCTAACGCTCCCATCCGCCGCGTTTCCCTTTCGTCAACTCCCCCGCAAGTCCGCGTTGACCCCCTACATAAGTGATCCCATCGCAGCACCCCGGATAAGCAATCCCCACCCAGCAGTCCCCACCCGACCTTCGTACTTCTTGAAGGCCACCGCTTCGCGCTCTTCGATCCGAGAGCGGAGATACGCGATCAACTCATCTCGGTCCCAGTCTTCGCAGCCCGGTGGTGGCTCGAGGGTGAGCGTTGTCTCGTCGGGCATTTTGCCATCGGTATCGAATACGAAGAGAAGCGCTGGACCGACATGCTGCGCTGCGCCCGCAAGGCCGTGGAGCTCGAGCCCGAAGATTCCTACTCCTGGCAGCAAGTCGGCATCGCCTGCACCGAGTTGGACGATCCCCAGGGTGCCATCGAAGCCAACCGTCGTGCCGTCGCGCTGGATCCCGAAAATGGCTACGCCCAGTTCAACCTGGCCTGGGAGCTGTTCAAGGCCTGCGATGGTGATCACCTGCCTGGTTTCAAACGCGCCTTCGAGCTGGCCCCAGAGCTCATAGACTACTCCCGCAAGGAAAAAGACCTGGCCAAGCTGCGCCAGGATCCGGCCTTCGCCAAGTTGTTGGCCGACAGCTGACAGGCTTACGATCACCCAAACCCAGCGGATCTCCGTCCTCGGGGGCGGCCAGGTGCGCTACGAGCTGGCGCGACCCTGGCCCATGCCGGCATTATGCCGTGCCGACATAATGTCTTCGTGGCATAATGCCACCGTGTCATAATATCCGACACCGGTGTCAAAATGAAGCTACCATTCCTGGACAGAGAAGCCGAGTTCGCCCGCATCGAGGGCGCGCTGAGCAGCGCCGACGGAGCTCTTGTGTGCCTCTTCGGCAGACGTCGCCTGGGCAAATCCCGCCTGGTCCGACGACTGCTCAAGCAGCGCCAAGCTGTCTACTACGTGGGTGACGAGCGCGACGCGTCCCTGCAGCGCGCTAGCCTGGCGCGGGAAATTGGCCGGCTGCTGCCAGGGTTTGACAACGTAACCTACCCCGACTGGGAACCGCTGCTGGAGCGCTGGTGGACCGAGGTTCCCCGGGGCACAGTCCTTGCCCTGGACGAGTTTCCGTCTCTGGTCGCTTCTTCTCCCGAGCTACCGAGCCTGCTCCAGAAGCGAATCGACCAACCTCGCCACGGGAGACACCTCCTACTCACGGGATCCTCTCAGCGCATGATGCAGGGCCTGTTGCTGGACGCGTCCGCGCCGCTGTACGGTCGGGCACAGGAGCTCATCCGGCTCGACCCGTTGCCCATCCGATGGATCAAGCCAGCCCTTCGCCTACGTCGGGACTCCGACGCAGTGGAGCAGTGGGCGGTCTGGGGTGGTGTGCCCCGCTACTGGGAGCTCGCCGCGGACTGCCCGGACCTCTGGAGCGCCATCGCGACCCACCTCCTCGATCCCATGGGCGTGCTGCACGCCGAGCCGACCCGGATCCTGATGGACGACCTCACCAAGACCGCGCGGGCCTCGTCGATCCTCGCCCTGGTCGGCCAGGGCAGCCACCGGATCTCCGAGATCGGCGGCCGCCTCGGCGTGCCGGGCACGTCTTTGTCTAGGCCCATACGCAGGCTAATGGACTTGGGGCTGCTCACCCGACAGCTACCATACGGTTCCCCACAACGAAGCGCCCGAAAGACCCTCTACCAGATCTCCGAGCCCCTGCTTCGCTTCTGGTACCGGTTCGTGGATCCCAACCGCTCCCGCCTCGCCGCCGGCCAGCTCGACGCCGTGGTCTCGGACCTCCGCCACGCGTGGCCCCAGTACCTGGGACAGGTCTGGGAGGAGCTGGCTCGCACGAGCGTCGCGGGAATGATCGCCGACGGCCGTCGGTGGCTCCCCGCGTCCCGCTGGTGGGGCGCCGGGACTGACCGTCGCCCCCTCGAGCTCGACATCGTGGCCGACTGCGCCGACGATCCGCACACGACCCTCGTCGGCGAAGTCAAGCTCCACTGCACTCCGGCCGAGGCCGGGGAATACCTGTTGGGGCTCGGGCGAAAGGCGCGACGTTGCCCAGCGCTCCGGGACAAAGAGATCGTGCCAGCGCTCTGGGTTCTGAAGCTCGACGGTCGCACCTCCCGCCCGCTCGTGTTCCGTTCCCGGGACGTCATCCAGAGCGCCAGCGCATAAGGCTAAGGCCGAGGAGCGTAGCTCAAGCGGCCGAGGGAATCAGGCCAGGTTCAGGCCAGGTTCAGCCCAGGTTCAGCCCGGGTTCAGCCCAGGTTCAGCCCAGGTTCAGCCCAGGTTCAGGAGGCCGTTCTCGATGGCGAAGCGCACCAGCTCGGCGCGGTTCTTCAGCTCGAGCTTGTTCATGATGTTGGTGCGGTGGGTCTCCACGGTGCGCTCGGAGATGAAGAGCTTTTCGCCTACTTCTACGTTGGTGTGGCCCAGGGCCAGCTCCCCGCACACCTCCACCTCTCGCTTGGTGAGAAGGCCCAGCATACCAGGGCGTTTTTGCTTCTTAGCCGGCTTGCCCACGAAGGAGGGCACGAGCAGGTGGGTGAGGCTCGGGTCCACGTAGACGCTGCCCCGGGACACGGCGCGGATGGCCTGGACCATCTCCTCGGCGTCTGACTTCTTGAGCAAAAAGGCCTGGGCGCCGATGCGCAGCAGCTGCTTGAGGTAGTACTCATCCTCGTGCATGGTGAGGACCACCACGCCCAGCTCCGGCTGGTGCTCCAGCACCGCCTCGGCCACCTGCGCTCCGGCCATGCCTCCGGGCATGGAGAGATCCAGGATCAGGATGTCCGGCTCGTGCTGGGCCACGGCCTTCACCGTCTCGGGACCGCTGGCGGCTTCGCCCACGATCTCGAAATCGGACTCCCGCTCAAGTAGAGCTCTGAGCCCACTCCGAAACAGCGCGTGGTCGTCCGCCACTACGATACGAATAGTCATCCCTGGTCTCCCAACGGTATGGTCGCCTTCACCGTGGTCCCACGACCCGGCGCGGATTCGAACACCACTTTGCCCTGCAGCAGCGATGCACGCTCCTGCATCCCCATGAGCCCAATGCACTGCTCGCCGCCGCTGCTGAGCACCGACCCCAGGTCGAAGCCCCGCCCGTCGTCCTCCACCAGCACCGTGACGATCTCGGCCTGACGAAGAAGCAGCACGGTCACCCGATGGGCCTGGGCGTGACGCACTACATTGTTCAACGACTCCTGGGCGATGCGATACAGCACCACCTCCACCTCCGGCGGCAACCGCTCGGCGAGGTTGGCCGGACACACATACTGGAAATCAATATCCAGCTCGGCCAGATCCCCCAGGCGCTGGGCAAAACGGGAGATGGCCGACTGCAGACCGTAGTCGTCCAGGATGGTGGGGCGCAGCTCCCAGGCCAGCTGACCCACCCGGTCGATGATGGACCGGATGGACCGCTCCATGCGCCGCTGGAAGGAGGGAAAATCCGCCTCACTGTCTCCGCCCGCGGCGCGGATCTCCAGGAGCAGGGCCGACAGGATCTGCCCCAGATCGTCGTGCAGCTCCCTCGAAACACGCTTGCGCTCGTCCTCCTGGGAGTCCAGGACCCGACGGAGGATCTGCCGCTCCAGGGCGAGCTTCTCCTCCCGGGCCCGGGTGGCCTCCTTCCGGGCGAGCTGCTGGGCCAAGGCCGTGGCCGCCACCCCCACCGCCGCCTCCAGATACGCGAGCTGGGAGGGATTGAGAGTGGAGTTCTTCTCCATGTAGAAGTTCAGAATGCCCAGGGTGCGCCCTTCGTAGGTCAAAGGCAGGGTCGCGTGGCCGTGGAGAGGCCCGCCGCGCCCAGCGGCGTGATCGGCCAGCTCGTCGGAAGAGACGATGGCGCTCTGCCCCGACTCCGCCACGCCCCGACAAACACAGTTCTCGTGGTTCCCATGGGCGCAGGCTTCGACCAGGTCCTCGGCCACACGTCTGGAGGCCACCATGGTCAGCGTGCCATCCTGGTACAAAAAACCCGAGGCGGCCGTGGCGATCTCCATCCAAGACAGGGTCATGGTGAGATCGATGAGCACCTCAAAGACCTGCCTGGGCTCGCGGCAGACCTGCAGTCGCTCAAGCAGCCGGCCGATGGCCTTGTGGTGCTCCAGGCTCTGGGAGAGCTCCAGGCCCGACTTCTTCTCTTCAGAGATGTCCCGGACGGTGTGCATGAAGACGGGGCCGCCCTGCTCGTCCAGTAGGCGGGTGGGATAGACGGACGACAGCGTCCAGGTGCCCGTTTTCTCGTCGAAGAGCTCCTTCTCCACTGCCAGGCCCGTCTCGGAGGCCTCATCCAGGGGACAGCCCGGGTACGGCTCGCAGGTGCCGTGAATCACCGTGGGACAGAACTGCCCACACAGGTCGGCCGAGTCGAACGTAACGGCCTGCTGCACCGCTTGGTTGGCCGCCACGATCTGGTGGTGCCTGTCTAGCAGCATCACAAAGAACGGCACGGCGTCGAGCAGAGCCTGACTCACCGCGAGGTTCATGGGCACCGGCTCGCAGGGATCGAACAGTTGGCTCAAAAAAGGTTTACTCATTACTGGACTCAGTCTACAGGCCGTCGATCCAATCCGCCAGCAATCGCAGGTCGGGATCGGCGCTCCCACAGGCGCGGTCGGAGGGCCACTGGCCGGCCAGGGGCACAGGGTCCCCCCAGGTCCCAGGCAGGCCCAGAACCTTGTGCAGGAGGTAGCTGGCCGCGTGATGACCGGGCACCACGTAGGCCGGCGCTCGGGCCGCGAAGGAGCTGCGCCCCGAGAGCAACCCCTGCTCGGCCACCTCGGGGCTCGACAGGTCCAGCCCGCCAGGGGGCAGGTAGCTTCCATGACAGGCGGCGCACCGCGACGAGATCACCTCGGTTCTTCATCAGCGACACAGCCCCATCAAAGGATCCCTCAAACCGTGGCACTTCAGACACGAGCGGGGGTTCTTCCTGAGCAGGATCTTGCAACGCCTCGAGTGGCGGAAGCCGGGACCATGGGGGTTGTGCCCCAAGCCGTTGACCCTCCGACGAGCGTGGCAGCGGATGCAGTCTTTCTCACTGTGGCAAGACACACAAACGCCCACATTGCGCCGGGCGTGGGTGGCGTGCCGGTTAAAGGCGCTTCCCCGAGAGGTGGAGGAGGACCAATTGCCGCCGTGGAACTTTCGGATGCCCGGCCCCCGGTAGGGGCTGTTCTTATTGCTGCGGGCCACCCGCGTCCGCTTGTGGCAGTTCCGGCAGAAGGACTGCTTGGTGTGGCAGCTCTTACAGCGGGAGCGGTTGGCCCGGGCGTCGGCGCCGTGCCGTAGAATGTAGTTGCCCAGGTGGATGGACGCCGGCTTGCGAATGCCGCCGTGGCACCGCAGACAGGTGGCCTGCTGATGGCACTGATAGCAGTCCTTCTTGCGCGCCCGGGCCTCGGTCTTGTGGTTCTTCCGGAAGGTGGGGCCATGGTCCAGGTCCGGCAGCGACTTGCCCGGCTTGAGCTTGCCCTCGGGGTAACTGATGCGCATGCGACCGCCCGCCGTGCGCTCATGACAGGTGGTGCACTTGGACGCCGGGGACTTGGGCTTGCCGTCATGGCAAGAAAAACACTGGGCCATGGTGGGCAGATGACGCTTGGCGCCGTACCCCGATTTGCCCACGCCGCCGTGACACTTCTTGCAGGAGATCTTCTTCTTGATGTGGATCTGGTGGGTGAACCGGATGCGCGGCTTGGGCCAGCGCGAAGCCACGGGGAAGCCCTTGAGGTTGTACCGCGTGTGGCACTTTTTACAGGCCTTGTTGTTGGTCTTTCCCGGGGTGCCGAACCCCTTGGGGATGGTGGCCTCGTCGTGGCAATCCACGCACTGCTTCTTGCCGGGCAGCAGGTTGTCCGAAGCGCTCGTGGAGGTCTTCGCCTTGACGTGGCACTGATCGCACTCGAAGTCACCGGGCGGATGCACAGCGTGGCTGAACCGCAGGGTCCGGGTAGGCGGCGGATACAGCAGCGAGGTGCCCACCAGCCGAGCTCCCTTTCCGGGCGGAGTAGCCCAGACCACCGCCAACAAGGTCGGCCCCACCAGCAGCAGCGTGAGGCCCGCCATGACGAAGGGACGCAAGGTCTTGATTCTCGATGTGACGGTCATGGCACCACCTCCCCGGCCGGGCAGGCCCGATAGGTGCACCAGGCAAAGTTCAGCATGGCGTACACCCGCAAGTCCGACTTGTTGTAGGTGCCGAAGTTGTCCTCCACCAGCACATGCACCGACGCGAGCTGGCTAAGCTGCAGCCGCGCTCCCAGAGACACCCCCGCCGACACGCCCTCGGGCGTAGTGGCCAGCTCATCGTCCCAGTAGGCCAGCACCCCCCGCCCCTCCAGGGCGAGCAACCCAGGCAGCACCTGGTATCGGTAGTAACCATAGAGCCCCAGGGTGCGACCGCCGTACCCCTCCTGCCAGTACAGATCCACCCGCGCGGTCTGGCGCTTACCCAGGTAGGTGGCGCCGACGCCACCCCCGATGTCCGGCTCAATGAGGCGCTGCTCCGTCTGCTCCGGTGCGTCCGAGGCGCCTCCCTCGAAGAACCGCCCGGTGATCCGCGCGTAGCCCGCCCACCGCGCGGTGAAGCGGTGCTCGTACCACAACCGCATCTCCTGGTAGGCCTGGGTGTTGAAGACGTTGAAGATGGAGTCGCCGTCGAAGTCCGGGCTGTCGATGACGTACTCCGCCCGAACCCGCGACCGCCCGTATCGGAGGCCCACGCCGCCCTGGGCCTCGTCGAGACGACTGGTCAGCAGGTTGTACCGGACGCCGCCGTAGAACTGCAGCCGCTTCTTCCAGAAAGTAGCCGTGGCGTGGGCCGACAGCTTCTCGGCGTTGAGCGCCGAACCCGGGAGGTCCCCGCCCAGATCGTCTGGGTACCCGAGGCCCGGATCGTTGGCGTCAATGAGATGCCACACGGCCCGATAGGCCATGCGGAGCCGCAAAAAGGACAGCCCGGTGGTCTCGGCGGCGACGCCCATCATGGGCATCCAACCCACCCTGGTCTCGGTGTTGTCCGAACCCTGGAGCAAGAAGATGGGGGAGTCGGCGAAGTAGCTATTATACAAACCGCTCTGACGCCGACCTCCCATGAGCTCGAAGGCCACATAAAAGGGCGTCTTGAACCGCACCGAAAGTCCGTCATAACCATAGAAGTCCATGGGGTCCAGGTGGAACATGCGCCCCACCTTGAGGTCGATGAACCCGGCGATGTCGGTGACCGACAGGTGGGCATACAGCAGCTCGAACACCGGGTTGTAGCCGCCCCCCGGACCGTCTACGTCCAGGGCTCGATCCCAGTCCCGGGTGTAGCCCCCGAAGTCCGCCCGCAGTCGCATGGAGGCCACGAAGTGCATTTGGGTCGGCTCCCGGCCGTCCTTGCGCTTCTTGCGCGGCAGGATGTCCAGGATGAAGAGCCGGAGGTAGGTGTCGAGCCGCGACAGGGTAAGCGCCCCATCGCCGGCGTCCCGCACCTGGTAGTTCTGGCTGCTCACCGTGGCCTGGACCATGGCGTCATACGCCCCGACCACTCCACCTCCGGTGGTGATCCCCACCAGAAGCGCAGCCAACGCCGCCAGGGGCAAAAGTCGAGCCCCCGCTCGCCTCCTTCGCTCGGGCCATATCCGCTGGATACGGCTAAAGTTTTCGGTGAATAACTGTCGTCGGGATTGCTTCATGATCGCCTCGGCGAGCGGGTTCTGCCATCCTCCAAAACTGAGGATCACAGCCCTGCTCGGCGCGATGATGGTAGTGGCCCAAGGGGGTCGCTGTCAACGGAATCCGACCACCCCGCCACCAGCAACTGCATGTAATGACAGGGTAAAAACCCCGCACCCCCGTCAGAATCTACGTAGTTTATCCCGAGTTCAGAACGGAGCGGCTACATGGGATAGATCTGGAGGTGGTAGTCACCCATGTCGCAACCGCCAGAGGCGTTGTAGACAAAGATCACGATCTCCGTACCGGCCGGATACATCATCGAATCGAGCATGATTTGACCCATGGGATCAATACAGCCCACGGGCGCGGACGTATTGTCGCAGTAGTTTCCGGACACGCCCACCCAAACCTCGGCCTGCGGCATGCTCAGTCCCATGGGCATGAAGTCGATGCCCCAGCCTCCGGGCGAATCATAGGGGATCGTGAAGAGGTGGAACCGGTCGACCTGGGTCCCATCCGCCGGGGTCATGCAGTTGGCAGACACGAACCCGCTGGACGTGTTCTCGCAAAGGTTGTACCCCCAGCCACCCTCCTCGGTGACCTGCGGAGCGGTGCAGTCGTCCCCCGGCGGGGGAGCACAGATACCGTCGACGCAGACGTCCCCACCGGTGCACTCGATACCGCAACCACCGCAGTGATTGATGTCACTGGACAACTGCTGCCAGTCAAGGCACTGATCCCAGCCCCCCATGTCGCAGCAGGCGCCCTGGTCGGCGCAGTCCGGGCCGCAGGTGGTCCCGGTCTCCACCACGCAGTGGCCGCCCGCGCAGGCCTCGCCGGCGTTGCAGACATTGCCGCATCCGCCACAGTTCTGCTCGTTGGTCATGGTGAGTGTACACACGCCGCCACACTGCTCTCCAGGGCAGACACACTGTGGCCCCCCCATGCCCATTTCCTGGCACTGCTCGTTGAGAGCACACTGGATCCCGCAGCCGCCACAGTCGGAGGGTGACTCGAAGTCTGTGCAGACGCCGCTACAGTAGCCAGGATACATAAAGCTACAGTTGCACGTGCCGCTGTCGCAGGTCTCCCCCTCTCCGCAGGGATCACAGCCGCCACAGTGGTTGGCGTCGTAGGACATACCCTGGACGTTCACGCACTCTTCGAAGGGCGCGGCGGTCAGCGTGCAGCAGAACTCGTCGACATCGCAGGCGCCCCCGCAAGCGGTGGGGTCTTCCGGCTCGCAGATCCCGTAGACGCAAGCCTCCCCGGCACCACAGGCCCTGCCGCAGATCCCGCAGTTGGCCTCGTCCTCCAGGATGTCGACGCAGCCCGAGCCGCAGTCCGACGTCCCCGGGTTGCAGACGCAGTGACCCTGGTCGCAGGATGAGCTCGCGTCACAGACGTTGCCACAGCTCCCGCAGTTGTTCTGATCCCATTCGAAGGTATTCGAGTCCATGCAACCGCCGTTGCAGCAGATCTGCCAGTTCGGATCGCACGTCCCACCGCAGGTGCCGTCTCCAGCCTGGCAGGTGCCCATGACACAGAGCTCGACGCCCATGGTACACACGTTGCCACAGCTCCCGCAGTTGTTCGGATCCTGACGGATATTCCACAGATCCATACACATCCCATCACAACACAGCATCTCTTCGGGTTCGTCGGGGCACCCGCCGCAGTCCGTATCCTCCAACACGCACTGGCCGTCGAAGCAGACCTCCCCCGCGGCGGTGTCACAGACGTTGCCGCAGGCCCCGCAGTTGTTCTCGTCCACGGTTCGATCGATACACTGGCCGCTGCAGTCATCCCAGGGCCACGAGGTGGGGCAGCCACAGTAGTACTCGTCACCATTCATCAGACACTGGAGCCCACCGCAGTCGTTGCCGCACGCCCCGCAGTTCTGCGGATCCTGATCATCGGTACACTGTCCGCTGCACCGGAAATCCGTCGGGTCCGGGCACGGCACCTCACACAGGCCGGTGATGGCGTGGACCTCGTATCCGGGGTAGCAGGCGTCACAGTTTGTCCCCGCGTAGCCGATATCGCAGACGCACTCGATGACGCCCGTGGTGTCGACGCAGGTGCCGTGATCTCCGCAGGGGTCGGTGGCGGTGCAGTCCTCGTCGACCACGCACAGGCCGCTGTCCAGATGGTAGTCGGTGTCGCAGGTCTGACAGTTCGTTCCGGCGTAGCCGAGATCGCAGGTGCAGGAGACCACCCCGCCGGTGGCATCGCAGGCGCCGTGACCCGAGCAGGTGTTGGGCAGGCACTGCTCATCCAGCACGCAAACCCCGCCCCCATCGTCGTGGTAGCCCGGATAGCAGGCGTCGCAGAGCGTTCCGTCGTACCCGCTGTCACAGACGCACTCGATGACGCCCGTGGTGTCGACGCAAATGCCGTGCGCGCCACAGGGGTCGGCGGCGGTGCAATCCTCGTTGATCACGCAGAGACCGCCCGCCTCGAGGTGATAGCCCATGTCACAGGTCTGACAGTTGGATCCCGTGTAGCCGGCGTCGCAGATGCAGCTCACCACCCCGCCGGCATCGTCGCAAGCACCGTGCCCCGAGCAGGTTTCGGTTAGGCACTGCTCGTCCAGCACGCAATTGCTGGCCCCGTCATCGTGGTAGCCCGGATAGCAGTTGTCGCAAAACTGCCCCGTATAGCCGCTGTCACAGACGCACTCGATGACGCCCGTGTTATCGTCGCAAGTGCCGTGAGCACCACAGGGATCCGAGGCGGTGCAGTCCTCGTCGGCCACACAGTTGTTGTTGAGGTCGCGGTGGAAGTCCACGTCGCAGCTCTGGCAGTTGGATCCGGTGTAACCGCTGTCACACACGCAGCTCACCACGCCGCCCGCGTCGTCGCAGGTGCCGTGGGCTGAGCAGGTGTTGGCCAGACACTGCTCGTCCAACACGCAGACTCCGGCCCCCTCGTCGTGATAGCCCGCGTAGCAGGTGGAGCAGAACTGGCCGTCGTAGCCGCTGTCGCAGACGCACTCGATGACGCCCGTGGTGTCGACGCAGGTGCCGTAGCTCCCACAGGGATCCGAGACGGTGCAATCCTCATCGGCCACGCAGTTGTTGCTGGCGTCGCGGTGGTAGTCCACATCGCAGCTGTCACACCAGGCTCCGTCATACCCCACGTCACAGCTACAGCTGACCACGCCGCCGGTGGCGGCACAGGTGCCGCGCCCCGAGCAGGTGTTGACGAGACACTGCTCATCCAACACACAAACGCCGCTGCCATCGTCGTGGTATCCAGCGTAGCAGCTCCCACAAAACTGGCCATCGTAGCCCATGTCGCAGACGCACTCGATGACACCCGTGGTGTCGACGCAGGCGCCGTAGTCACCGCATGGGTCGCTGGTGGAGCAGTCCTCATTCCCCACGCAGTTCTCATTCTCGTCGCGATAGTAGTCCGCGTCACAGTCCTCACAGTGATCCCCAACGTAGCCCACGTCGCAGACACACTCCACGGTGCCGCCCGTGGCGTCACAGGTCCCGTGCGCGTCGCAGGTGTTGAGCATGCACTGCTCGTCCAAGACGCAAGCTCCGCTGCCGTCGTCGTGGTAGCCGGGATAACACGCGTTGCAGACCGTCCCTTCCCAACCCACGTCACAAACGCACGCGATGACGCCATTGGTGTCATCGCACGTGCCGTGATCACCGCAGGGGTCACTTACGCCACAGTCCTCGTCAGCCACGCAGTTGTCTTCTCCATCACGGTGGTAGTCGGCCGCGCAGGTCTCGCAGTTGCTCCCGGCGTACCCCGTATCACAGGCGCACTCGACCACGCCCGAGGAGTCGTCACAGGTGCCGTGCCCGGCGCAACTGTTGGGCATGCACACGATGTCGATGACGCAATCACCGCCACCGTCATCGTGATAGCCCGGGTAACAGAGCCCGCAGAGCTGACCGTCATAGCCCGTGTCACAGGTGCACAGAAGCTCGCCGGTGGTGTCGTCACAGGTGCCGTGGTCGCCACAGGGATCGTCGGTGGCACAGCTCGCACTTAATACACAAATCCCGCTTCCGTCCTCTGTGTAACCAGCGGAGCAGGATCCACAGGTCGCACCATCGTAGCCTGTCTCACAGGTACAGACCGCCGCTCCGGCGACCACCGCGCAGGTGCCATGCCCAGAGCAGTCCTCGTCGGCGCACGGTTCACCGGCCGAGGAATCATCCCCGCATCCTGCGGCTCCCAGCGTTATCACCAGTGGCGCCAAGCAGGAAGCCAAGTGGGTGATCCAGTTCTGATTGCAAAGCATTAGTGAGTTCTCCCTCTCCACAAGCGCGGCGAAATGCATGTCTTCAAAAATAGCAATCAAGCTTACCTTTACTGCGGACACTAATAGGCTTTCCCAGGGCTGTCAAGGAACTCTCTAGGAGCTGTCAAAGAGCTATTTAAGAGCGTCAGGACGAGTCTTTCACCGTAGCCCCTCCATCCCTAATCCGTGTGCTGCAGCCTCACCTGCGACTGCTTATTCTTATGCTAATCGGTAATCCACCATCCAGTTTGACCCCCAAAACCCCGGGGAATCTACCCAGGATCCTGTACAAGTAGGCGATCAGTCCGGATTGATTTATCCCGTAGAACAAGTTAGTAGGAATTTATGATCATTAATCGAAGACTTTTTCTGAACCTCACCGCCGGTGCGTCCGCCGCGGCCACCGGCGTGGCCGTGGTGCCCGAGGCAAAAGCGCAATCAGGCCGCGGGCGCCGGGAGACCCAGGTGGGTTGCCTCATCGACACCACGGCCTGCATCGGTTGCCGCAAGTGTGAGGAGGCGTGCAACAACGCCAACCGCCTCCCGAGGCCCGACAAGCCGTTCACGGACAAGACCGCCCTGCGAAAACGGAGACGGCCGGATCAGGATCGGTTCACCGTCATTAACTCCTACGCGGGTTCTCCGTCGCCGGACAAGACCAGCCGACCCGAGACCTTCGTGAAGTTTCAGTGCATGCACTGTCTCGATCCGTCGTGCGTCTCGGCGTGCATCGTGGGTGCCCTGACGGTGACCAAACACGGCGCCGTGGTGTACGACAAGGGGAAGTGCATCGGCTGTCGATACTGCATGGTCGCCTGTCCGTTCCAGATCCCGGCCTACGAGTACGACAATCCGCTGACGCCCCGGGTACGCAAGTGCACCTTCTGCACAGGCTCGAAGGGCGCGGAGAGTCCACGTCCCGCCTGCGCCGGCGCGTGCCCCACCGAAGCGATCGTCTTTGGTAAGCGGTCCCGCCTGCTGGCGCTGGCACGGAGCAAGCAAAAGCGTCGCCCGGATCGGTATCGCTCCCAGATTTACGGAGAGAAAGAGGTCGGCGGCACAAGCTGGATGTACCTCGTCGGTCGCGACCCCAAAGAGATCGACCTGCTCAAGCTTCCCTCCAAGGCGCCGCCGCGACTCACCGAGTCCATCCAGCACACGATTTTCCGCTACGGCGCCATTCCACTCCTCCTCTATAGCACCCTGGCCGGCGTAATGTGGTTCAACAAGCGGAAGAAAAACGGCGCGGAGCCACCGGCTGAACCGGCACCTGAAAAGCCCACCGAGGAGGCGACCGGAAACAAGGCCGAAGCCGAGACCAAAACCGAAACAAAGACCGAAGCCAAGGCCGGGACCAAGACCAAGACCGAGACCGAGACTGGTGACGAGGAAAGCCCATGACGGAATCCAAGGTAGACAGCGGCCGGATCCGCTTCTTCACCACCGGCACCCTGGTGCTCATGGCCGTGATGGCGGTGGGATACTCCTTTGGTCTGGCACGGATGCTCGCCGGTCTCGGAGCCGTGACCAACCTGACCAACACCTACCCCTGGGGGATCTGGATCGGCGTCGATGTGGCGACGGGCGTCGCCCTCGCCGCCGGCGGCTTCGTGACCTCGGCGGTGATCAACATCTTCGGGGGACACAAGTTCCGCCCCCTCGAGAGGCCCGCCATTCTAACCGCTTGGCTGGGGTACTCTTTTGTCGGCATCGGTCTGATGTTCGACCTGGGCCGGTTCTATAACATCTGGCATCCGGCCATCTACTGGCAGGGCAACTCGGTGCTGTTCGAAGTGGGCATGTGTGTGATGTTCTATCTCACAGTGCTCACCATCGAGTTCGCACCGGCGATCCTCGAGGGTCTGTGCGGCTACATCGACCAGCGGGTGTGGATCGCCCGATTTGTGGCGCCCCTCCAAAAGTTCCTGCGCGGTGCGCGGGTGATCGTCCGGGCCGTCCTGCCCATCTTCCTGATAGCGGGCGTGGTGCTCTCCTTCATGCACCAGTCGTCGTTGGGCTCTCTGATGCTGATCGCGCCCACCAAGCTGAGCAGCTTGTGGTGGACGCCGATTCTGCCGGTGCTGTTTTTGCTGTCGGCGATCATGGTGGGCCTGCCCATGGTCATCTTCGAGTCGACCATCGCCAGCCGAAGCTTTGGGCGCAAGTCCGAGATGCACCTGCTGACGCCGCTGTCGCGCATCATCCCGTGGCTCCTTGCGCTGTACGCGATTCCCAAATTCACCGATCTGTTCCTGCGCAACAGCCTGGCCGACTTCCAGCGCAACCCCACGGATCTGGTGGCCCTGCTACTGGAGCTGGGCATCGGCGTCGTCATCCCCTTCGTGATGCTCTTGCAGCCCTCGGTACGTAAATCCGCGCGGTGGCTGTTCATCGCCGCCTCCTGCATCATCGCCGGGGTCGTCTTGAATCGCCTCAACGTCTTCATCATCGGCTACCACCCGCCCTTCGGGGAGTCGGGCTACTTCCCCTCCTTTGGCGAGATCGCGGTGACCGCGGGCCTGGTGGCGACCATCATGTTCCTCTACCGGTTCTTCGTGCTGTATTTCCCGGTCATCGACGACAAGAAGGTGTCCCTGGAGATCGAGCTGCGGGAGTGTGATGCCGCGCGCAGACGTTTGCCCAAGGTAACCTGGGTGGCGCGCGGCCTCGCGGTGGTGCTCATCCTCTCCTTCGTGGTGATCTACGCGGTCGTTCACCGCCACGGAATCGATCAGACGAGCCGCCCCCACCGGGACCTGCAGTTTCACAAAAAACCGGTGGCCGCCGGCAAGGTCGGCGACCGGCTCGCGGTGCAGGGCGGTGCCATCAGGACACTGTCAGCCACGGAGATCCCGACGGTGCTGATGCTCAGCAGCCCGGTGGTCAACGAGCGGACCGACGACTACGAATCCGCGCGGTTCATGCACAAGGCCCACGCGGCTCGGGTGAACGGGCAGTGTTCCACATGCCACCATCGAACGCCCACCAAGGAGGGGGATCGCATCGGCGTACCGACGAAGCCCGGCCCGAAGGGCAAGTGGACGGTGGCGGCCTGCAGGTCCTGTCACCGCAGCGCCATCGAACCGGATCACCCCACTCGTCCGGGTCTCAAGGGGGCCTACCACAAGAGCTGCGTCGGCTGTCATGAGAAACCCGAATCGGGCAAGGCTCCAGTAGACTGCGTGTCATGTCACCACCGCCATGTCCCCGACCACGCGACCCACATGAAGGTCGCCGCCAACACCGGGCCCCGAGAGATCACCGCCCGCTGTCTGAAATGCCACAAGCAGCAGGGGCAGGACGTCCTCAACTCGGTCCACTGGACGTGGCAGGGCGCCTCTCCCTACGTGGTGGGACACGAGCACCGGATGGATCTGGGCAAAAAGAACATCATCAACAACTACTGCATCCACACCAAATCCAACGAAGCCCGCTGCTCACAGTGTCACATCGGCTACGGTTGGAAAGACAAGAGCTTCGATTTCAAGAACCCCAACAACATCGACTGCCTCGGCTGCCACGACACCACCGGAACCTACCGCAAAGACCCGCGAAATGGCGGTATGCCGGCCGCGCAGGTCAACATCGTGCAGGTAGCCCAGCGCGTGGGGCGCCCCTCCCGCGAGACCTGCGGAAAGTGCCATTTCTACGGTGGCGGAGGCGCCAACGTGAAGCATGGAGATCTGGAGCCCACGCTAGTCAATCCTCCACCGGGATTCGACGTCCATATGGGCAAGCTGAACCTCCGCTGTCAGGCCTGCCACACGACCACCAAGCACCGGATCGCGGGTCAGTGCTTAGCCATCCCCGCCAGCGAAGGGCGGGTCACCTGCAAGAGCTGTCACAGCGAAAAACCCCACCGACTCACCAGTCCCATGGGCTGGCATCTGGACCGACACAGCCGAACGGTGGCGTGCCAGACCTGCCACATTCCAACGTTCGCGAAGAGCACTCCCACCAAGATGTACTGGGACTGGTCGACGGCCGGAAAGGACCAAAAGAGCAAACCCGACAAGTACGGCATGCCCACCTACAACAAGAAGAAGGGCTCCTTCGTCTGGGGCAAGAACGTCAAGCCGTGCTACCGCTGGTACAACGGCAAGCACACACGATACGTCGTGGGTGACAAGATCGATCCCACCAAGACCACGGTGCTCAACCAACCGATGGGATCAGTCCGCGACCGAACGGCGCGGATCTATCCCTTCAAGTGCTACTCGGCGAAGATCCCCTATGACCTGTTGAACAAGGTCCTGGGCGTACCCAAACTATGGAAGGGGTACTGGAGTCACTTCGACTGGGAGCGCGCCCTGCGCGACGGAATGAAGGTCTATGGAATTCCGTTCTCGGGCAAGGTGGGCTTCACCAAGGCGGACATGTACTGGGCCATCAACCACGAGGTGGTCCCCGCCTCGTCGGCCCTGAGCTGCGCGAACTGCCACGACGCGAAGGCGGTGGCCTGTGACCAGTGTCACGAAGCGCCCAATACGGCCGAGAGCCGGTTGCAGAAGCTCATCTACCGCAAGGCCTGGGGACACAACCGGATGGACTTCGTCAAGCTCGGCTACTCGGGAGATCCTGTGAAGAGCGGCAGCCGGTTCAAGCGCTATCGAATCCCCGGCGCCTCCCTCATCGGCGGCCCGAAACCCGCGCCCCGACCCGCACCCAAACCCGCGCCCGAAGCGACGCCTGACGCGACACCGAAGACCGCGCCCACGGCGACGCCCAAGGCCCCTGCCGCCCCCGGGAAATCCGACGCGGCGAAATAGCAGCGACGCCTCTGTACCCACTGGTTCCACGCACCAAATCTCCTTCCCCCATTCCTCGATTCTTGTAAGACACCGCGTTTCCCTGCATGATTCTTCACATGCGCTATTTTTCGTTTTCAATGGGGCTCGCCGCCGGACTTATTGTTTCACTGGTCAGCGGCTGCAACGACCGCGCCGTCGGCCCGGACCTGGGAATTTGCGGCGACGGCGTGGTGGACCTGACCGAGGAGTGTGATGACGGGAACACCGTCGGGGGCGACGGATGCGACGAAACCTGTCGCATCGACAATTGCGTTCCCACGGTGGAGGTGTGCAACGGCGAAGACGACGACTGCGACGGCGTGGCCGACGAAGATGGGATTTGCAGCTGCAACGATCCCCTGGCCCTGACCCTTATCCGCACAGAAACAGTGGCCGGCCCCGGAAACGCCGCGGACCCCACGCTGGTGTGGAGCGGAACGGAGTACGGCGCAGTCTGGTCCGGCGGGTTCGCCCGTTTGGACCCGGCGGGCCGTATCCAAGAAAGCAAACCGTCGGTGTCTTTCCTGGCGTCCGAGCCCGCTGACATCGTCTACTCCGCCGCCGCGGATCGTTACCTCTTCTGCTGGTCCTCCCAGGCCGACGTGGACTGCGGATCCAGGGGCGCGAACATGGCGAGTACCGAAACCGCGAACGCCGTGAATCGGAGCTCCGAAGGATACGCCTACAATAACCCCAAAATCACATTCAACCCCGCCGCGGATCGACTGGCCATCGTCTATCCCACCGAAGACTCCGGCGCCACGGTTTTCGACCTCGTCTTGCAAAACACCTCCTTTTCCACCTTGGATGGTCCGGTGGATGTAGCCGAGCACCCGGGGCAAACCATCTGGCACGCTTCGGTGGCCTGGACCGACGAGCACTACGCCTTTGTATATGTGGCCACCGACGAAACGCTGTACCTCAGCCTTTTCTCCGCAGCCGGAACACGCCTCGGCCCCGACATGCCGGTGGCCAACCTCCCCTACGTCGAGTACTTCGGAAACCTCTTGTGGGACGGCGTCTCTTTTCGAGTGGCCTGGTCCGACTTTGGCGAGCTCTTCTATCTCAAATTCAGCCCCACGGGCGAGATCGAGGCCCATAACCAGGTCACCCAATACGGTGGAACGGCGCTGGTCTATTCCCCCGTCCTCGCCCTCGGGCCGTGGCCAGGGCTGGTCTGGTTCGATCTGGGCGGATCTCTCGACGGATCCAACGTCGCCTATTTCACCGTGGTCGACGACGACGGGAACCCCCTGCGGGATCCCATCGTGCTGTCGAACCAGGGCATCTACCCCCATCTGGCGTCAAACGGCGAAACCTACGTGGCGACGTGGCGAGAGGGCGAAGATGTGTGGGATCCCGACATCGCCTTCGGCACCATTGGCTGCCCCTGAACCCCCCAGAGCTCTGACAACGCGACAGACCTTAGGGGTCCTAGCCGTTACAGTCCCACCCCGCCACCAATTTCCGCTTTGTCAACTCATTTCAACTAAATAAGCGCCGTCCGCCTCCAGGGAATCCCCCCAAAAAAACCCACAAAAAA
>JAOZUO010000161.1:13064-18323 GCA_029938605.1 Deltaproteobacteria bacterium | reverse complement strand
GCTCGCCTTCGCCCTGTTCGGCGACCAGACCATCGGGCTCAAGCCCGACTCCTGATCCCCATCGCTCCACGCCCGTCGGGGTGAGCGGGCTGACTGGGGTCACTTCGCTACGGCGTACCTGAACGCGAATTTACCCGGCGGCGCCGCCGATACAGCAAGCCCAGGACCATAGTCAACAGCGCGAGCGAGCCCAAAGGCGTGCCACCTCCGGCGCCCTGACATCCGCAGCCACTGTTATTGCCGGTTCCGCTGTCGCCGGCGTCCGGACCCGCATCCCCTCCGGGATTCGTGGTGTCGACGGTGCAGGCGGCGCTGCAGCCGTCGCCGCTTTCGGCGTTGCCGTCGTCGCACTCCTCTTCACCGACCCACACCACGCCGTCGCCGCACCGTGCGGTGCGACAGTCGTCCAGGCAGGCGTCGCCGCTTTCGGCGTTGCCGTCGTCACACTCCTCTACCCCGATGTGCAGGTACCCGTCTCCACAGGTGGCGCTCATGCAGCCCGCAGCGCACGCGTCCGTGGCGATTTGGTTGCCGTCGTCGCACTCCTCCACGCCAGCCTGCACAAAGCCGTCTCCGCAGGCCGCGTGCTGGCAGTCGTTGGTGCAGGCGTCGGTGCCGTCGGCATTGCCGTCGTCGCACTCCTCGCCAATCTGCAGGATGCCGTCTCCACAGCCGGGCAGCTGGCAAGCGTTGGTGCAGGTGTCGTCGTTGACCAGGTTGCCGTCGTCGCACTGCTCGCCCGTCTGCACGATGCCGTCTCCGCAGGCGGGCAACTGGCAGGCGTTGGTGCAACCGTCGTCGTTGACCAGGTTGCCGTCGTCACACGCCTCTGGTGCCTGCACGACGCCATCGCCGCAGCCCGGAGGGCGGCAGGTGTTCGAGCAGTCGTCGGTGTCGATCTGATTGCCGTCGTCACAGCTCTCCCCGGGGCCGACGAAGCCGTCGCCGCACTGGGCGTGGAGGCAAGCGTTGATGCAGGCGTCGTTGTTGGAGGCGTTGCCATCGTCGCACTCCTCCACGCTGACCTGCACAAAGCCGTCGCCGCAGGTGGCCAGCTCACACTGGACGCAGGCGTCGGTGTTGTCGGTGTTGCCGTCGTCGCAGTCCTCTACCCCAGCTTGCACAAAGCCGTCGCCGCAGGTGGCCAGCTCACACTGGACGCAGGCGTCAGTGTTGTCGGCGTTGCCGTCGTCACAGACCTCCACGCCAGTCTGAACAATGCCGTCACCGCAGCTCGCTGACTCGCAGGTGGACAGGCACGCATCGGTCTCGTCTGCATTGCCATCGTCGCACGCTTCCGGGCCGTTGACCGTGCTGTCGCCGCAGTGCGGCCCCAGGCCGCTGCAGGTCGCGTCGCAGTAGCCGTACTGGCCGTTTAGGGCGCCGTCGTCGCAAGCCTCGCCCGCGCCCTGAATGCCATCTCCGCAAGCGGTCACCGCGGCGAACTCATAGGCACCCATGTCGTAGCCGGGTCCGTTGATGCCGTCGCCGTCCAGGGGGCGGGTCACGCCAATAATATCGGTGGCCGGCGCTCCGGTGGCGGTGCCCGAGTCGATGCAGGGGCTGGTGGCGGTCAGCCGGAGGTCGCCCGGGGGGCTTTCGTAGAAGGGGTTGATGGAGATCATTCCGGCGCCCTGGGTGATGGTCCCTTCGAAGTTCGTCCCGTTGCCCCACACATTACTGTACGAGATGGACGCGGTGCCGGCGTTGCGGTCGAAGCCGTCGTCGGTGTTGTCCGTGATCACGCAGTTGGTGAAGGTGGCCGAGCCCCCGGACACGCTGATGCCGTCGTAGTTGCCGTAGATCGTCGCGTTGGTGATCTCCAGGGTTCCGCTGTCACTGAGCCGGGCCCCGATGTTGTTGTCTCTGAATACGATGTTCTGGAGCTGCGCCGCACCGGTGGCGACGACCCTCACGCCGTTGAGGTTGGACTCGAACACGATGCCGTCGAAGGTGCCGGGAAACACCGCTTCCACGCGAGCGCCTTCCGTGGCGCCGACAATCCGCATTCCGCGCAGGCTCGACCCTGTAGCCGCCGGGGCAAAGTAGATTCCCTCCCAGGCGGTGAGCGACGTGACCGCCCCCTTCAATTCTACGTTCTGACTCGCCGTGCCCTGGGCAATCAACGCGCCGAACACCCGGAGCTCCACCTTGTTGGTGTTGCGGTAGGCCTTCATCACGTCAATCAGGGCCATGGTGAGGTTGGCTCCGGCCTGTAGGGTCAGGGTAACCCCCGGCGCCACCGTGAGGTCGCCAGCGATGTTGTGCGCCCCAGCCGGCACCACGGTGTCCACCCAGAGGGTCCCGTGCAGCCCCGGTGTCGCGTCTCCGGCGTAGGGCGCGGCGCCCTGGTCTGACAGGTCGTCGGAGCTGAAGCGCGAAGGAGAGTTGGACGTGAGGCAGAAGTCGGTCGCGCTGACAAACAGCGGATTTGCGCTGATGGCATCGTTGATGGTGATCGTTCCCTCGTAGTTCGTGCCGTTGTCCCAGACGTTGCTGTCATACACCGATGCGGCGCCCGAGTTTCTGTCCACGCCGTCGTCCGTGTTGCCGGTAATGATGCTGTTGGTGACCGTGCCGACTCCGCCGCTCACGCTAACCCCGTCGTAGTTGCCGTAGATGGTGCAGTGATCGAGCAGCAGGGAAGCCCCGGCGTCGACGTGCGCGCCGTGAGAGCTGTTTGCCAGCAGCAGGCTGTCTGTCACGGTGAGCGATGTGGTACCGGCTGCCGTGATCCCATACAGGGTGTCGCTCACCTCACTCGCGGTGATAGAGGGCGCACCCGCGCTGGCGTAGACTGCGTAGCGGGCGCGTTGGATCACGGCGTGATCGATGACCACCGTGCCGATGGAATCGGCCACGATCCCGTACCAGCTACCCACCGTCGTGGTGACGGAGTCGAAGGTGACCGGGTTGGCTGACGTGCCGCTCACGTTCAGGTCCCCCTGCACGACGATCTCCACGCGGGTGGTGTCATCGCCGGAGGCCGAAAGATCGGTCGTCTCCACGCGGATCTCCACCCCGGCCAGGATGTTCAAATAGGCCCCCGCCGGTACGAGGATGTCCCCTTGGATGGTGTAGGGGCTCCCGGCGGTGGTCCAGGTCGTGTTGACGATGTTCCCCCCCGGGATGGTCGTCGGGGCGGCAGCGGCGTTGCTCGATGCGAGCGCAACCACGCAGAGCAACATCAGGCTCAGAATGCGTTTCATGGGGTCTCCTCGGGTGCGGAGTGGATCTCGGTGTGCGTATGTTACCACGTGTCCGGGCTGGGCGCCCCCAGCAAGCCGGGTAGGGTGCCGATCCTCGGAGGGACCTGTCGCTGGATCCGTGGTCTGACGGAATATCAAACACTTGGACTCCGCGAAGCTTCTCGGCGGTGAATCGCACCGCGAGATCTTCATCCTTTCTCCCCGGGGGACAAGCACAAAACATTGGGCATGGGGCGCTGGCGAGCGCGTCAGCGATGGCCAACGTCGGGGCAGGCCGATTTTTTTTGGGTTCAGAAAGAAGACGGGCACCGCCCGGGCGTCGGATGAGAGCTCCAACGCCGGGGCGCGCCGGGTTTTCATTATTAGCAGGAAAGAAATCGGGCCAGCCCGGGCGTTTGCGATCGCGTCTGATGTTCGCGCCGGCCAGGGATGTGCGCTGGCTGCGTGGCAGACTGCGCTACATACGCGCCGATGTTTCACTTTCGCGGCAGATGATTCATCTGCGGCCAAAGTGAAACGAAATCGGGTCAAATATGTTCCACTTCTGCGTCAGATGGCTCGTCTGCGGCCAAAGTGAAACAAAATCGGGTCAAATATGTTCCATTTCTGCGTCAGATGATTTATCTGCGGCCAAAGTGAAACAAGTAGGGTTTGTTGGAGTCCAGCGAGGAGCGGGAGCGCGCTTGTTTTGTTGCCCAGAACGAAGGCGGGCAGTGCCGGGGCGCTCGCCATCGCCTGACGGCCACGACAGCCACGTGTCCACGGGTACCGGGATGAAGATCTAACACCGGCGGCTGGCGTTGCCAGAAAAACCCAAACGATTCTGCCTTCAGGTTGGCGGAATGCGCACCCTGCCGGGTATGCGCCCTCTGCGTAAGGGGGGCAGGGGCAGCGGGTCTACGTCAGTGGGTCTGCGTTAGCTGGTCTTCCCACGTTTGGCGGTGAACCCCTCCACGTCCAAGCGCCCGATGGCCACCTTGCCCAGGGAGGCGTCGTCCACGAACCGCGCCTTGGCCGCCTCCGGATCCGGCTCGAGCTGATCAATCATCAGAAACAGTGCCTGCCGCTTCTGGTCGTCGTCGTTCAGGAAGGTGACCCGCCCCGCAAACTGCACCGTGCGAAAGTCGTGCAGACACCGCGCGGCCATGTAGCCCCGGTCGTCGAGGATTTGTCCCCACACCACCGGTTGCTTCTGCAGCATGCGCACCTTCTTGCCTCCCGGATGACAGTGAAAGAAGAAACACTTCTGGGGCTCGTCGTACCCATAGTTCACCGTGGCGAGGTACGGCTCATCCCCCACGGCCATGGCGAAGGTCAGGTGGACGCAAGCGTCGATGATCTCCCGCTGCTCCACCGGATCCTCAATGACCTGCGCGGGGCGCCGCTGATGGTACTGTTTCATGGAAATGGTCTAACGCCACCGGACCCAATGTGTCAAAGTACCGGGGCGATGGGGGAATGGATGCGCCGAAGCCTGGGTACTACTGCCGAGGGTCGACCCGGGTCGTCGGTCAAATTGGTCAAGATGGTGTGGATGCTGTATGCCGGAACCGATGATCAGTCAGATGATTCGGGTGGTGGTGGCAAGTGGCGTGGTTCTCGCCGGCTTGCTGGGCAGCACCACGGCTTCGGCCGCCCCGGGGCCATCGGGCCCGCTGCCTGGACTCGGGGGACTCGAGGTGGTGGTTGGGTCCAGTGGGTTGCTTGGCCAGTGGTTGGTGGTCGGGCCGCTGTTGGCTTCGCCCACGCCCACGCAGCTACGGTCCATCCGGCCGGGCGTTGGGGTCACCCTGGGGGCAGGTCGCCTGCAGCGCACCTTCCGCTGGCGGGTTCTGCGGAGTCGCGGGGCCCGGCTGAATCTCCGATCGTATTTTCGACTTCGCAAGAAGAACTACCCGCGAAGCGGGCTACTGGGGCTGGTGTTGCGCTCGAATCGGGCGCGGACCGTTTTTCTGCAGGTCGGACATGACGACGGGCTCGAGGTTTGGCTGAATGGCCGGCTGCGGCGGAAGATCACCGGCGCGCACACCTACGAGACGGACCAGCGACT
>JAOZUO010000161.1:9666-12964 GCA_029938605.1 Deltaproteobacteria bacterium | reverse complement strand
CAACGCCACGGGCAAACCTACGCGCGTGAAGGTGGATCTTCGCCAGGTGGCCCGCGAGGGGATCGATGTGGCTTTGCCTGCTCCGTCGCCCAGGGTCCGGTTTGTCACGGTGTATTTGGCGGGTTGGGGCGCGCGGCGTTTCTGGATGCCCCGGGCCGTCGGTTTGTGCCGAACGCTGGAGCGTGCCCGCAAGGACCTGTCGGTGGTGAAGCCGGGGCCGGCGACGCCCGGAGCGACGCCCGGAGCGACGCCGCGAGGAGCGACGCCCCGGGCCAGCGTGGATTCGGTGGCCTACCACCTACAGGATCTCCGTCGCCTCCTGGAGCGGGGCGACAAGGACTGGGCGTACCTGCGCCGACGGTTGGGGGTGGTGCACCGGTGGGCCCGGGAGCTCCGACGTGGTCGGGATCCCTTCGTTCGTTTGCGGGGGCGCGTCGTCAAAGCGTATCGTTCCACGCTCGACGGTTCCTTGCAGCCCTACTCCCTGTACGTGCCCGCGGGGTATTCCCGACGGCGCAACGCGCGCCGCGCCTGGCCCCTGTATGTGATGCTGCACGGCATCTCCTCCACGCACCGCAAGGGCGTCAACCAGATGCTGGGCGTGTGGAAACCCCAGACGGACCGCACGCCCTGGGCAAAATTCCTGCGACGTCCCGGGCCCATGAAGCTGCATCCCAAGGCGCTCATCGTGGCGCCCCAGGCCTTCGGCCCCGCCATGTACTGGCACATGGGTGAGGTGGACGTGTACCGAGTTATCGAGGAGGTGAAACGCCACTACAGGGTGGATCCGTCGCGCGTCATCCTCGTGGGCCACTCCATGGGGGGCACCGGTGTGCTGGATTTGGGCCTGCACCGACCGCATCAATTCGCCGGCATGGTCTCCATGGCTGGGTACCCCAGCCGCTGGATCCACCGTGAGATCAGCCGAGGGGTGCTGCACCCCTGGGAGCGGCTGGCTGCCCAGCGGTACTCGCCGGTGTTTTGGGCGCGCAACGGGCGGCATCTGGGGCTCATCGCCGTGCACGGCACCCTGGACGGTCCCCAGAAGTCCCGGATGATCGTCAACGCCTACCGCAAGCTCGGTTTCAGGGCGTCGTTGAAAATATTCCCGTACGGGCACGCCGTGTACCGACTGTATCTGGACCGGGGTCAGGTGTATGGCGCCACCCGTCGGTGGCGCACGCCCCGGGCACCCCAACGCGTGACGTTTCGAACCACCCGTTTGCGCTGGAATCGCGCGCACTGGATCCGGCTCGATGGCCGACCCCGCGCCGACCGGTGGTCCGAGGTGGACGGTCGCCTGGTGTCCCCCGCGGCGGTGCGGGTTACCACCAAGAATGTGAACCAGCTCAGCCTGCTGCTCGACGCGCCGCTGTTGCCGAAAGTCGCGTCGGGGGCGCCGGTGCGGGTGACGCTGGACGGGGATCTCCTGACGGTTCCGCGCTGCGCGGTCCTCTCCTTTCATCGTCGCGGAGGCCGCTGGCGTTTGGGACCACGCAAGCGTCGGTCGGGTCTTCATAAGCGACGCCTGATGGAGGGGGCCATGGAGGATCTGCACTACGGCCCGGTGCTCGTGGTGTACGGCACCAAGGATCCGCGCCAGCGGGCAGCGCTCCATCGCGTGGCCCGTCGCCTCCGACATTTTCGTTGGGGCACGGTGCGCTATCCCGTCAAGGCCGACACGGCGATCACCGCCACGGATCGACGCCGTTACAACCTGCTGCTGGTGGGCGGACCCGACGCCAATCACGAGACCGCGCGGTATCGGAAGAACCTCCCCATTCAGGTCTCGGCCAAAGAGGTCCGCGTGGGTCGACGCCGGTTCCGAGGCCCGGACGTGGGCGTGCGTTTCATCGTGCCGAACCCGCGCCACCCGGACCGCTACCTCCTCGTGGTGGCCGGCACCACCGCCCGCGGCGTGCTCCGGCAGCACCTGCTGCCCTGGTATCTGCCTGACTACGTGGTGTACGACCAGACCATCGAGAACAAGCGCGGCTTTCGCGTCATGGGTCCTGGGCGCCGCTACCTCGCCGCCGGCTACTTCACCAACCGCTGGCGCGTCGGGCCCACCGGGTCCAAGTCGACTCCCTAGCGGTTGACATCCGAGCCCATCGTCGATGAGGTTGCGCGAGGTGGAATTTATGTGCGTGAACAAACAGCGTGTGGGTGATGTGGGTGGTGTGGGTGGTGTGGGGGCGGTAGGTGCGGCGGCGGCCGGTACGGCGGCGGCCGTGGGGCTGGCGGTGCTCGTTGCCGGGTGTGCTGGGCCCACGCGGACGACCGCGCCGCGTCGGGCCGGCCTGGCCGAGACAGAACCGCCGCGCGTGGTGCGCCCTCGACCTCTGCCGGCGCCCCTGCCTCGGCGTGGGGCCATCCTGGATCGGCGGGGGAGGGTGCTGGCGGCGCATGCTGTCCTCTACAACGTCTACGCGGTGGCGCGGGACGTGGACGGTGCCGGTCTGGAGGCGGTGCGCGTGGCGCTGGGGTTGAAGAGGGCCTGGCTGCAAGGTGTGCGCGGACGCCTGGCTCGGAGCGGCGTGAAGGCGCGGGGGCGGGCGACGCTGGTGGTCGCGGGGTTGACCCCCGCTAGATGGCGCCGGGCCCGGGAGAAATTGCGCCGGATCCGGGGAGTTTGGGTGCGCCCGGTGCTGAGCCGACGGTACCCGCTGGGCAACCTCGCCTCCCATGTGCTCGGCCACCTGGGCGAGGTGTCGCCAAGAGAGTTGACGCAAGGCTATCGGATCCGGGATCGTGTGGGACGCTTTGGGGTGGAGCGGCTCTTCGAGCGCACCCTGCGTGGTATTTTTAACGGGCACGGCAAGCCGACCACCGCGGGGCGACGGGTGGTTCTTACCCTGGACTCGGAGCTCCAGCGCCAGGTGGAGAAGGCGCTGGTGTCACACCCGGCGGGGGCGGCCGTGGTGGTGGAGGTCCGCACCGGACGCATCCTCGCCATGGCGTCGCGTCCCAACCTGGCTCTGCGTCGTTTGGCGGCCCCTTTGAGCCCCAACGCGCTCGCGAACCTCGTGAACCACCCCTTCAAGCCGTTCTGGGATCGCAGCGTCATGGCCACCGTGAATCCGGGCGCGACCCTGTTCGTGGTGTCCGGGCTGGCCGCCCTGGCGTCGCCGTCCCTGGGGGCGCGGTCCCTGCGTCGGAACCGGGGGCGGATCCCACGGACGATCCGCTGCACGGGCTCGGTGACGCGGTTCGGGCGCACCTATCCCTGTACCGCACGGCATGGCGCCGTGTCTTTGTCGCGCGCCCTGGCGCTGGGATGCCGGGTCTGGTTCTACCG
>JAOZUO010000161.1:0-9566 GCA_029938605.1 Deltaproteobacteria bacterium | reverse complement strand
GCGTGCCCGGCGTGCGTGTCGCGGGGCTCGCGGGCAATGGACAAGGCAGCGCCCACGGCTACAGCCACCCACTGGTTTCACCCCACGCTTGGTTCGCCGGCTATGCGCCCGCGAAGCGTCCGGAGATCGCCGTGGTGGTGCTCGTCCAAAACGGCGGCTCGGGCAACCACGTCGCCGCTCCTATCGCCTCGCGGATCTTCCGCGCCTACTTCGCCACCCAGCGCAAGACCCCCCAGATCGCCTCCCACCGTCCAAGTTGTGATAGCCTGCAAAAGCGATGAACAAGTCCACGGATCCACAGCGTCGGGAGGCCGAGCGGTTGTCGGCGATTTTCAAAGGGCCCGAGCTGCTGGAGTTTCTAGCCGGGCAGCTCGGGGTGCTCAAGCACCAGGCGCAGATGTTGCTCGGGATGTGTGGCCTGGCCATCACCGTCACCGGGTTCTCGGGCAGCAACATGATCCAGGCGGGGCGGGCGTCGGCCATCGCCCTGGTGGTGGGGATCGGGCTGATCCTCATGGGCGCCCTGGGGAGCTTGCACAGCCTGATGTCGGTGCGGTGGGTCACCGAGGATCTCGCCGAGGACCTGGTGGACACCGCCTACGTGGTGATCCTGCGCCGCAACACCCAGCTCCGGAGATTGTCCATGGCCGGGATCCTGGTGGCCTGTGGGCTCGCCGCCTACCTGACCTCAGTGGCCCTGGCGGCCTTTGCGCACCACGCGTAGTTTCTTTTGGGCGCTATCGTTAACGCCACACCAGGCATTGGCTCGGGGTGTCGTCGCTGATGAAGCCGTGGTGGCGGCCGAACCAGTAGGCGGCGAGGTAGTCCACTCCGGGGAAGGTTTGATTCGCGTAGCCGGGGTCGTAGAGCCCCCAGGGGTGGCGCTGCCAGATGAAGTCCGAGACCACGCGATGGGCCACGTCCACGGCCGAGGAGTGGTCCACCTGGTCCGTGCAGCCGGACTCGTGGGGTAGGTACTGCGCAGCGGTCCGCTGGTCCACCGCCACCTTGATCCGCGGCGGGGGGGGGAACCCCGCGAGCTGGGCGGCGCCCTCGGGCCCGATGGCACCATCGGCGTTGGGGTAGTTGGCGGCGTACATGAAATAGAAGAAGGAGTTCTTCGTACCCTGGTGCTCGGCCCACAGGCGGTTGTGGAGCACGTCGTTGAGGATGGTGGAGCGCAACGTCGCGTCGGTCTCCAGACGGGCCAGGTTGTACATGGGCTCGGCCACGATGTTGTTGGCGTAGTACTTGGCCCCGCAGTCGCCGTTGTAGGACCACTGCGACGCGATGGCGAGCCAGTCGTTCACGTTGCCACCGACGCCCGAGTGGTTCGCGTAGTAGTCCGCCAGGGTGGCGTGGTCGTTTTCGTAGCCCACGATCCCCTCGGTGACTTCCATGCCCACGCGGAAGAAAGAGGCCAGCATGACCCCGCTGCCGGCGCGGGGGATGGAGGGCACCATGCTTCCAATGAGCGGCATCTGGCTCAGCACATCCTGGAGGTCGGGGATGAACTCCTGGAACCCCGTCATCGTGGAGTCGTCGGGGTTGTTGCTGTCGATGGTGAGCTGCAACTGTCCGTTGGACATCATGGCCGGATCCAGCACGGTGAACCGCATGTTGACGTCGAACGCCGGGATGTCGGTGCCGTTGTACGTGATGGCGATGGGTACGGTCCGCTCGGTCATGAGCTCGTTCATGAGCTCCACCACGTCGTCGCGGATGAGCGCGCGGGTGGCTTCGTCTTGAGCACCCAAGGCCTCGTAGGCGAGGGCGTAGCCCAACATCACGCCCTGGTATTGGTCCCGGCTGATGTGGCCGATGTAGTCGTAGGTCTGACCGTCGTAGGAGACATTACAGTGGGTGCGTGTGTCGGCGCAGTCCAGATCGTTCAGCGACACGGGGTGGCCGCCTCCCGACGGTGCCACGAACCGCGCCAGGAGCCCGGGCTGACCGGTGACGTTGAACCACAGGTGCAGCGTCTCCACCAGGTCGATGACGTTGTTCCGTGCGTCGGCTGCCCCCGTTTCCCGGAGCCGCAGCGCCTCTGCCGCCAGGTAGGTCCCGGTCCAGATGGCCGAATCTCCGAGCCCGCCGAGCCCGGTCACGTTGCTGTAGGTGGGCGGATCCGAATAGGACGCATTTCCAACCCCGCCGTACATGGATCCGTCCCGGCGCAGCCACTGGGTGTAGGCTCGAGCGCGGTCATGGAGCGACCCGGCCGGATCCGGCGTGACCCAGGTACCGCTGGACATGTCGAAAAGCTCGCAGGTGCGGGCTCCGTCCACCTCCTCCAGGGTGCACTCGTCAGAGCAGGCCGCGGTCACGCAGGCCCCCTGCACGCAGCCCGACCCGCTGGCGCAGGTCTCCTCCTGCCACTGGCCACCGACGCAGAACCTCCGAGAGTCATGGGACAGGCACCAGCCGTCGCCGGTTACGCACAACGGATTCGGCCCGCCGTCGGGATCGACCGTACCGTCGGGATCGATCGTACCGTCCACCCCAGGCCCACCATCCGGATCCACAGCGCCGTCCACCCCAGGGCCGGCGTCGTTGCCCCCCGCGCTACTGTCGTCCCCACATCCCACAGACAATATCGCCAGCATTGCTGCCGCCCAGAGTACGCGCTTCATGACTTCACAGCTCCCATCGGTTCGTATCGGCTCAGTATCAACGGTTCGCCCAACGAATTCAAGTCGCCCGGAGCGTCGCTCGAAGCAGTGCGCCTGACAGTCGCCCAAAGCTCAGTACGGGCTCTCGCCCATCATGTTGCCTGCCGGATCGTAGTTGCAGACCAGGATGACGTTTTTCCATGGACCCTTCTGGTAGTGGGCAGTGGCGCAGCCGATGCGGAGCGTCTTGCGCCACACCATCTGCGTGTAGTGTCCCACGCCGGCCAGGGAGTGGCTCCCGCGCCTGTACCGTCGCTTCTCTCCCAGCCACTGGAGGGATCCCTTCTGGCCATAGTTGGTGATGGCGCTCGAGCCCCCGGCCATGGCGAGGTTCTCGCCGTATATTCGCTTCCAGATCCCCGAGTGCGGGCGATGTTGGAGGGTCTGCAGTCGGGCCAGCCGGTTGGCCCAGGCCTGGGCATGTCGGGCAATTTTGGCAGACCACACCAGGGGGGGCACACCCACCGCCTTGCGGGCGGCGTTGTGCACTTTCAAGATGGCTTTCGCTTCGGTCGACAGCCTATGCGTCGTTGCCCGACGGCTGGGGGTGGGGGTAGGGGCAGGGGTGGGGGTGGGGGTAGGGGTGGGCGCTGGATCGTACGCGTTTACCGGAGGCGGATCGGCGGTCGGATCGGCGGTCGGATCGGCGGTCGGATCGGTGGTCGGATCGGCGGCCGGATCGGCGGTCGGATCCTGTTCCCCGGCAGGACTGGACGCGGGCGGGCGGTTGGTGGTCGAGCAGGAGGCCGCGAGACCGACCATGAGCGGGGACATAATCAGCACAAGGGATAGAGTCTTCATAGGTTGTTCCTACTCGCCCAGGTAGGTTTCGGGCAAGAATAACGACTCGACTTCAGCCCAGGCGCTGGCGTCCCGGAGCACTTTCTTCAAGCGCTTGAATCCGGCTTCGGAGAAAGGTTCAAAGGGGGCGATCAGCTTGGTCTTCGCGAAGACATCGGCGTGGGACTCGATCACGGCCAGCGCCTCATCCTCGTCGGTCATCTCGTCGTACAATCGTATCGTCTTGAGCTGTTTGGCCAGCGGGCTTCGGAGGATGTGATCCAGCGCGATCTCGCTCGAGGGAAGGTTCTCCAGACTGAGCGTCCGCAGCTTCGGCCACCGGGCGGTGGTCAGGCCTATGTACAGCGCCTCCATCGCTTCGGCGCTGGCCTCCCCTTCCGCTCCGAATCCCAGCGCCAGCGTCTCCAGGGAGGGTAGTTTACTGCGACAAATTCCCACGACGGTTTCGACAGTCAGCGGGTTGGCCTGGAGGTACATGTGCTTGAGCTGGAAATGGTCAAAGGCTCCCAGGTGGAACGTTCCCACACAGAACAGGAGGTCGAGCCCCCCCATGGTCTCCAAGCAAGGGGTCAAGTCTCCATGGAGAGCGAGCGCCTGCGTACTTTGATCCTCCCACGGAGTGTCGAGAATCAGCGCTCGCGTCTTCTGTAGCGCAATGGGGACCAATGCCTGAATCCACAGGTCCGCATCGCCGTACACCTGCAGTCGAGGCGGATCGAGATCCTTCACGCGTTGTGCCAGCACCGCGATGTTCTGGGCGTTCAGCGATTCATGCGGATGCAGCCCCACGCCGTCGATGATGGTGGACGAATCAACGTGATCCTTCCAGTCCTCGGTCACCGCCTGCCACAGGGTGTCGGGGTCCACGGCGGTCGGACGGGTCGGGTCGCTCTGATGGCCCTGTTCCGGCTCGCTCGGCTCCACCAGCCCCGCCTCCTCCAGCTTGTGCCGTAGCTCATCCGCGATCTCGCTGGGATAGTACGCCAGCTCCTGATCCAGGAGATCCATGACGGTAGAGACCCCCTGATCGGCCAAAAAATCGGTGACCTCCTCAGCCAGCCCCAGGACGGTCACCGGTTCCATCAGCGTGTTGTACTTCTCAAGGTCCATGCATCATTGTCCATACGTCCATGCATCAGACTATGCACCAAAATAGACGGAAATGGGTTGGACTTGCTTTGTGGGACTACAGAAATGTCGTTGATCGAGAGGGCGCTTTTGCGCGATGATGAACGGTATTGACGCAGGGAGGGAACAAATGACTCGGATGTGTTGCAGTATCGTTGTCCTCATGTTCTCGGTGGCTTGCTCCGGTGATGACGACGCGATGTCACCGGATGCCGGGCCAGTGGATGGAGCGCTCGTTGGCCAGGACGCCGCGGTTTCAGACGGCGGCTCTACAGATCCCGATGCAGCGGTGACCGATGCAGCGGTGACCGGGACGCTGGCCGAAGACTATCCAGGGGATCTCGGCATGGGGAACGATCCCGCGGTGGTGTGGTTTGAGGACTTCGAGGAGGGTTCCCTGGCGGCCATCGCCGGCCGATACGATCAGGTGCGGGACAATGGGGGATGGGAGCTCACCAGTGACACGCCCAATGGAAGCGGCTCATCGCTGGCGCTGCACGCGACCATGGGAACGGCCGTGGATCTCTTCAAGCAGCTACCCAACCACGATGAGTGGTGGGTGCGGTGGTACGTGAACTATGAGGCGGGTGTGACGTGGCACCACAACGGCATGTGGATCGGCGGTACCAACCCGAGCACCACCTGGCCGAGCCCCAACGCGGGTATCCAACCCAACGGAGACGATCGGTTCTCCATCGCCATCGAGCCCATGGGGAGCAGCGGTCGTTTCGACTTTTACAACTATTGGATGGGCATGCGTTCGTGGGAGGATCCCCCTTCCACGTACTGGGGGAACACGCTGGTTCATCAGAACGACTTCACCGCGGACGGCGGGACCTGGGTTTGTCTCGAAATGCACGTACGGGTAAATAGTGATCCGTCCAGCGGGGCGGGCGCCGTGCTGGAGGTCTGGAAAAACGACGTCCTGGTGCAACGCTTCGACGAAAACGGCCCCCTGGGCTATTGGATTCGAGACAAGTTTTGTCCCGCGGGTGCGGACGGATCGGAGTGCACTGACTATCCGGCGCCTGCGACCCAGATCCTGGACCTTCAGCTTCGCAACACCACCGCGCTTCAGTTGAACCACTTCTGGCCGCAAAACTACGACGCCGACGGCACGCTCATATTCGACCAGATGGTTGTAGCGACACGCCGCGTGGGGTGCATGCGCTGACCGCTCGGCAGGGCTGTGCCTACACTACCCATCTTAGCCCCTTCAGCCTTCGTACCCGACATTCAAGCGTACAGGCAAAAAGTCAGCATGATGTTCATTCTGATCCACGATTGTAATCCCCCCGGCTTTACTGGGGGATGTTCAGTTACAGGCGTCAACAATCACGTCATAGGTGATGGGGGTCGAAATATTTGATATCTCGACGTGGTAGGTGTGTCCTGCCTCTGTGGTCCAACCATCAGGAGTCATGGATATGGCCCAGGAAGAACCAGCTCCTTGCACCAACTGCAGGACGGTGACGGGACGATCCACGCTCCCATCCATGGTGATGCTCACAGTAGCGGTGGACAGGTCAATGGAATCACTTTGTACTGTCCAGCCTGTTTCATCGAGAGACCACCACGGCAGTGGAGAGACAGCTTCCAAGGGAAGAACCCCATCCCCAGGCCAAGCAGTCCACTGTTTGCCCGCGCTTCCAGACCCCATCGTCCACATGCAGGAGTACGAGTCGGTGGACCCGAGTCCGGTGGGACCAAATGTATTTGAGAGAATCAACCGCCGATGCCCCATGGCGGCGTGATTTCCCGGACCGGGGTCAAGTATGTATCCGTCCACCGCTTGAACTCCAGGGGCGGAGGCGATGTTCGACCACCCCGCTGCCAGGTCCCCATCCGTGGAGTAGCAGTCCCAGGTAGTGGGTGGGTGATGACTGAGGCTCCCATTGGCCGTCATGATCAACGCACACTCCTGTGCTCGCTGATCATTTATGGGATCGGTTGTAACCGGAGGGAGATCCACCAACCAGCGATAGAGGTTGATCAGTTTCAGGGCGTTCGCTCTGCCCTGGGCCGAGATGTCGCCGGTGGTGCACGTGGCCACATCTCCGCTCCAAGTTCCCTCGCTTATATCTGCTCTGTCACTGTTCCAACGATTACAAACAATCTCCACCTGAGAATCTCCACAAGTGGATGTATCAATCGTGCAATCGGTGCAACTGAGCGTTCCTCCGGCAAAACCATTGGTTTCGCAGGTCGCGGAACCAAAATCAGGTTCGTCGCACTCCTCTCCCGCATCCATGACGCCATCTCCGCAGACTGGCGTGGTGTTATTATTGTTGGCGTTGCCGTTGCCGTTGGTGTTGGCATTGGTGTTGGCATTGGTGTTGGCGTTGGCATTGGCATTGCCGTTGGCATTGCCGTTGCTGTTGGCGTTGTTGTGGTTCGCCGTTCCACCACCTTCATCGCAGGAGGCCACTAGAAATGCCATCATAAGAAACAGGAACGATCGCTTCATCAGAAGAATTCCTTTCTGGTACCCATGCAACCGGATCGCGATCTCATGGCTGATACTCGTAGCATCCGAGGTCACCGTAGGAGACGCAACCGGGTCTCCCGGTACAGTCGAATTGATCCGGCTGACCCGCCACGTCTACCCGAGGGTTGCCGTCCAGGTCGAGGGGAGGGAGGTCCACGCCGTAGGCCGCATCGATGGCCGGGGAGTTTGCGTCGAGGCTAACATCCAGGATCGCGAAGGCGCTGTCGACGTAGATTTCGCGTTGGTACACACTATTTGGATAATTGCCATCGTTCCGGCGCCAGGTGCGTCCGTAGATCCACAGGGAATCGGCGTCATTACCGATGATGGGGAACCACGGGCTAGAATTAGGATCACCCGTGGCGATGCGTACAAGCTTACCGCGCAGGGCGTCCGGGACCCAGCGGGGGGGGGTTACCCGCAGCGTGGTGAGGCGAGTCTCTGGGTCCACGACAACTTCGCTCCAGACACCATAGTGCAAAGGGGCATCCTCTCCCCCCACAAAGCCCGGTGGGTCGCACAGAACCCCGTTGACGCCGCAGTCGCCACCCGGCCAGAGGCTCCACTCGATGTCGAAGGATCCCGTGGCGCTTTCTCCCACCGTAGGCTCGGTGTCCAGCACATTTCCCCAGAGCACCGAGCTCCGAACCACCATATGGCTGTGGACGTAATCGTTTAGTACCCTCCCAGAGGAATTGCCGGCAAAGGTGCTGGAGGTGACTCCCAGCGGCGAATAGTGGACCTGCAGGGTATTGTTGCCGTTGCCGAGAAACGCGGAGCTGCGGACCTCCACGTAGTCCGAGTGTTCATGGAGCAGCGCCGCACCCTCCCTAGCAAAGTTCCCAGCGAAAAGGCACCGATCCATCTCGATTTCATCGACGTGGTCCGTGAACACAGCGCCTCCTCGCCTAGTAGCGTTCCCGATAAAATCCGTGCGCAAAATGGTTGCCGGAATCGCTGTGTACTGGTTCTCTATGCTAACCGCGCCACCGCTACCCTGCGCGAGGTTGCCGGCGTAGAGACCGTCGGTGATTTTCACGTCGGTGTCCGTCGCGAACAGTCCCCCACCCGCGCCATCCGCAGCCGACGGGTCGATTCCAGAGGCCCAGTTGTCCAGGAAGCGGGAACCCGAGAGCGAGATCTGGCAACCGGTGGCGTACATCCCTCCACCGAGCCCGGCCTCGTTGTCGATCCACTCGTCCGACTGCGAGGTGATCTCGCTGTTCTCCGCCGAAAGACCTCCTCCATAATCGGCACCCGTGTTTCGCACGAAGGTGTTGCCCACCAGAGAGACCGTCTGGCTCCCACGCAGATAGATCCCGGCGCCCCCCCCCGCCGCGCGGTTGTCCTCGAAACGGCAGCTCTCCACGTGTAGCCCGGTTGCGTCGACAGCCAGCAGCCCTCCTCCCATGAAGTCATCGCCCAATCCAATGGCATGGCCCCAGCGGATGGTGAAGCCGTCGAGCACCAGACCCCCGACGTCCGTCGCCGTGACCACATGAAAGACCCGACCGCGCTCCTGGGCCGCATCCCGACCATCGAGCACGGTCGTGTGGACGCCTGGATCCCGCTGTTCCCGCAGACCCTCGGTCCCGGCGAAGCCACCATACAGGGCCGTGTTGTCCCGCAAGGCCAACGTGTCGAGGAGGGAGTCCTTGAGGATGAAGTATTCTCCCCGGGCCACCCAGACCTCGCACTGATCGGCCGTCTGGAGAGCCGCATCCGCGGCGGCGTCGACGCCCCGCTGCACCGACCGGAAAGCCGTAGACCAGGTCTCCCCGTCGAGGGTCTCGCCCCCAGCGTCGACGCTGACCAGCACCACACACCCGGTACAATCCTCACCATGATAGTAGCCCGTACAGGTGCAGATGCTGGGGGATCCGTAGCATTCCCAACGCGCCTCCACCTCGCAGCCGGGGGAGCAGCCATCGCCGGGCTCGAGGTTCCCGTCATCACACGTCTCGCCCCCCCCCACCTCGCCATCACCGCATACCGGAGGCGTGCAGTCCCGGCGGCAGTTCACCCCGGGATAACCGTTGCCGAACCCCTCGTCGCAGTACTCCCCTTCATCCACCACCCAGTCGCCGCAGTATGCCAGGACGCACTGTGTGCGGCAGGCGCCCGGGACAAAGTCGTCGTTGGCCGCCCCATCATCGCACTCCTCATATTCCTGAAGGACACCATCGCCGCAAAGCGTGACGGGAACAATTCCATGGTTCTCGTTGGTGTTATCGTCTCCGGTGGAGTCATGACCGCAGGCGGAGATCAGCAAGACCGCGGAACACCAGACCGCCCAGAATCGTGGTGCCGACCTGAGCTCGGGGTGTCCATGGGTGGGCGTCATGGCTGCCTCTCGTAGGCGCCAATGTCAACGCCCGGAATACACGTCGGCTCTCCATCACAGTTCAGCCCATTATCCACTCCCGGATCGTCGTACCGCGGGTGCGCGAGCCGGTCCAAGGTCGAGGCATCAAAAC
>JAOZUO010000303.1 GCA_029938605.1 Deltaproteobacteria bacterium | reverse complement strand
AGCATCGTCGGCAGCGGCAACACCTACGCGACCGCCGTGTCGCTCGAAAAAGCCGGCGAGGAACCACCAAGCCACGGCCAGCGTCTCGTGGGCAACGACGTGACCGGTGGGTACTACGGGGTCACCATCTCCACGGCCATGGACTGTCAGGTCCTGGGCAACCACGTACACAACACCCCCCATTCAGCCATCTACCACGGGGGATGGGGCCCCAGCGCGAATGTGGAGATCGCCTGGAATGTCGTGCACGACATCGGGGAGGAGGCCTTCGGCATCAAAGCCTACGGGCACACGGCGGATGACCACCTGACGAGCCTGTGGATTCACCACAACTTCGTCTACAACACCCAGGCTTCCGCCATCCTGGTGGGGGGGTCCGATGGCAACGTCCCCTGGGTCTACGATGCGACCATCGACAACAATGTGGTCTGGAACGTCGGGGGCCAATGGTCCTCGGGGATCCGGATCGGGAACTCAGGCGTGGACGAGACCGAGCTGGATGTGGTCATCGCGCACAACACCGTGGTGGGCGCTTCCCACTCCATCGCCATCGCCGCTTGCAAGACCGCGCGGATTCAAAACAACCTGTTCGTGCAGACTACAGGAACCTACGTCCACGGAGATCTCGGCGTGGGGAGCTACCTCTTCGATCACAACGGTTACCATGGTGGAGACGCCGTGCCTTCCCAGGACTCATCGCCCGTGGAGGGCGATCCCCTGTTCATGGACCTGGCCGGCGGTGATTTCCGTCTCCAGGTGGGCAGCTCGGCCGCTGACACTGGCGTGGATGCCGGGATCTACGTGGACTTCAACGGAGTCCGGCGACCCCAGAACAACGGTTTTGACCTGGGAGCTTACGAGCTCGTCCTTCCGTGAGCGTCTCTACTGCCCGGTGATTCCAATCCCGTAGGTGGCACTTCGGAATGACGATGTCTTGTGGCTCCGTGGGGAGGGGTGATACGGTGGGGGCTACGGGTGCGAGTTGGTGAATTGATGAATGAGCTCCAGGAATTCCGGGCGGAGCGCCAGCGGCGGCGGGACTTGGGTTTTTTGGGGGCGTTGGGGCTGTTGTTGGTGGTCTCGGTGGTTGGGGTGGTGCGGAGCGCGTACCCGCCCCGTGGCGATCGGGTGACTGCGTCCGGAGAGATCCGGGCCGTGGATCCCCTGACCCTGAAGCAGCAGCTTCGGTCCGGGCGGCTGTCGAATCACGAGGCGGTGCATTGGCGGCGGGTGGAGGCCAAGCCTATGGCTCGGGATGGGTCCGGGCGGCGGGGAGGGGCCAGGTGAGTAAGGTGAGTGCGGTGAGTAAGGAGGTGGTGTGCCAGCTTTGCCCGAGGGCGTGTCGCATTCCGTCGAACCACGCCGGGGACTGCCGGGTGCGCATCAACGTGGGGGGGCGGCTTGTTGCGTCGACCTTCGGACGGCCTTGCGCTTTGCATTTGGATCCCATTGAGAAGAAGCCCCTGTTTCATGTGCTGCCCGGCACGCGGACCCTGTCGGTGGCCACCGTGGGTTGTAACCTGCACTGCACCAACTGCCAGAACCACAACATCTCCCAGGCCAACCCCTGGGATGAGTCTGTGCGGGTCAAGAGCGTGGTGCCCGGGGCCTTCGGGGCTACGCCCGAGGAGCTGGTGCGGACGGCCCGGTTGCGAGGCTGTCCGTCCATCGCCGCGACCTACACCGAGCCTGTGGTGTTTTACGAGTACACCATGGCCACGGCCGCCCGGGCGCGGGAGGCCGGTCTCAAGACCGTCACCGTCACGGCGGGCTACATCAACGCCGGACCGCTGCGCAGCCTCTGTCGGGTCATCGACGCCTCCAACGTGGACGTGAAGACCATGCGGCCCGGCGTCTTTTTGCAAAACTGCGGCGGTGTGCTCAAGCACGTGCTGCGTGGGCTGGTCATCGCTCGGGAGGCGGGGGTCTGGCTGGAGATCACCAGCCTGATGATCCCGGAGCTCAATGACTCCACTGCCGAGATAAAGAAGCTGTGTCGCTTTGTGCGGCGGGAGCTGGGCGCCCACACGCCGGTGCACTTCAGCCGGTTCTTCCCGCACTACCGCATGCGGAACCGGCCGCCCACGCCCATCGGCACCCTGGAGCGCGCTCGGAAGATCGCCCTGGACGAGGGGCTGAAGTTTCCCTACGTGGGCAACCTGCCGGGCAACGATGGGGAGCACACCTACTGTCCGGGTTGTGGCAAGGTGGTCATCGAGCGCGTGGGCTATCGCATCCGGTCCAACCACCTGTCCGACGGCAAGTGCGGTTACTGCCAACGTGCGCTCGAGGGGGTGTGGCGATGAAGCGACGGATACCGAGGGGTTCGATTTTTGCGGTGGGAAGACGAGGGTTTTTGGGCGTTGGATTGATCGGAGGGTTGTGCGTAGTGGCGGCGCGTGGGCATCGTGGCGGAGGCGGAGGCGGAGGCGGAGGCGGAGGCGGAGGCGGAGGCGGAGGCGGAGGCGGGGAGGCGGGTTCGGTCCTGTCCGACCAAGCCGGTAGCTTTGGGCGTGTGCGGGCGGCGGAGCCCTGGGCGACCTTGCGGGAGGACGTCATCTCCCCGGAGGATCTGGAGCCGTCGGGAGACGACCTGGCAGGATAGGAAGCATCCCATGAGGCATCCCGTGAAGCATCCCAAGAAGCACCTGCGAATCCGTGCGAACCTGTTCTCGTTCCTGGTCCCGGCTTTGGCCCTGGTGATGGGCGGTGGCTGCAAGAAGAAGAAGGCGGCCGACAGCGACCCGGGCTTCCGGGGGCCCAAGGTTGTCCGTGAAATGAAGAAGGCCGGCACCTGGTACGCCGCGGACAAGGCCACCCTCGGACCGGAGCTGGACCGCTACGTTGTGGAGGCCGGGCTCCCCAAGATCTCGGGGCGACTGGTGGGGTTGATCTCTCCCCATGCGGGCTACCGCTTCTCCGGGCCCACGGCGGGGTTCGGGTTCAAGTTGCTGGGCATACAGCGCGGGGTGAAGCGGGTGGTGGTGCTGGGCGTGAGCCACTACCACCGGTTCCATGGGGTGTCCATTCCGAAGGTGACCCACTACGCCACGCCCTTCGGCCTGCTGCGGGTGGACGTAGGGACCGCCAAGGCGCTGCGACGACTGCCGGACTTCTCCGAGGTGGCCCGGGCCCACGCCCGGGAGCACTCGGTGGAGATGCAGATGGTGTTCCTCAAGCGGGTGCGCCCGTCGGTGCTGGTCCTGCCCATGTTGGTGGGCGTCCTCGATGACGCGGGCCGGCTTCGGGTGGCCAGGGAGCTGGCCAAGCTGGTGTCGCCCGGTACGGTGTTTCTGGCCAGCACGGACTTCACCCACCGGGGGCAGGGGTTTCGCTTCGAGGTTCCCCGGAAGGCGGGAGAGTCCATGGCGACTGCGGTGAAGCGGCTGGACTACAGCACCTTGCCGTATATCCGCAACCTGGACGGCCACGGGCTCATGGCGCACCATCGCAAGACCGGGATCACCATGTGCGGCCGCGCCCCCACTTCGCTCATGCTCGAGACGCTCAAGACGGCGGGGGTCGCGGTGAAGACGAAGGTGCTGCACTACACCACCTCGGGCCACGTCCTGGGGGACTGGCGATCCACGGTGAGCTACCTGTCAGTGGCCCTGATGGCGACGCCAAAGACGACGCCAAAGACGACGACGAAGACGACGACGAAGACGACGCCAAAGACGACGACGAAGCAGCAGCAGTAGGAGCGGCCGTTGACACGATTGACGATCATTGTGGGTGTGTGCCTGTTGGCCGGGGCGGGCTGCGAGAAGCAGAAGCAGACGTCCACCGACGAGACGGCGGGATTGCTGAAGCCGGAGAAGGTCAGGGGCGCGGGGAGCGCGGGGGGCGCGGCGGGTAGGGCGGGTAGGGCGCAGTCGCGATTTCAACCGCTGTCGGCCGGGGAGCGGGCCACGTTGCTGAAGCTGGCGCGGCGTTCCCTGGTGGCGTCAGTGACCTCCACCTGGCCGCGGGCGTTGACTGACGGCCTCTCCATCGGGCCGCGCCTCAAGCGTCGGCAGGGCGCCTTCGTGACCCTGACCAGCAAGGGGCGGCTCCGAGGGTGCATCGGCACAATCCTGCCGCGCCTACCGCTGTACCAGGCGGTGATCAAGAACGCCCAGAACGCCGCCCTGCGCGACCGGCGGTTCGAGCAGGTCACCGTGGGGGAGCTGACCCAGATCGAGGTGGAGGTCTCCGCCCTCTCCATGGTCCGCAGGGTGGACAGCTATCGGGACATCGTCATCGGCAAGCACGGCATCATCTTGCGTCGGGGCCAGAACTCGGCGACCTTCCTGCCCCACGTGGCCCCCGCGCAGAAGTGGGACCGGCCTACGACCCTGCGCCACCTCAGCCGAAAGGCGGGCCTGGGACCCAACGGTTGGAAGGACCCCAAGACCCTCTTCCACGTGTACACCGCCGAGGTGTGGTCCGAGCGGGGCGGACACTGACGGACGCCGTGTGCGTGTCAGGTTCAGACCAGCGGAATTTTGGGCAGCGGTTTTGGTCATGGGGACCACGGGGCCATGTGATTAAATCCGTTCCCTCCTGCCACCGCTGGGAGCGGGTGCCCAGCCTCCCTCGCCTCGCTCGGATCCTGCAACCCCCTATCAGTTAGCAGCGGGCTTGGATGACGGCTTTGTGGACGTTCTAGATCGCTTCTGAGCCGATGGTCATCCCGGTGTAGCGAACCGTCAGGTAGTGCATCCGCCCCGGCAATACGCACCCATGGTGCGGGCCCGAGCGCCGAATGGCACCGCCTACGGCCGGGCGTGCCGGATTTCTTCTTTCTTCAGAAGGTGAGTCCGGTAGACGCTCCGGCGTCATGTCCCGCTGCGGATCGGCATCCCTGGCGCCCCGGTGATGGGCGGTGGGCAGTCGTGAATGCTTGGGACATCGTCCACGACAGGGACCAAACCAAGAGGCTGATACATTAGAGAGATAGTTTGGTCCCATATAGGGACCAAAACAGGAGACTAGTACACTAGAAGCGTAATATGGTCCCATATAGGGACCAAATCAGGAGGCTGTTATATTAGCCAGGCCGTTTGGTCCGCAACGCCGTGACCTGGGCCTCGAAGGGGGGAAATGGAAATGTTCCCGGCTGGAAGTCGCGAGACCGATCACGTCGTGATCCAGTCTGGCGAAGACCGCCTCGGCCCCGACGCCAGGGCCGACATCGAGCGTCCGAGGCCTGCCGCGGCACAAGCAGATAGAAACCTGCCGCAGGCCCATACAGGGTGACACCATGACGCGAATCCACTCACTGGCAGTCCGTACTCTTCATGCCGGGCTGAAGCTTGGGCCCATGTCCGTGCCTGTGTCTTCCGTCTTCCGTCATCCCGAGTCCGATGCCCCGGCCTCCGACCACAAGC
>JAOZUO010000048.1:41785-51958 GCA_029938605.1 Deltaproteobacteria bacterium | reverse complement strand
GTGTTGGCGCATCCGCCGCAGTTGCCCGGGTCGACGTCGGTGTCGACGCAGACGCCATTGCAGTCGGTGGTGCCGCCGACGCAGTCGAAGCCGCAATTTCCTGCTGAGCAGAGCTCCTCGGCGTCGCAAATATTGTCACCCGTGTTGGGGGTGTTGGCGCATCCGCCGCAGTTGCCCGGGTCGACGTCGGTGTCGACGCAGACGCCATTGCAGTCGGTGGTGCCGCCGACGCAGTCGAAGCCGCAGTTTCCCGCGGAGCAGACTTCTCCCGTGGCGCATTGTACTCCGCAGTCGCCGCAATTGTTGGGGTCGAGCAACGTGTCCACGCATGAGCTCTCACATTCGGTAGTACCCCCGGTACAGCCCATCGAGCAGACGCTGTTCTGGCAAACCTCGGACGCATCGCAGGTGATGCCACAGGCGCCGCAGTTGGCCGGGTCATTGCTTACGTCGACGCAGAAACCGCCGCAGTTTTCCTGCCCTGTTTGACAGTCACCAGCAACGTATGTGTCTTCACACCCGATGAAGACCGACGAAACCAGTAGGCACGTAATGGCAAGCAGATTCCAATTATTGGTTCGGTTTCCTTGCAACGTAACTCTCCTATGCTGAAGGCAGCTTCTCAAGAAAAATTCTAGTGTTCCAGGTTGCGTTTTTTAGCACACTTGGTTCCGGCTGGACACTCCTGTTTTCATGTTGGAGTATGGGGGGGAATGGGAAAATGGGGACGTACTGACGTACGTCCTTTCCTATCCTGAAAAAATGGCATGAGCGCCGAGGTCCGTGTTCTTGGGGAAAGTGCTATGCTCGGGCACATGACCATTGAGCGGGTTGCGATCCTGGTGGTGGGGGACGAGATCCTCTCCGGAGATACACAAGAGGCCAACGCCGGCTACATGGCCCGCGCCCTCTTCAAGCGGGGCGTGACCCTCGGTCGCATCGTGGTGGTCCCTGATCATCGGGACGAAATCGCCACCCAGGTCGCCGGCCTCGCCGATGCGTTCGACGTGGTGATCACCTGCGGCGGCATCGGCCCCACCCATGACGACATCACCATGGAGTCCATCGCCCAGGCCTTTGACGTCCCCCTGGTGGACCACCCGGACCTGCTGGCCCTGCTGCACAAGTGGAAAGGCGAAGACCTCGACGACAGCCACCGCCGCCTGGCCCGGGTGCCGGCGCCCACCGAGCTGCACTGGTACGACGACTCCTTCCCGCTGGTCCAGGTACACAACGTCTACGTCCTCCCCGGCGTTCCTCGCCTCCTGCGCCAGAAGTTCTCCAACCTCCTCGGACGCCTCGCCGGCGAGCCCCAGCACCAACGCCAGTTCACCGTGACCCAGGATGAGCTCTCCTTTGCCAACGCCCTGCGAGCCATCCAAGAACGCTCCCCGGACGTCACCGTAGGCTCCTACCCCTACTCCCCCGCCCCCGGAAAGTGGTCCGTCCGCCTCGTCCTCAAAGCCCGAAACCAGTCCGCCCTGGACCGCGCCTGCGAAGACCTCCTGTCCCACCTAGACGCTCCCCGGGAGCTGGACCTCAAGAACGCTGGGTGACCTGACAGCTAGTGGGGTGGAGCCGACAGGGATTGGTATTGTCCTTGCAGTTATTCGTGTGGAAACACGACCACGTGCTTTCGAGCCGGAATGCGGGACTTTGTGGGTCTCCCCTCTCAGAAACCTGATGGTTTCGACGCCCGAACGCTCGAAATCCCACGGAGAGCTCATTCGGAGATGAGGAAGACGAAATGAAGATTCGCCACTGCCTTTGCGTCGGCAGCTGCTTAGGCGGCTGGCGTGAATAAACTTGTCAAGTTGGGATACGAGGCGCGCGGCTGCCAAGGCGCGAGGAGGGCGCATACTCCGCGTATGCAACCGCAGAGCAACGTAGGCAGCTGCGATGGATCGGGTTCCAGATGACAAGGTTATTTGCGCCAGCCGCCTTAGTGCTTTGCTGGTCACTGGCAATCTCCTGCCACGGCCGCAGTGTCGGAACCACGCAGCCTGCCGAGGGCACCGTCGCCCTTACGGAGGTGCACATTGCAGCCGGGAGCGCGCATACCTGTGCAGTAGAAGCCGACGGTAGCGTAACCTGCTGGGGGCGAAACGATCACGGCCAGCTCGGGTCCAGCCAGAGCCAGCAGACGTGTTTCGGCCTGACCGAGCGACCTTGTAGCCCCACGCCGACGCTGGTTTTGGGGCTGCCTTTCACACACTCCGTTTCGTCCGGAGTCCTGCACACCTGTGCTCTGACCGACGAACAGACCATCTATTGCTGGGGAAGCAACGCCTATGGACAGCTCGGCAACGCTGCGACCACCGACAGCCCAGCGCCTGTGCAGGTGTCTGGGCTGAGCGGAGTCGCCGCCCTATGGGCGGGTGGAGCCCACAGCTGCGCGCTCAAAAGCGATGGGACAGTCTGGTGCTGGGGAAGCAACGCCCATGGTCAGCTCGGCGGCGCCGAAACCGCTCTGACGTGCGCGCCCTCGGGTCATGTGTGCAGCACCACCCCGGTACAGGTTTCGAGTCTAAATGACGTTGTCTCTCTGGCAGTTGGTACGGTCCACAACTGTGGGCTGCGTCAGGACGGAACAGTCTGGTGCTGGGGTGGCAATGACAACGGCGAGCTGGGCGGCGGAAGTACCACGCCCAGCCCTGTTCCCGTGGAGGTAGCTGGGCTTTGGGGAGCCGTCGCCATCGACGCGGGAAGTCACCATAGCTGCGCGGTCAAAGGTGACGGGACGACCTGGTGCTGGGGCTGGAACCAACGGGGAACGCTCGGAGATGGCACCACCATCGACCGGACAACCCCGGTGAAAGTGATCGGCATGGACGATGTTACGGCCATCGCACTGGGAGACGAATACACCTGCGCCATCCATGGCAACGGTACGATCTGGTGCTGGGGATCGAACTATCACGGCGAGCTCGGCGACGGTACCACGCAGGACCGGCCGCTTCCAGCACAGGTGACCGATCTGGCTGATGTTCACGAGCTGAGCGCAGGCCAATATCACACCTGTGCAGTGACGAACAGTGGCTCTCTCGCGTGCTGGGGCTGGAACCGCTATGGTCAGTTGGGAGACGGCTCGGTCGACGAACGTCACGAGCCTGGGCCCGTCGCGAGCCACTCGTTGGCAAAGTAGCCTGACTTTGGGCCTTCTGCTCAAGTAGTAGGGAGCTATAGCTCGATCAGGTAGAGGGATCGGTTCTTGAGATCCACCCGATTGGACGCGTTGATGATGATATCGACGGGATAGGTGGTCGTCGACAGGGACCTTTCCAGCCATTGCAAATGGACCACCTGGCGGCTGTTTTCCTTCAAGACCACGGTCTCGGAGAGGCGAGCAATGCCGTCGAAACGCAGGGTGATTACGAGCTGGGTATCGTGAGGGCTCGAAGGTGACACCGTATTGTCGATGTTGAGCGAAGCCATCATCAGGACATCGCGTCCCCGTCCCTGAATGTTCAAAGACAGCCCAGAAGAAACATCCGTGCCATAGGTGGTGACTGCCAGGGTTGACAAAACACTCGCGTCCAGGCGCTGCCGCTGGTTGATGCTGACGATGGAGGCGGCGTTTGCCTGGATGTCGGATTGCAGCGGTCCGCTGGCGGCCGTCCAGACCGGATCCGTTTCCACGGTCAACCCGTCGTCCTGACCGTCGGCAAAACCTGGCGGCACTGGTCCAGGTTGGACCAGTGCACCTTGACCGCGCTGTTGGCTTCCAAATCCGCCAGGGTGCAATAGGCGTCCTTTTCGCTCATCCACACCGGGTCGGCTTCTGTGCTCACGCCGCGTTCATCGTTGGCGCAAATGGTCTGCCCAGTGACGTCGTCCCAGCCCCGAACAAAGGAGCCCTGGGCGCAGGCGTGACCGCCGCTGAGCACCGGCTGGATGTCGGCCGCCGACAGGCCGCCGATCTGCTCGCAAAACTGGGCCTGCAGGGCGAAGACCACCGAGGCCAACTGGATTCGTTCCATTTCGGAGTCGTCTGCCACCGTGATACCCAGCCACACTTCGTCGCCCGCAATGATCGACTGGGGATCCAGAATTTTCTGGGAGCCCAGATACACCGTGTAGAACCCATCCACCAGCTCCAACGCGAAGTCGTCCGACCACAGGGACTGCTCTGCCTGGGCCGCATCGTACAGGGCGAACGTCATGGAAATAGAGCCGTTGATGGGAGTGCCCGCGGTATCGGTCAGCACGCCTTGAATGGGCAACTGGGCCGGCACCTTCGCTGCTGCGTTTCCAGAAATTGCGACCGACAGCAGCAATACCAGGATGGACCATAAGAGGTTCTTCATGATTACCTCGTTCCTTTCGTCAGACCATCGAGCGTCAGTGTTGTTTTGTAGCGCTGACTGCCCGTGGAAACCGTCCCCACGTGCCCCACCGAGACCCTGGTGCGATAGTGTTCCGACTGCCGCACGCCGCCGCCGCTGATCGGTACGGAAATCGGCCCCACGGTGTTGGTCGAGTCGGGTCCCGAATCACGGGAACCTGAGTCACAGCTGACGGCTGACCAGAGCAAGAGCAGCAAGGCCGTAAACAACGACAGAAATACAGTCCAATGGCGCTTCATGCGTCCTCCTAGGGTTTTGGATGGGACGCGGGTGATACCAACGATAACCATTCGGCACCATCTCGACGCGTTGCTGGCCGAGCCCGTCGCCCGTCGCCCACGGCACGGCGCCGTACCCCCGATTCGCGTTGACGTTTTACGCTAAACGATCAGGTCGCGGCACTTTGAACGTTCCGCGCGCCGAAGCGCAGTGCTCTCGTGCCGCGCACCCGTGCATGTGATCGTTGACGATGCCGGCGGCTTGCATGAACGCATACACGGTAGTCGGTCCCACGAAACGCCACTTCCGAGCCTTGAGCGCTTTGCTCAGAGCTGCGGATTCGGGCGTCTTGACGAGCTTCATGAGCGCCGCGCGAGTAAGGGTCTTGGGGCGCGATTTCTCCGGTGGCTCGAACTGCCAAACGAACGCGGCGAGCGACCCAAATTCAGTCTGCAGCTCGCGCGCCTGCTTCGCGTTGTTGATAGTAGACTCTATCTTCCCCCGATGCCGCACGATCCCGGCGTCCTGTAGCAGTCTGTCCACACTTCGGCTGTTGAATCGCGCCACCTTGTCGACCTCGAAATTGGCGAACGCAGCGCGAAAATTCTCCCGTTTGTTGAGTATGGTGAGCCAGCTAAGCCCAGCCTGAAAACCCTCGAGGCATAGCTTCTCGAAAATCCACCGGTCATCTCGAGTGGGCCGCCCCCACTCCTCATCGTGGTACACAGCGTACGACTCGCTGCCCATCGCCCACCAGCATCGAGCGACTCCATCAGCTCCTCTGACAATATCGTGCGCCATAGCTGACTCCTCCGAAGCCTTTCAGTCGTATTGAATATCGTCGAGCAACAGGGGGACGCCGTCGCCGTGGGAGACGGTCACCGAGGAGAGCTCCGGGTCTGTACAGATGGAGGCCAGGTCGAGGGTGATGGCGGTCCACTGATCGTCGATGGTCTGCTCATGCTCACCGCAACGACCGTCTTCATTGCTCGGGGCCACGTTGATGTTCGAAGTGCCGCTCAGGGTCCGGGCCCAGACCGTGAGGGTGTCAAAGGAGCTGGTGGGAAAGGACTGCCAGATATAGAAGTGTACCCCCTGGCCCGGGCCCATGTGCTCGATGCGCAGGCAGGAGGCGGAGTCGTTGTGGCAGCCTTCGGAGGTCTCGGTAACCTCCGCATCGCCCCAGGGGTTGGGCATCCAGAAATTGCCGGGGGTACCACCCCAGTCGTCGTCGTAGACCAGGCCCGGGGGACCATATTCGCACACACCCTCGGGGGGCTGCAGGTCGTCGAGTTGAGCCCCGATGTCGTGCAACAAATCGTCGCTGCCCGGATCCACGGTGGTGAAGGCCAGGGGGTTTTCGCCCTCCACGACCTGGCCCTGAGCCGACTCCACCCGGAAGACCACGCCTTCGCCATCGCTGGGCTCGGGACCTTCCAGGATGGACCATCGGCCCAGATCCCGTTCCAGCGGGATCCAGGAGCCGTCCGGTGTCGCGCGAACGGCTGCGTACCGGATGGGAATGCGGTGGTTCACGAAGGCCAGCTTCAAGTAGCCCCATTGGTTCCAGTCGCCAATGGACACATGTACGTTGCCTGTCACCGGACATCCCACCCGCCTGACTACGGCCACTCCTCCGCCGTCGGTCTGCAGGGCGGCGTCAGACTCCGTGGAAAGATCGAAGTGCAGCATCTCCCCGGCGCAAACGGGGTTGCCCTCAACGGGACACAGGTCGTGCATCATCACGATCTGGGTGGACCAGGAGTTGGAGACCTCCCAGCACTCTCCGCAGCCCTCGCCGGGCTCCCCCCCATAGGAGCCGCCGTTCCAGGGTTCGGCCATGGCAAAGGTCATCCCGTTGCGCACGAACTGCGGCAGGATGGCCAGGTTTCGACTGAAACCACACCAGCCCCGCTCCGAGGCGCCGTACCGGGTGAACCGCACGACGTCGCAGTCCGGATCAATCGTCGTATTCACGTTGCCGTTGCTGTTGCCGTTGCTGTTGCCTCCGTCTCCGTCGTCGTCGCCGCACCCCATCACAACAAGTCCCGCCCCCACCAGAATGAGCAAGAGAGGTTTATTGCGACCGGGATCATGCCGGTTCTTGAACATTGTCTGCTTACCCTATCCTTCCGCCCCGACGACGCCGTGGACATTGTTCATCATCACAGAACTCACAGGTAAATGCACGGAGACAGCCAGATCACTCCCCATGCCAAAACGTTAGACCCATTCTTGATTGCCGCCCCATAAGCCACCCTTAAAGCCGCCCTTAGAGCCGTCCGTATCGCCGCCCTCAACGTTGACATGGGCAGTCAGTCCGTTGATCATAGTCAGAGCAACATTACTGTTTCGCAGAGGGAAACGATGAAAATTGCATCCTGGATGGTATCGGTGGCGGGCATTGCCTGTCTGGTTCTTGTGGCTTGCGGCGACGATGACGGCGGAGCAAACGACAACGCAAACGACAACAGTAATCAGAACGTCTGCGGGGACGGGAACCTCGACCCCGGCGAGCAGTGCGATGATGGCGCGGCGAACTCCGACTCCGTGGCCGACGCCTGCCGGACCGACTGCCGCTTTGCCTACTGCGGAGACAGCGTGGCGGATTCGGGCGAAGACTGCGATGACGGCAACACCGAAAATGAGGACGGCTGCCTGAGCGCCTGTGAGGGAACGGAGGACTGCTGCGTGGTCAACCAATGCGGCGACGGTATCGTGGACCGAACGCCCACCACGGGCGACGAGCAGGTGGAGGCCTGCGACGACGGCAACACCGTGGACGACGCCGTGTGCCGGGGCGACTGTGGCCAGGACATGAGCCAGTGTGGCAATGGCGATCAAGACCAGGGCGAGGGATGCGATGATGGGGGGTCGAACTCGGACCTGCTTCCCGACGCCTGCCGCACCAACTGCCAGCCCGCTTCCTGTGGTGACAGCGTGGTGGACTCCTTCGAGACGTGCGACTTCGGCGCGGCGAACTCCGACACGGCTCCGGATGCCTGCCGCACCAGCTGCCAGCTCGCTTCCTGTGGCGACGGTGTGGTGGACTTGGACGAAACTTGCGACGATGGAAACGCAGACCCCCACGACGCCTGCCCCGATGGGCAGACGGGCACCTGCCAGCCGGCGACCTGCGGGGACGGGGTGGTCTGGGATACCGACGGCGGCAACGAGGTCTGCGACGACGGCAACGCGAACTCCGACACGGCTCCGGATGCCTGCCGATTGACCTGTCTGCCAGCGTCTTGTGGAGACGGCGTGATCGACTCGGGCGAGACTTGCGAGGGGGATGTGGCGACGTGCAATGGCGCTGCCGTTTCGCAACCCGGGACGGGGGAGGCGTGTGTCAGCTGCCAGGCGGACCTCTCTTTCTGCTGCGCCGCCCCGGACTGGGATATCCAAATCTATGATGGCGGCGGGGACGGGGGCTCGTACGGCTCGCTTGTGCTAGATGTCGCCGGACGCCCGCGCATCAGCTACTATGACGTCACACACGGGGATCTGAAGTATGTCTCCTCCGATGGTACGAGCTGGAGTATTCAAGTCGTCGACACTTCCGATAGTGTGGGCCAGTATACATCGCTGGCATTGGATTCCGTCGAGCACCCGCACATCAGCTACTATGACGGCTCAAACGAGGCTCTGAAATACGCCTCCCACGATGGTACGAGCTGGAGTATTCAAGTCGTCGACACCACCGTAAGCGTGGGCGAGTATACTTCCCTGGCACTGGATGTTTCAGAGCACCCGCACATCAGCTACTTTGACAAAACAAACACGGCTCTGAAATACGCCTCCCATGACGGTACGAGTTGGAGTATTCAAGTCGTCGACACCGCCGGAAGCGTGGGCAGGTTCACCTCGCTGGCACTGGATGTTTCAGGGCACCCGCACATCAGCTACTATGACAACACAAACACGGCTCTGAAATACGCCTCCCACGACGGTACGAGCTGGAGTGTTCAAGTCGTCGACACCGCCGTAAGCGTGGGCAGGTACACCTCGCTGGCACTGGATGTTTCAGGGCACCCGCACATCAGCTACCTTGACCTCATAGACAAAGACCTGAAGTACGCCTCCTACGACGGTACGAGTTGGGGCATTCAAGCCGTCGACACCGCCGGAGACGTGGGCGAGCACACCTCGCTAGCGCTCGATGGAGCCGGGCGCCCCCACATCAGCTATTTTGACAGCTTAAACGCCGGCCTGAAGTACGCGTACTTCGACGGTACGAGCTGGAGCATTCAAGTCGTTGATACCGCCGGGTTCGTGGGCGAGTACACCTCGCTTGCGCTCGATTCCTCCGGCCGTCCGCACATCAGTTACGATGACTCAATGTACGCTCGGTTCTCTTGTCCGTGATCGTTTGGGGACCCTAAAGTACGCTCAGCCCTCATCGAGGAACCAAAGGCCCATGCGACGCATTACACTGCTCACCACGTTCATCCTGACGATGACCCACGGCTTGGCTGACACCCACGCTCGCACCCGCAAACCCCGCCCGCGCCAGATCGGCTACTCGGTGACTCTCGGGGGCAACACCTTTCGTATCTGGGGGGCCGGGCGCACGGGGATCATGCCCAAGGGCGTGTCGGTGAGCCCCGACGGCAAGCGCATCTACGTCACCAACTTCGGACGCAAGCACCGCCACAACCTGGACGTCTACGACGCCAAAACCTTCAAGGCGCTGCGGCAGGTGAGCTTTCCAGGCAACACCATCGAGTCCGTGATCTCGGCCGACTCCAAAACGCTCTACGTATCGAACTTCTACGGTTCCAAAATTCAGGCCCTGGACACCCAGACCTTCAAGCCCCGCTGGTCCACCAAAACCGGCCATTTTCCGAAGATGATGGCGTTGTCCGCCGACGGCAAACAGCTCTTCGTCTCGAGCTGGGAATCGGCCACGGTGTCCAGGCTCAACGCGGCCACCGGCAAAATCGAGGCCACCACCAAGGTGGGTCGCCACCCGCGAGGGTTGTCACTGAGCCCCGACGGCAAGATCCTCTACGTGGCCATCTGTGGCGGCAGGCACGTCTACCTCCTGGATGCAGCCCGCATGAAGATCATCCACAAGATCCGCACCGGGAATCTGCCCCGGCACACCGCCCTCACCAGGGACGGCAAGCGACTCTACGTCTCCATCATCGGCGGCTCCATGCTCCAGGTCATCGACACCGCCAAACGCAAGGTGATAAAGACCGTGTGGGTTTCCAAGGGCCCACGCACCATCGCTCTGTCAACCGACGAACGGTTCGTGTATGTGGCGGGGTTCGCGAGCCACGCCCTCACCATCGTCGACGCCAAAACCTTCAAGAAGAAGATCCTCAGGCTCGACATCGTCAAGGCCTCCGGGGTGGCCGTACATCCCAAAACGGGCTTCATCTATGTCACCGGCTGGTGCACCAAGGACCTGTGGGCCATCGAGCGCATTAAGCCCGGCGGCAAAGCCCGTCCCCTGGGCACGAGGTTTCGACGGGGCCGGGTGTATCGGGACCCCAAGATCGCCTACCGCCTGGACTGCCCCCTACCCCGGGACATGTATCGACGCCCGCGTTGAAACTCCAAGCGTTGAAACTCCAAGCGTTGAAACTCCAAGCGTTGAAAC
>JAOZUO010000048.1:0-41685 GCA_029938605.1 Deltaproteobacteria bacterium | reverse complement strand
GCGTTGAAACTCCAAGCGTTGAAACTCCAAGCGTTGAAACTCCAAGCGTTGAAACGTCCAGGCGACCTCAGAACCCGGTGAGATCCGTCTGGCGAGCCACCGTGCGCAAGCACTCGATGAAGTCCTTGCAGCCGGGCTTTTTGAAGCAGGCCGCTACCTGAGCCCGGACCTGGCGAATGCGTGGATGCTTCGAGTCCCAGTACCGCTTGCAGTAGGCGGCGACCTTCTTGTCACCGATGGCGCCATGCACCGCGGTGACCACCACAAAACGCTGAGTGGAGTCGCCCACAGCCGACTCGCCCTGCTTTTTCATGTACTCGGCGTACAGGTCGCCGGCGAGGTCCGACAGCCCGTCGGCGCAGCGCTCGGCGCGCGCTTGCAACGAAGCACAGGTCATGGGGCCCCGGACCTTGTGCGAAGGGCTGGGCTCGTCAGCGGTGGTGAGCGCCACAATGACCACCACCGCCCCCAGGACGACCCAGAACCCCACCAGCGCGAGCGCAAGACGTTTTATCATAGGCCACCGGCGGCAAAGCCCGGTGTGTTGTAACAGCGGGGGTGGAATAGGATCGCCGTGAACCAGGACCGGGTGGGAAAGATGCGCTCCCACGCCCGCCAGCGCTGGCGCGTGCCGGCGAATATGTCGATGTGATCGCCCTTGATGGCGCCGCCGATGTCGTCGGCCCTCACGCAACCGTTATGGGGCTCGCTACGGCCCGGGGGGATCACGCCGTCGAGCTCGGGCAAATACAAGATCGTTCCGATGGGGATCAGGCGCCGGTCCACGGCGATGGATACATCCGGCTCCAAGGCGCGCCCCTGTACGCCCATGCCCCAGGGATAGCGGTCCGGTTCGAGGACCCGATAACAAATCTTGTAGCTCCGGTGACGGCCGCAGGTCAGCGCGGCGAAGCACTCCCGGGTACAGGTGGAGGTGTAGTTCACCACGCGACCATCTCGCAGAATACCGCTGCCCTCGATGCACAGATCGTCGTGGAAGGCCTCGGGGACGTCGGCCAGGATGTCGCAGTCGCCGCTGAACAGAGGGGTATCCGCCGGAGTCTCGTGGTCCGCCTCGTTGGCCAGGTAGTAGTAGGTGTTCCACAGGGAGCCGAGAACCACGGGCTCGGGTGGGTCCAGCGACACATCCAGTCGATAGGGCCCCGCGGCGCCGTGGGTGTCCACCACCAGGCGGTAGATGCCGGGATCCAGCCCGACGCCCAGCTTCCGGTCCCCCCGGGCCAGGCAGGTCAGGCTCGGATCCGTGAGCAGGTGCACGTCCACGTCCACCCCGGTCGCACCCTGCACCAGGACCCGGAGGATCCCCTGGCGATGAACCATCAACTCGTAGTGAACCTCCGGGCCCCGCTGGGAAATGGCCGGGGCGCAGTCGTACGCGTGCACTCGCCGCTGGCCAACCACGGCCGTGTCACTGTCGTGGGTGAAGGGGAGCACGGCGATGGGGATGGGCGCGAGCGATGACCCCGGCGCCCCCTGCAACCGTACGATCATCGCTCCAGGCAACGCCATCTCGTTCACCGGCGGCCTCAGGACCTGCTCTTCACAAGCCACCGACAACAGCAGCACCGCGAGGATCGACCAGACAGTGGGAAGCATACGGGGAGTGGGGAACATACGCATCAGTATCAGTGTCAGTGTCCTGGATCAATGTCCTGGGTTGCCATGCTGATCTATTGACGCATACTGGGCAACAAACCTTCCCCGGGGCTCTATGACCCTGAACCGGAGGGACCAGTAGAGGTACATCATGAAAATCGTGAAGCACTGGACCGACATCGAATCTACACCCGTGGACATGGAAGGCGCCCGCGACGCAGTCAAGCGCTTGGTGCTCGGTCCCGCCGACGGTGCGCCCCTCATGGCCCTGAGGGTATTCACCCTCAGCCCCGGAGGCTACACGCCCTACCACCAACACCCCTTTGAGCACATGAACGTGGTGCTCGAAGGACAGGGTGTGCTGCACCAGGATGACCGAGACCATCCCCTGGTCCCCGGCGCCATGGCCCTGGTGCTCCCCGACGAAATGCACCAGTTCAAAAACACCGGGGACACGAACTTCTCCTTCGTGTGCCTGGTACCCAATAGCTACGCGTAAGGAGTAACCCCATGCGAGCTTGTGTCTTGATAGTCATCCTGTTTTCGGGCTCTGAGGCCATGGCTGTGCTGCCGCCGAGGATCGCGCGCCAGCGGAAACAGCGCCTTTACGCCACGGCCCGAGCCATGCAAAAGACCGCACCGGAGGTGCTCGTCATCAAGGTGGAGCGGGTCCGGGTCAAGTCCAGCTATGCCTCACGACGCTACCACTCAGGCAGCACCCGCAAGTCCCACAGGTCCCGCAGGATCCTCAAGGGACAAGAGCTGCGCGTGGATGCTCGCATCATCAGGGTCGTCCGAAGCAAGCGAAGGCTCCGTCGCGGCCAGCGCGTCCGCTTCACCTACAAGCTGCGCTACCAGTACCAACCCGGTCCCCGAATATACAACCCACTTGGGCTGACCCAGGGCGACCGGGCCCGGGTGTACCTGCGCCACCGACCCAAAACTCCCGCGAAACGCGGCAGATATCACCTCGCCGCCTCGGTCCTCTCGGTCACAAACGTCAAGTCCCCCAAGCGCCGCTGACACCTCCACGAATTCCCTGTTTTCGTCAATGACCCCATTAGGTCCGACGAGAGCAAACAATTGACCAGTTGCTCGATGGCCCTGATAGAGAACCGAGACCCCGCATTTTCAACGCGGAAGAAAACAACAAATCGACTGCGACTGTTGTGGTCTGACCCTTGATTCCAGATTTTTCATGGTTACTACACTGTGGCTGTCATCGGGCATTCATACTGAACGCCACCGAATGACCAACCGGAAACAGGAGAGGCAGATGAAGGAACGCCTTCGTTTTTTTCCAATTACCGCATACGCCATCGTGATGGGGATGTCCGGACTGACCATTGTATTCAGCAAATACTACCACCTACAGTGGATGCCCAAATTCGTATTTGACGGAATGCTGTTTTTCACCTTTGGACTGTTTTTGCTCGTCTCCTTCCTATATGGCCTGAAAGCCGTCAAACACTTTGATCAGGTGGTGGTGGACTTCCGACATCGAATCCGCATAAATTTTTTCTCCGCCATATCCATCAGTCTGCTACTTCTCTCCATCGCATTTTTGGGCTACTGGCCGTTTGTGTCGCTGGTGTTGTGGTGGATGGGAGTGGCTCTGCACACGGTTCTGATGCTGCACACCATCGCCTTCTGGGTGCAGCACAATTTTGAAATTCACTTCATGAACCCTGCGTGGTTCATCCCTGTGGTGGGGAACATCCTGGTCCCCGTGGCCGGGGTGGACTTTTTGCCCAACGGCTTCTCTTTTGTCTACTTTGCCGTGGGGATATTCTTCTGGGTCGTGCTGTTTGTCATCTTCCTCAACCGGGTCATTTTTCACGACCAGCTACCCCAGAAGTTTCTGCCAACCCTGTTCATTCTGATTGCGCCGCCCGCCGTGGGGTTCATCGCGTACATGCGGATCACCCAGAGCTGGGACGTGGTCTCCGTGCTCCTTCTTTATCTGTCTTTTTTCTTTGTGGCGTTTCTCGTATTTTTGCGGAAAAGCTTCTACAAAGTTAAATTCTTCATTTCCTGGTGGGCGTTGACGTTCCCACTGGCGGCGGTAACCCTCGCCGCGGCAGTAGCATTTCAAGTAACCGCCCAGGCGATCTACAAGGTTGCATCCCTGTCCATGTTTACTCTGTTGGTGCTGGCAATCGGCTTTGTCAGCTGGAAGACCATTCTCAAAATCCGGGCGCAGGAAATCTGCGTTAACGAAGACTGATAAAAGAAGGGCCTGGATCAAATGAAAACCAAAGTACTTGTTGCAGCATCCCTCGTGTTGGGCTTCGTGCTGGGGGCCATTTTTACCGCGGCGACCATCAATGTATCCGCCAGCAGAATGATGGTGAAGGAGCTAAAAAGCCCCTACGACTTTGACAAAACCGTGCGCGTTATCAGGGACCGGATCAACCAGAAGCCTGGCTGGCACGTCACCGAAATCATCGATCAGAATTACGAGGTGAAGAAGCACGGCGGTTTCGAGATCGGCAAATTCAAGATCATCAAATACTGTCACGGAAAATTTGCCGCCCAGATGCTGAAGGCCGACGATCGCAAAAAGATCGGCAACATGATGCCGAAATCCTTTGCCGTCTACGAAAAGTCTGATGGACAGGTCTACGTTTCCACCATGAACGGCGGAATAATTGGGAAGCTGTTCGGGGGAGAAACCGAGCGAATTATTGAAGAGTCATCGCTTGAGGTCGAAGACATCATGCGTTTCATCAACTTGAAGTTTACGCTGTTCTAGCGGTTTCAACCCTTCAATACGAAACGGTAGAGCTGACCCAGGGCGGCCCAGGCGCTGACGATGCGGTTGAAATCGCGGTTGAAAGGGAAGCGGAGTTGGCGAGCCTCGATGTCGTCGCGGTGGCCCCAGGCCAGCCATACCGTGCCCACGGGCTTGTCCTTAGTGCCGCCGGTGGGTCCGGCGATGCCGGTGATGGCGATTCCCACCTGGGCTTCGGACCTCTGAAGGGCGCCGGCCACCATGGCCCTGACGACGGGCTCGCTAACGGCGCCGTGCTCAGCCAACAGCGCCTCTGGGACGCCGAGCAGGGCCGTCTTGGCTTCGTTGGTGTAGGTGACGAAACCGCGGTCCATCCAGCCAGTGGAGCCGGGGATATCCGTGAGCAGCTTGGCGGCCAGCCCTCCGGTGCAGCTCTCGGCGGTGACCACCTTCTTGTGCTGGGCCGCAAGCTCCCGGCCAAGCACCTCGGGCAGGGTGGCCTCGCCCTCACTGTAGAGATGGGGACCCAACGCTTGATGCAGCGCCTGGGCGGCCGCGTCTCCGATCTCGTGCTGGGTTGAGTCCAGGCGCAGCTTCACCAGGATCTCAGGGAACCGGGCCTGGTAGCCCACGCGCAGATCAGGGTAGGCGGCCTCCACCTCCCGCAGACGATCGCCCACACCACTCTCGGGCAGGCCGAACACCCGAAAGACCCGGGTCTCGGCCAACGGCCCCGCGCCGGCCTCCTTTGCCAGCAGGGGCCACAGCGCCTCGGTGAACATGGGGCGATTCTCCCGGGGCGGGCCGGGCAACACCGCCACCTGGGCGGTCCCTTCAGTGGCGAGGTAACCGGGCGCCGTGCCCCAGCGGTTCTGGAGCACCACGGCGCCCTCGGGGATCTGCGCCTGCTTCTCGTTGCCCTGCGGCGGCTCATGGTCGGGCACGCCAAAGACGTCGCGGATGTGCTCCCAGGCCTCGTCGTCATGCACGGTCTGACGGCCGAGGGCTTGGGCGACGGCCTCGGTGGTGCGATCATCGGAGGTGGGTCCGAGCCCGCCGCACAGCACCACGAGCGAAGACTTCGCCAAGGCCGCACGTACGGCTCCGGCGATGGTGTCAGTGTGATCCGGCAACACGCGCAGCTCCACCACGCGCAGACCTCGTGCGGTGAGCTGCTCGGCGAGGTAGGGACCATTCTTGTCGGCGATCTCCCCGGCCAACAGCTCGTCGCCGATGATCAGGAGTGTGGCTGACCGCACCTCACCACCCACTTTGCCACCCACCTCCTGGTCCTTCTCAGCCATTGGCCACCACGACCGCGTCCATCTCCACGCCGACACCCTTGGGCAGTGCGGCCACGCCGAGGGCGGCTCGGGCAGGATAGGGCGGCTTGAAGTACTCGGCCATGACCTCGTTTACCTTCGGGAAATGGGACAGGTCCGTCAGGTAGATCGTCAGCTTCGCCACCTGGGCCAGGGAGGCGCCGGCAGCCTCCACCACAGCGAGCAGGTTGTCGAAGGTGCGGCGGATCTGCGCCTCCACGTCGCCTTCCACGATCTCGCCGGTCTCGGGCACAAGCGGGATCTGCCCGGACACGTATACGGTGTCGCCGGCCCGCACGGCCTGGGAGTAGGTGCCGATGGCCGCGGGGGCGCGGTCGGTCTGGATGGTCTCGAAGTCCATGTGAATCTCCTGGAACGCTGAGGCTGTCTAGTACTCTTCGGGGTGGGCACCGGCTACGGTATCGGTGCTCTTGGCGTCGAGATCCGGGTGAGGCTCCAGGTCCTCAAAGGCGGAGACGCCCTCGTAGATGGGCGGCTGCTCAAGGCCCTGGTACAGCGGATCGAAGTACTCGTCGACGAACTCATCGAAGCCGTTGGCCAGCATCTTGCGCTGGAAGTTGGGGATGACCCCCGTAGGTGCGAAGTAGCCCTGCACGCCCTCGGGGTCCCGCGCCGTCTGGGTGAACACAAACAGGTCCTGCACCTGGTAGTCCCCGCGCTCATCCAGGGGCAGCGCCTCGGAGATGTGGGTGATCTTCCGCGTGCCGTCCACGAAGCGATCACAGGCGATGATCAGATCGATGGCGGCGGCCACCTGGGACCGCACGGCGCGAAGGGGCAGCTCGATGCCCGACAGCAGAGCCAGGCTCTCAAGGCGCGTGAGCGTCTCCTTGGGCGTGTTGGCGTGGGTGGTGGTCATGGAGCCGCCGTGGCCGGTGTTTAAGGCCTGGAGCAGATCGAAGCACTCCCCTCCCCGCACCTCACCGATGACGATGCGGTCGGGCCGCAACCGCAGCGACGAGTGCAGCAGATCCCGGATGGACACCTCGCCCTTCCCGTATTCGTCCGCGGGGCGGCTCTCCAGGGAGACCAGGTGCTCCTGGGTGAGCTGCAGCTCGGCGGAGTCCTCGATGGTGATGATCCGCTCCTCGTTGGGGATGAAGGAGGAGACACAGTTGAGCAACGTGGTCTTTCCCGAACCCGTTCCGCCGGCCACCACCACGTTGAGCTTGCACAGCACGGCGGCCTCGATGAGAGAGACCATGGGCCAGGAGATGGAGCCAAAGCTCACCAACTGCTCCGGGGTCAACCCCCCGGGGAAGAACTTCCGGATGGAGATGGTCACGCCGTGGCGGGCGATGGGCGGAAGGATCACGTGAATACGCGAGCCGTCGGGCAGGCGCGCGTCCAGCCGGGGACGCTCCTCCGACAGGGGCCGGCCCACGAACTGCGCCATGGACCGGGCCGCCGCCATGATCCCGTCCTCGGTGAACCGGGCGTCGGTACGGTAGAGACGACCACCCTGCTCCACCCAGACGTCGTCCGGAGCGTTGATCAGGATCTCGCTGATCCCGTCGTCGTCCATATACTTCACCACAGGGGCCAGAAACGCTCGCAGTGCCTCGTTATACATGTCGGACATGGTTGTCTATCTTTCAGTCAGCGGTCTGGGCCACCGTCTCGCGGCTCGCCCGTAGATTCAATTTCTTCTGGTTCGTCCAACCACCGATCCACCAGGCCGCGAAGGCCACGCCCAGACCGAGCGCCCACAGGCCGGTGATGATCAGCTCGCCCACCCCGCGCCAGTTGGCGTAGAGCTGGTCGATGGTCAGGCGGGTGACCATGACCAGGTGCAGCGCCCGGGCCCCGGCGAAAAGCAGCGACAGCAGCAGCGCCGTAAGCTGCTGTCGCTTGTCGAGCCGGCCCCAGAACAGCGGGACCAACACCAGCGCCGGCAGCGTGTAGCGTAGGAACACCGGCGCGGCCAGGGAGCCGACCACCGTGTCAATGTCCGGCGCGAAGCGCATGAGGTCGTGCACAGCGGTGAAGTTGAAGTGAAACTCGTGGGGCATGGAAAAGACCGACCGGGCCAACACCAGACCCGCCGCCGCCGCCGCTGCCGGGGCCAGCCCCGGCCCGCTGAGCCAGCGAGCCCGCGCCAGGGGAGCCAGGGCCGCGGTGAGCAGTCCGAAGGCCAGGGCCTCAAAGGGCGAGCTCCATGCGCCCAGCACGGCCAACGCGCCCAACACGGCGCCCTCCCGCCCGCGCAGGCCGAACCGCCGCAGCACCACCCAGGCGCAGGCGAAGACCGCGACTGCGATGACCTTGACGTCCATCTGGGCCAGGAGGTGATCACCCGCCGTGGGCACATCGAAGCGGGTGGGCCCCGGCCACAGGAGATGTCGCAGCCCCAGCAACACCGCGAGCAACATCCCCGGCCACAGGAGGCTGAGGGACGACCACCACGGCGAGTCCTTCGACGAGTCCTTCGACGAGTCCTTCGACGAGTCCTTCGACACGTCCTTCGACACGTCCTTTTGGCGCGATTGCCAGGGTCGCACCACCAGCGCCAGGGCCGTGAGGTAGCCGGCGGTGGCCAAGGCGGCACCGAGCCCGCCCTTGACGTAGTCCCGGGAAAAGTAGAACCAGGGTCGCCAGTGATACTCCCAGACCAGGGACACGGCAAAGATGATCAGCGCCAGACCCACCGCCACCCAGGGGCGCCGCCCCCCTGATGTCCTGAACACGAGCACCAGCACCAGACCGACCATGAGCGCCACCAGGGAGTAGATCCCCTGGAAGTACCCCGGCAAGGTGGCTGCCAGCACGACGAAGGTCCACGTCCAGATCAGGGGCTGGGCTCTGATGGCAGCAGCCAGCCGAGCCCGCCAGAGCCACACGCCGCCGCCCAGGGTTCCGGCAAACCCCGCCCACAGGCCCAGACGCGCCAGGGGCGGCCACATGTCTATGTGGTCGTTGAACAGCCGTCCGGCGTACCAGCTTCCCAACAGCGCCAGACCCCAGACCACTACAATCAGCAGCCCTGCGGTCCCCAGGTGCAGGGGCCTGCCGGCCGCCCCAACGAGTCCATCGGCCGGCGCACTCCGTGCCAACAGCACACCCCAAGCGACCAGGGCCAGCGCGAACAGGATCCAGAAGATCACCGGTCCGGTGACCCGCCGCTCCAGTCGGGCGTCGAGATCCTTCTGGTGGGCGGTTCGCAGGAGCTTCGTCGCCCGCTGGTTCGCCAGCGAGTGATGCCCGGCCTCCGAGGCGGACCGGGCCGATTCCAGCAGCCGGACGTCAGGCCGGATCCCGGTGGACAACCACTTCTCCCGAACCTCCAGATAGCGGTTCCGGCTCGCGGCGGCGGCCACGAGACGCTCCGCCCGCTGGCTGACGGGGATGGCCAGCCCCTCCACCAGGGGCCGACCGGCGCTGGGGGCACCAGGCGTCCGGCCAAACAGCGCCGACAGAGTAGGAGAGAAATCCACCTGCAGGATGTCGAGCCGCTGATCCCGGACGATCTTCGGACCAAAGAGCGCATAAAAGGTGGACCGGGCGTCCGGGTCATCGTAGCCGTGACGTCCGTTGACCGCGCAGCCATGATCCGACAAGAACAAGAAGGTCGTACGACCGTCGTCGAGCTGGCCCACAAGCCCCTCGAGCAGCAGGTCGGCCCAGCGCAGCTTGTCGGCCGTGAGCCGGGTATCCCGCAGGTACTTGTGCATCACCAGGTCCGTGCCGTGCACATGCCAGACCAACACGTCAAAGTCCGGGGCGGCCAGGGCGGCATCCATCCGGTGGATCACCCACCGATCCAGCTCGTTCACCGCGTGGTCCCAGACCACCGGGCGCCCCGCTGCCGTGCGCCCTTCTTCAGGTTGCGCGGCGATACGACCGAACCGGTCGCCAAACATCTCAACCCAGGGCATGTCCCCGTACAGGTGGATCCGCAGGCCGGCGCTGGACAGACCGTCGAGAAAGGTCTCGTGCGGCATGCGATTCTGCCGCCAGTTCCGCACCACGCCGTACAGATAGGGCCGGGCCCCGGTGACAATAGTGTAGACCATCTGACCGGTCATGGTGGGCTCTTCGGTGCGGGCTATTCCCCAGGTGGCCCGCCGTCGTAGACTCGCCAGGTAGGGCATCTTCTGCGGATCGAAGGCCATGTTGAAGGGGACCGAGTCCACGAGCACAACCACCAGGCGATCGGTGAGACGGGGGAACTGCTCGGTCGAGAGCCGAAGCAACGGGTGCGGCGCCTGGTTAAAATAAAACCAACGCACGAAGGAGGTGGTCAAAACCACCATGGTAAGTAGCCCTGCCAGGGCGAGGACGAGACGCGACCGCATGACGCCCCACTATAGGACCCGGTCAACGCCACGCGTCAAGCCTTGTCGGTACTCTTGTCGCCACTCGATGGATCTGACGCCACCGGGAGACTCACGACGAAGGTGGCGCCCAGCCCCGACTCTGCGTCGACGGTGAGCTCGAGGCTGCCACCGTGGCTCACAATGATCTCCTGGGAGATGGAGAGGCCCAGCCCCGTGCCATCGCCCACCTCCTTGGTAGTAAAGAAGGGATCGAAGATCCGGGCGCGCAGTTCATCGGGGACGCCCGGGCCGTTGTCCGACACCACCACCTCCACCCGGTCGCCCACCCGTCGGATCTGCACGCGGATCTGGGCGTCGGGCCTTTGGGCCACCGCCTGGGCGGCGTTGGCCACCAGGTTCATGAACACCTGACCGAGCTGCCCCGGATCACCGCGCACGGGGTCGGTGGACCCGAAATCCCTTTGCACATCCACCTCCGCCAGCAGGTGAACGGCGATCTGGAGGGTCTCGTCCAACACCGCGCCCAGGTCCACCGACACGACGCCCTCCCCATCGGTGCGGGCGTAACTCGAAAGGGCGGAGACGATGCGCTGAATACGCCCGGTGCCGCTGCGAATCACGCGCAACATGCCCTGAACGTCCTGAATCACCTCGGCCCCGGTGGTCCCCTGGTCTCGGGTGGTGACCTCCGCCGCCGCCAGGAGCCCCTGCAGGGAGGTGTCCAAGGGGTCTAAGCAGTTGGACACGGCGTTGATGGGATTGTTGAGCTCGTGGGCCACGCCGGCCACCAGGTGGCCGATGGAGGCGAGCTTCTCCGAACGCACCAGCTGGTCCTGAGCGCGGGTCAACGACGCCACCGCTTCGAGCAGATCCTCATTGGCCTGGGCCAGGTCGCTCGTGCGCTGGGTCACCTTCTCCTCCAGGTTTACGTTGAGCTCCCCCACCGTACGGATCTGCTCCTCCAAGGAGCGCCGCATGTCATCGAGGGCAAAGGCAAGCCGCCCCACCTCGTCGGCCTCCGCGCCGGTCACCACCGGGCTACGGAGATCCCCTTGGGCCATCTCCTCGGCGCGCTTCTCCAGGGACCGTAGGGGTGCGCTGAGGTCCGACGCGATGAGCGCCACGATCCCCGTGCACAGCCCGAACAACACCAGGAAAAAGATCGCCAGCGCCGCCATCTGGGGCCTTGGGGTGGACTTTCGCCGGGTCTGCTCCGGATAGAGCACCGCCACCGAGCCCAGGTCCCGGCCCCGAACATGGATACGCATATAGGCCCCGGCCAAGGCCAGGTTGCCCAGCCGCAGCACGCCGTTGGAGGTACGGCGCATGCGGGTACGCACAACAAACGGGAGCGCCGGGATCCGGCGATCTGGAGCGCCGAACCGCTCGGCGGGACCCGACGGCGGCAGATACCAGTAGACCTCCTCCCCGGCCCCCGCCAACTGCCCCAGCAACCCCGCCACATCCGCCCGCTTCACCGGACCGCTGATCTTGTCCTGGGTTCGCAGACGATCCACGAGGTGCTCGGCCTTGAGTCGGGACTGCTTCTGCACAAACACCACAGCCAGATTCCGGACCTGTACGAAACTCCAGAAGATCGAGATGGCGCAGGCGAAAAAGAGCACCAGGCCAAAGCCACCGAACATCTTGACCCGCACCGACAGCGGGCTGCGGATCTCGGCGATGTCCAGGCGGTGCGTAGCCGCAAGCTCCGCCAGCACCGGCCGCAGGGTGGCCCGGTGCCAGAAGGCCTCGTACAGGGCCGCCGCAAAGGTGGACAGCACCGTGGCGCCCGTCATCAGGGCGGCCGACTCCCTGTCGACGCCAAAGAGCCAGACGCCTTCCACGTAGAGCAATATCCCCGCCAGGATAAAGGCGCAGATTTTGGTCGCTGCCAGCGTGTAGGGCAGAATCTGCACCGCACGATAGGCCTGAACCGCCAACTGGGGCTGGGCCAGCCTGGCGGCACGATCCCGGACCGCCAGGTACCGGCGGAGAGGCCGCATGAGCCGCAAGGAGACCAGCAGCCACAAGCCCGCCACCACGAGGATGGTGATGGGGAAGTACGCCACGAGGATGTGGCGCAGGGTCAATTGCAAAGGAATGAAGAAGTGGATGAACAGGGCCACGGCCAAAACCCCGGCGGCGCTGGTAGCCGCGCCGGGCCAAAGCAGATCCCAGCTCAGGGTCTGGTGCTGCCATTCGGTGAAATGATCTCCCGGCTCGGCCCCGGACAAGTCCCCGAGCAGCCGTCCGAGCACCGCCGGCCGGAACACCTCCACCATTCCGGCCACGCAGGTGGCCGTGGTGACCGTGGCGACGACCCCCATGGTGGACCAGGTCCCCAACTGCGCCAGCAGAGCCGCGAAGACCGCGCTGCCGGTGGCCACCACGAGACAGCCCAGGCCGGCCTGGATGGCCAGCCCACGACGCAGCTCATGCAGAGCCGCCAGACGGTCCGCCGGTGCCGAGCCTCGGCCCAGCCGTCGCTGCAACCTCGCCAGACCGCCCAGAAACCGCACGCCCAGAGCCGCCAGGGCGATGGCCACTCCGACCCCGCACGCCAGGCCCAGCCCCAGCCCGACGCCCCGTTCCACCCCCGGCGGCCGCACCAGCGCCCAGACCGCAAGGGACACGAGGCCCAGCTCGGTCGCCAGCAGCGACAGACTCAGCAAAATGGCACGGCGCAACAATTCCGGGGATCTCCTATCCAAACCGGTCAGCCATCGAGCCTAGGGCCCTTACTATCAGGTTGGCGTAGAGTCCGTCCGATCTGGCTCCGCAAGCTCTTGCCTCAACGTCTCGTACTCCGACGAAACAAAGAAACGGTAGAGCGCATTGTAGCAGAGCTCTGTTTCCCGGTCAGTGCCCGGTTTTACGTCGTCCATCTCCAGAATTCGGAGGGCGGCGGGCAGGTCCCCGGCCATCAACAGGCCACAACGGAAGGAGGTCTCCTCGGTGGCAGCGAGCCAGGCCGCCCAGCGCTCGACGTCCAAACTGGTCCCCACCGCCGCGAGGGCCCGACGCATGGGCGCGGCCCGGGAAGCTTCCGCGAAGTGCTCCCGCAGGCGCTGCTCGACGATCTCCAGGGGCAACCCGGTGACCGTCTCGGGCGGAGGAGGAAGGGTGGACGGACGCAGCAACGAGGCCACGGTGCGGTGCAACCCCATCAGATCCTCGGGACCATCCACCTCGGTGCACAGCAGATGTTCGGGCCGCATGTAGGTGAGCTTGCGACCGAGCATGAAGCGCAGGACGTTTTCGTCGGAGATCTGCAACGCCGCCTTGCCCACGGCCAGGGCGGCGTGATACCGCCCAACCACCGACAGGTTGACGTGAATCAACCGGGCCTCCCGCTCGGGAGTGATAAACATCACGGGCGCGGCTACGCCCACGACCCGCGCCACGTCCGCGGCGAGCTCGGAGATCCGGGGCGGCGCGGAGAGGGTTTCTACCCGCTGGTCCCGGGAGAGCCCATACTGGCTGGACGGATGCGCGTGCCAGGTGATGACCTCGGGTCCCAGCAGCGCCATGATTCCCGTGAGACCGGGATCCAGACCCGGCGAGGCCAGGGCGGTGATCCAGCGATTGTCGTCCATGCGCCGGTAGCCCTCCGGCGGCGATCCGGGCTCAGCGGACTGGGCGGCCAGCTCTGGATCGGCCTCACCGAGCTGCCACAGCACCTGGGCACGCCGTCGAGCCAGGGCGGGTCGCCCCTGCTCCATCAGGTCGGTCCATTCCTGCCGAAGCGACGCCCGCTCCGGCGGTCCGATCTCCTGACAGGGCCCGGCCACCTCAGTGGGCTGGGCCAGGAGTTGCTCCACCAGCTCCGTAGGCGGCCCCGCCTCTGGGAGCACGCGGTCCTGAAGACGGGCGGCACGGGCCGGAAGGATAAGCATCCAGGTGACCGCGCCAATAATAAAACCAGCGATGGTGGTTGCCACAATGGCTATGAGCAGTGCGTCACTCATTATTGAGGATTTTGACCTTGTTGGGAGTACCAAACGATCCAATCCCCCCGCGCCACATGGCGCCACCCCCTCGCTCCACTCCCTGAAGCCGATATCCTTTAGCACAAAAACATCGGCCCGCCAATGGACTCTGGGGCCTCGGGAGGCCTAGGGGCCTGGGGCCCTGAGGCCAATGGACTCTGAGGCTCTGGACCTACTTACGACGGCGCGGAGGCAGAACCTTCCCCGGATACCGCCGATCCCCCCCTCCCAGCATCTTGAGTACCGGGGTGAGCCCACGGCCATGACGGTCCAGCTGCCGGGTAGGGAGAGCCCACTGTACATGGACCCGCCCGCCCTCGTTGTGCACCGACAGCGACGCCAGGAGTCGGGCCAGGTGCAGCCGCTGACCGATGGGGGTTGCCACAAGCTTCTGCACCCACCGGTGAAGAGCCCGTACCGTGGCCCGGCCCCGCCGGCGACCGGCTACGTCCACGAAGGCCCGCAGGGTGAGCCACCGCCCACCACTGAGCCTCAACCCCACACGGTGCACCGGGCCCGGCAAGGACAGCCGCTTGCTCACCCGGGCCCGCACCTCCGCCGGTAGGCGCACCACGGCGGCCACCAGTGGCTTTTGACCAGCCCCCTCCCCGGCCACCAGACGCCACAGGGCCATGAGTACCCGGTCCTCCCGGGCGCTGGACCGTCCGGGAATACCGCGCAGCAGGTCCACGGACCGCCGCACCGTGGTGGAAGGCCCCGTGGCCACGGCAAAGGGCGTCAGCAGAGCGATGGAGGCGCCCTGCCCGTCGGAGATGGCGACCTCCCGATAGTCGCTCCAGCGGGGGGCCTTGCGACTAGGCGAACGTCGAGATGGCCGGCGACCCGGGGGATTGCCATGAAGGACCCGGCGGGCGCGTGAGGCCAGCCCCAACCCCTCGGTGCGGGGTCCCCGGGCCAGCATCAGGATCCGCCCCACACCCGAGTCGCCGTCGAGCCACAGGGCCACCACGAGCACCTCCGCGTGGCGCAGGAGATCCGAGCCCAGGGCGGCGTGGAGCCGACGCCCTACGTCATCGGTCTTGACGTGCTTGCTCCAGGGTCGCTTTCGCCAGAACCGCCGCAACCGGCGAAGGTCCAACCTCACCACCACGTGGGCACCGGAAGGCACCAGGGTCAGCAGATCCGACGACGAGGGTCGCGCAACCGCCGGCCTGGACCCAACAGCGGTCGATCTTGCCGCCCCGTCCGAAAAACAGGAGGCAACGAACCCAAGCCCAAGCACGAGCCCAAGCACGAGCCCAAGCACGAGCACAGGCACGAGCACAGGCGCAGGCACAGGCACAGGCACGATCCCTGGCCCGGACACGGCCCCGACGACCACGCCGCGAACGGTACAGTGGCTACCGATCCGCTTCATTCACCGATCCCTTCGCTTTGAAGGGCCATCTTGGCACGCCGCCCGCTCCCAGGCAAGCCGCCCTGGTACCACAACGGAACGCTTTTCCGGGTCATGGTACCAGCCTTCCAGATGGGCTCCTGGCGGCGCTGTCCGGCTACCCGGGTGGCGAAGAGGTGCACCGCGGAGACGATGGAGCTGAATAGGAGCCCGGCGAAGGGTGTGGTGTCGGTTCCAGTGCTCGGCGGCTGGCACCACCACTACTATCGCCGCGCGGCGTAATCGACTCCGGCTATCTGCTCTGGCCGGTGCCCGCGGAATGCTCGAATTATGCCTTGAGGGCCCCGATTCCGCTGATTCGAATCCCCCGCAGCAGACCAATGTTTGTCAAACGTGCTTGGTAGCCAGCACAAGCCAGCACAGTCCCCGAGCGAATCTCAGCCGCCGTCATGTCCAACTCGGAAGTACCCTTGCGAACCTGTAGTGATCCGTCGCAATAACTTCGTGTTTCCTTGGCAGAACTTCCTGTTTCCTTGGCAGAGCTTCCTGTTTCCTTGACAAAGCTTCGTGTTTCCTTGGCAAAGCTTCCTGTTTCCTTGGTGAAACTTCGTGTTTCGGATTGAAAGCTTCGTGATTAGACGTTATATTTTCGTGATTGTGCTTGATGGAGAGCAGGTGAGTAGATGGCACGGTTTACCAGTGAGACGGATCTGAGCGCCATTTTGGAGGTCGTTGCAGAGATGCCCGAGGGAGCTGCGCCGCGGGAGATCGAGGCGAGGCTGGATGCGGGGTTCACCCGGCGGACGCTGCTGAACCGTTTGCGGCTGCTGATGTCTGATAGTCGGCTCGTCCGTGTCGGAGCGGGGCGAACCACGCGCTATCGGCTTCCCGAGGTTGGCGCAGGGGCCGGGGTGCCGTCCCCGCAGGCTACCGCTGATGGCGACGGGCTCCCGGATGACGAGTCGATTCCCCTTTCTCCGGAAGCGAAGGAGATCCTGGGTGCTGTACGAGCACCGTTGGAAGCCCGCACTCCGGTGGGCTTCGAGCGCGGCTTTCTGGAGGAGTACCGCCCCGGCCACAGCTTCCTGCTCACGACCGAGGAGCGGGTCGAGCTGCGTCGTCTGGGGCAGCCCCGGATCCACGACCAGGCTGCCGGCACCTACGCGCGCCAGATCCTCCAGCGTCTGCTCATCGATCTGTCCTACAGCTCCAGCCGGCTCGAGGGGAACACCTACTCGCTGCTGGACACCCGTCAGCTGCTCGAGTTCCGACGGACCGCGGCCGACAAGCAGGGCTGGGAGGCGCAGATGTTGCTCAACCACAAGGACGCCATCGAGTTCCTCGTGGACGCGGCTCCGGAGATTGGATTCGACCGACACTCGATCCTGAGCCTGCACGCGCTGCTCGCCAGTGATCTGATGCCCGATCCCGCTGCGGCCGGACGTCTGCGTCGGATGCTGGTGGGCATCGGAGGCTCGGTATATGAGCCGTTGGGCGTACCGCAGCTCATCGAGGAGTGCTTCGAGCAGCTCCTGGTGACCGCTTCGGCCATTGAGGATCCCCTTGAGCAGGCCTTGTTTGCGCTGGTGTACATCCCCTATCTGCAGCCCTTCGATGATGTGAACAAGCGGGTCTCACGGTTGGCCGCGAACATCCCCTTTGTGAAGGCGAACCTCTGCCCGCTGTCGTTTCTTGACGTGCCCAGGGAGCTTTACACCCGAGCCATCCTCGGCGTCTATGAGCTCCGCCGGACCGAGCTGATGCGGGATCTTTTCCTTTGGGCCTACCGGCGTTCTGCCCGGCGCTACCAGGTGGTCAGGCAAACCGTCGGTTCGCCAGACCCCTTCCGGCTGCGCCACCGGGATCATCTCCGGCAGGTCGTCGGCGAGGTGATTCGGGGACCTCTGGACCGCCGCGCCGCGCTGGAGCATGTGGCCGCCTGGACCCGCGACGAGATCCCGGAGGACGAGCAGGAGCGCTTCCAGACCCTGATCGAGGAGGAGCTGCTCAGCGTCCACGAGGGGAACTTCGTGAGGTACCGCGTGAGGCCTTCGGAGTTTTGTGCCTGGCAGAAGATCTGGGGCTGAGCTGAGCGTTTCCTTCCCGCCCCTGCACGGTCTCTGCCGTTCGACCATACTGGGCAAAATGTGTGGTTTGCGCTTATCCAGTGCAACAAAGAAATAGCTAGGGCCAATATTGATTCTTGCCCCATCCGAACAGCTCCAATTGCCGATGGCGAGTGAGTGGAACGCGGTCGTAGATTTCAGTACGAGGTGAGCTCGCCCATTGGGATGAACGGTGAGTTTTATGTGTAACAAATGGCGGGCGGACATGGGCCGTCCAAACACAGAGGGGATATTGCAGAAGCCGATGGCGGCCGATAAATTCTCGCCCCGTGACACGTCGTCCTCGTGATCTTCCGGCGATTTGTCACTGGGTTCGTAAATTTGATACGTACGTTTTCGACCATACACTAAGGACCTAATCTCATGGATGTTGTGACATGCGCAACTAGAGACAACTGGCGTATTACTGTGCTCAGCATCCAAGAAGAAGGGATCGCTGGAAAGCTTGTATCCCTTGCCGCGGGTGGAAACGTCGACTGCGACCGATAGCCGCCAGCTCGTCGCCCGTCGCTTTGCCCTCACCCGGAATGTGAAGTCCAGCCCCTCGTGATGCACGGAAACGATACGCGTGATGACATCCGGGGTGGCCCGCCGCGACACGTTCGCGGGACGCCTTGGCTCCACTCGTCGTTGCGGTGTGCACTCGGCGGGGAGAATGCACAGACATGCGAGGACGTACGGCGCAATGTGGCTCAGCCCTGGTAGCGGCAGTTGGTGACTCATGGTTCCTTGGACAATACATTATCGGAGTTGTTTCAAGTGATTTGAGCGGTTCCGACCACCAGCTATCGGAGGTCCACTGTCCCCCTTAACCGGAAAAAATTGGCCGGTTAAAAGGGTAAGAGGGATCATGCCTGACTTTCGGCCTTCCGCTCGAATATCGAGCGTGGGGCGCCGGGGGTCAAGATGCGTGTTGCGGGGGTTTTGATGGGGGTGTGTGGGCGTCTTGGGGCTCGGTGGAGCCGGGGAGGGTACAGCACGGCCTTCGTCGGAAACGCGTGGAGGCTAACGGAAGGGGGCCGCCACGGACGACCACGGGGCTTTCGAGCGAATGGTGGCTTGGGGCCGACTCGGCGCTATTTTTTTATAGGACGGCATGGAACGAAGTCCACACGCTTTCCGTCGACCATCATGTACGCCATCGTGATGATTTTACTTTTCCCGTGCTGCTTCGCGTTATAGCGGACTTTACCGCGAGCTTTATCACCCTTGACAGACATGACATAGGTGAAACGGGGGCCACATTGGCCGTGACCGCAGGAGCTTCCCACCGCCCAGGTGATGTTCTTGCCGAGAGCCTCTCGAGCCGCAGGACACTGCCGGAGGCGGACAAGCACCGCCTCTGCCTGACTCACGTCGGATCCACAGGATACGAAATAGCAGCTCGGTGTGCAGACGGGCACAAAGATCACCGTCACGAGCAGAAAGGCTGCCACAGAAAACGCGAGAGAAGCCAGCTTCTTCGCCCTCGACGCCGTTCGCCCAGCGAAGGAAGTCGCAGGACCGGGGATGCTCTGCCATCGCCACTCGACCCAGGCGACGTCGTGCTGGTTGGCGCTCATCAAGATCGAGCGCTTAGCATTTTTGATGTCGCCGACCCCTGCGCATCCATGGGATCTCAGGCACAAATCGAGGCCGTCTATTTGGGGGATGAGCGGCACGTCCCCACCTCTCGAGCCGAGGAGCTCGACCATCGACGAGTAGTTCTGACCGGAGAGGTGAAGCAGCGACAGTGAGAGCCGATACTCGGTGTCGACTTCGATACGAAGGGGGGTCGGGTCGACGTCCTGCAACCATGCAGCCCCCGCGACTGCGTCGCCCGAGAGCAGCGCGAACCGGGCGAGGCGGCAGCGGATGATATCGCGGTAGTCAGGCTCCCGGAGCAGATCGAGCGCTGTCTCCAGGACGGCACGAACTCTGTCGTTCTGGCCCGAGGTCGAGAAAATGTCGGCCATCGACAAGGCCAGACGACAAAAGTGTGTCTCCGTCTCCGGAGTGTCGTTCTCCGAGAGGCGGCGGCGTGTCTTCTCCCATGACTGACGGTAGGCTTCGAACCCCGCCGACCGGGTCGCCGGGTCATTCAGCATCTCGGTGAAGGACTCCAGCCCCTCGGGCTTGCGGAAGATGGAGCGTTGATAATGATAGGACTCGACCTGGGCATGCAGTCCCGCGATCCGCCCCTGCTCTTCGACCCTCATCGCCTGCCGGCGCTCGCGGAACCGCTCGGCCACAATGAGCGGTGCCCCGCAAGAGGAGCAGCTCACCCGCCCGCCCGCCGCCTTGGTCACAACAGGCGCGCCGCAGGTGGAGCACTCTACGACCTTGAGATTGTAAGAAAAGACTGTTTCATCCATTGGTACCTCATTTCGGGGAGGAGCACGTCGTGAACCTCAAGAATGAAACGGAACATGCTTCAAATCGTGCATTCGTTCAAGTGGCCATCGATGGCCGCAACACGGCCCTGCCCGATGTCGCACCAGACAAGGTACCCGAGGATTCAAAGGCGTCGGAGGCGTCGGTCTGATCCAGCTCGTCGCCGAACATCTTTCCAGGTCACTGGTACCAGACCCCTTTCACACCAGACCCCTTTCCTTGCGGCGCTCGGAGGTCGCTGGCATACTCCACTCATGGCTCCACACCCGCCAGCCTGCGGCATCCTCACAATGCTCACCGACTTCGGTCGAAAAGATGGGTATGTGGCCGCCATGAAAGGCATCGCGCTCTCCATCTCGGCTACCCTGAATATTGTGGACATCACCCACGACGTCCCGCGCCACGATATCTTCCAGGCCGCCATCATCCTCAAGCAAACAGCCCCGACCTTCCCCGCGGGAACGGTGCACGTGGTGGTGGTGGATCCCGGAGTGGGCACTGCGCGACGCCCCATCGTAGTGGAGTCCCAGGACCAATACTTCGTGGGCCCGGACAACGGCGTACTGACCCTCGCAGCGACAGAGCCTCGGCAGGCGTACCACATCACCAACACCGACCTCATGCTAGAGCAGCGCAGCAACACCTTTCACGGACGCGACATCTTCGCCCCCACGGGCGCCCACCTGGCGTGCACCACCGTCCCCCAAGAGACGGGACCGGCCGTGGACGACATCATGGAGATCCCCCTTCCCCAGCCGACTTTCGACAACGGCACCATCACCGGCGAGGTCATCTACGCCGATCAGTACGGGAACCTGATGGTCAACATCAACGAGAGCCACCTGGCCAAGGTCTCGCCCGAAAGCATGAAGCTCACTGTGAGCGGCATCTCCATCAAGGGGCTACAACGAACCTACGACGATGTGCCCATCGGCGAGCTGGTCTTCTACATCGGCTCCACAGGCTTCCTGGAGGTGGCCCGGCGAGAGGGCAACGCCCGCCATTACCTCGGAGCCCCCCGAGGCGCCCATGTCGTGCTGCACCATGGCTAACCGCATTTTCCTACTGGCCGCGCTCTTGGGGGCGGGGTTGACGGCGAGCGGCTGCCCCACCGGAGACGGTGAGGGCCAGGTGGTGGGCTCCTTCTTCTTGCTGGGCTGCGACGACGCCTTTGACTACGGTAGCCGCACGGACCCGGCCCGCTACGATATGGGGGCCAACTTCTTCGTGGGCGAGCCCATCTTCGATGAGCGGGAGTCCAACCCGGTCAACCGGCTGGACCTTCGTATCCAGCGGGGCGGCAACAACATCGAGGACGTGGACAGCCTCTACATCCAGATCGCAGACGTCAGGGCCGTGGCCGAGAGATTCGTCGCCTCCGACTACGCGGGCTCACCCGTGGGCGCGAACCAGAACATCAGCGCAAACCTGTCGCTCTACGTCACCTGCCCCACCTACTTCAGTCGCCTGGCCGCCACAGTGTCGGGCGACGCATCTGCCTGTCCCGGCCTGGACGCCGCAACCCGGAACGCCCTGTGCGAATCCATGGACTACGACGAGCCCCTCGACCCCACGGTCGCCTTTGGACCCTTTGGGCCACAGAGCTCCTGCCTGGTCTTCTGCCGCTTCGGAACGGCCGAGCGGGGGACCGCCGTGTCTTCCACGTTCGCCATCGATTTCGGCGACATTGTCCAGGGGTTCTTCCACCTGAACCTCATGGACCAGCGGCTGCTCGTCAGCGGCGGGGAGATCTGCGATGACGGTGTGGACAACGACGGCGACGGCGACATAGACGAGGCGGACTGCGACCTCTCCTCGGGGGCCGGTCACCTCATGGGTACGTTCAACTTCGAAGTGCGGCGGGGCCAGGTGGCACAAGAGTTTCCGTAACGAATGCCTTCCGAACCCTCCAACAGCATCGTCTTGACCATCGATGAGCTCGCCGGCGGCGGGGACGGCGTGGGCCGCTTCGAGGACCGGGCGGTATTTGTGTCCGACACGGCTCCCGGGGACCGGGTCCGTGTGCAGGTACGCGAGCGCCACCCACGCTGGTGGCGAGCCACGCTGCTCGAGGTCCTCGAGCCAGGACCCGGACGCCAGGACCCGTCCTGTCCGCTGAGCCTCCTGTGTGGTGGCTGCCAGTGGCACCACGTACGAATCGAGCACCAGCTCACGGCCAAGGGCGGACTACTTGCGCGAGCCTTTCGTCAGGCCCGGGTGGACGCGCCCCCCGCTCGGCTCCAGGCCGCGCTCGCACCGCTGGGCTACCGTTGCCGGGCCCGGTTGCACTGGCACCGCCATAAGAACGCCACCCTATCCATCGGCTTCCTGGGCCGCCGGAGCCATCGTGTGGTGGATGTAGCGACCTGTCCGGTACTGCTGCCCGGACTGTCGGCCCTGCTGCCCGGACTGCACAACGCCTTTCCCTCGGCCTCCTCCGGAGGGGAGGTGCACCTGCTGGGCAATGACCGCGGCCACCAGGCTGTGGCCCTACACGGGGTGTCGGACCCAGCCGCCGCCGCCGCCCTGGGAAAGGCACTGGCGCCGGCAGTCCAGGGAGTTCGTACCCAAAGGGGGGTGGACAAGCGGACCGGGCGAACCGCACAGGCCACGACCTGGGGCTCAGTGGAGATCGATCAGTCGCCGGCGGACGGACGTCCCTTCTGGACCACGCCAGAGACCTTCTTTCAGGCGAATCCCGCCATGAACCGACTGGTCTGCGACCTCGTTACGACCTGGGCAACAGACGGCAACGGCAACGGCAACGGTAACGGTAACGGCAATGGCGGCAGAAAAAGAAACGGCCCCTGGGTGGAGCTCTTCGCCGGATCGGGAAACCTCACCCGGGGACTGGCCCAGCGGGGCAAAGTGATCTCCGTGGAGTCCCAGCCCCAGGCCGCCGCCCTCGCTCGCCGCAACCTGCGTGGCCTGGAGGTCGAGTGGCTGACCGACGACGCCGGCCTGGGGCTAGAACACCTCTTGACCCGGGAGATCTCCCCCGAGCTCGTGGTCCTGGACCCACCTCGATCGGGCGCCAGAGAGCTCCTGGATAGGATGATCCAGCTTCTCCCAGGCCGCATCATCTACGTCTCGTGCGATCCCATGACCCTGGCTCGGGACGTATCCCACCTGGCCCGCGCGGGCTATCTCCTTGCCAGGGTCACGGTGCTCGACACCATGCCCCAGACCTACCATTTCGAAACGGTAACAGAGCTACGGCTGGCCTGACAGGCCGAGAAACAGCTGTAAGGTCCTACAGCTGCTCAGTGAGCTTGAGCATCTCGGGCTTGAAGTGCAGCCGGTACTCGATGAGGGAGCTGTGCACGGGTTGCTTGGCCGCGGAGATGAACCCGCCACCCGGCTTGAGGAGCACGCCCATGATGGTGTCGCCCGGGAAGAAGAAGGCCTTTTTCTTTTTGTAGTCCTTCGTCTGTGCGTGGGCCACCGGCGCGGCGGCCATCCCCAGCGTTGCCAGGAACGCAAGCGCGATGAAAAGTTTCCGCATGTCAAACCTCCCGCGACGTATTTTCGCCGACATCCGCTTCAAACGAGCGAGGGGGTCAGAAGTTCTACGGAGATTCCATTCACTGCGGGCGTAGAGGCCGCTCAGCGGTCCTGTTGATCTTGCATCCGCTTGAGCCGTTTTCGCATACGCTCCAGGCTCCGCTCCATGCGACTGATCTGGGCCTCGGTGCGTGTGCCGTCCTGCTTGTAGTTCTCAATGCGGTCCTCCAGGGTCTGGATCCGCTTGCCGAGCCGCTCCACCTGCCGTTTGCGACGCTCCTCCCGTCGGGTCTGGAGCTCGTCCTTGCTCAGGCGCCCCGCCCGGTTGCGAGCCGCCAGGGCCGGGCGCATGCCCCGACCGGCAGTCTTGAGCTTGTGGATGCCTTTCATTTTTCCGCGCAGCAGATCCGGCCGCCTCCCGCGCACCTTGTCGTCCTCACCGGACGTTGTGGGCGGCCGAGTCCCCTTGACCGCCGGCACCTTGGGCAGCTTGGACGAAGCACGCATGGGCTTGACATAACGCGACTTCCTCGCGCTACGCTTGGACCGGATGGACTTGCTCGCCACCGCCTCCGGCGGATCCCCCGGAGGTGCGTCGATGGCCAACAGGACCGCCCCCACAAAGACACCGAAACCCACCACTCCTACGGTGATCCAGGAGATCTTCTGAATCAGCACCCACAGTTCGTTTCCAGGACTCTTCATGATGCTCGCTCTTCGGTACTTTCGGTACTTCGGTACTTCGATACTAATGGTAGCACAACCCCTACGATCCGCGCCTGTGGGGATCAACGTGCGGCCATGGTGACGTATTCCGAGAAGCGACGCAAGGTTCGTTGATTCCAAGTGGCTCGTCCAGTAAACTCCGAAATAGGTTGCCCAAAATATTCCATCGACGTGCACCATGACACCCGACGAACCGAGTTCCCCCTCCCTGTCCATAGAAGCCCTCGAACAGGTGCTGAAGCAAGATCCCCAGTCCCCACTCTATGCCGAGCTGGCCCAGCGACTCTGCGATATCAATAGGGGAGAGAATGCCCTTGAGGTCTGCCGCCACGGACTCGAACTCCACCCCGACGACGCGGCGGGGCGTCGCGCCAGGGGACGCGCTCTGGCCCAAACGGGGCGTCTGCAGGAGGCCCAGACGCTGCTGCTGGAGATCATCAAGGAGGATCGAAACGACGCCGAGGCGATGCTGATCCTCTCGGATGTGCTGCTCCAAAAGGCCGACCCAGGCCGCGCCAAGGCGATGCTGCAGCACGCCACCAAGATCCTGGGCAAGGAGAACCCCGGCGTCGCGCGCCTGTGGTCCACCCTCGGGGGTATGACCGGCGAGATCAACATCAAGCCCACGGGCCCCATCTCCGTAAAAAAGCTCATCGGCCAGCCCACCGCGGAGGCGGCCCCGGTCGAAGGGTCCGAGGAGAAGGCGAGCTTTGGGCCGCTCATCGGTGGCAAGGGCGCAATCATCAATGTCATGGACGGTGACGCAGGGCTGGAGCTCGGCCCGGTAGACGTGGATCCCAACGCGGGCAAGCCGGCGGCGGGGCTCGCCGGGCGCACCGCGTGGATCACGCTCCTGGCGCTGCTCCTGGTGGCGGCGGGCATCACCTTCTGGCGTATGAGTCGTAGAGCCCATGCGGTAAAAACGGCCGTGGAGACCTCCCGAAAGGCGCTCCGTACAGGCTCTTTGTCTCGCTATCGCGCGGCCAGGGCGACGATCAAGGCCGCCCTTTCGAAAGACCCCCACAACCCCGACCTCCACGCCTACCTCGCCAAAATCGAGGCGCGCATGGCGCTGGAATATATGATCAAGATCAAGCGTGTGCCGGCGGCCATCTTTGCCGTGGAGAAGATCCACCGCAAGCTCAAGCGCCACCCGCCCAGCGCGCTGCGCAGGCTGCAGGTGAAGCTCGGGCTCGCCTTCCGGTCAGCCTCCTGGGGAAAAGAAGCCGTGCTCGAAGCCCAGGCCATCCAGCAGTTGCTCACGGGCATCAAACCGCGCAAGGGCTCCAAGGGAGTCCGGGACCACACGGTCCGGCTGCTCGACCAGGGCATCAAGAAGTATCCGAAAGCCCTGGGCCTACGGTACGTGCGTGGCCTGGCGCATCTGGCCAACGGCAAAGCCCACCTCGCCGAGAAGGATCTCGCCGACACCGTGGCCCGGGACAAGGACCATGTGCCGGCCCAATTGGCCCTGGCCGAAGTCCTGCTGGAGCAAGGCCGGGTGGTAGAAGCTCAGGAGCGGTTTAACCGCGTGCTGGGTGTGAACCCGACCTCCCTGCGCGCCCGGCTGGGCATGATCCAGGCCCGCCTGGTGCGCAACCGGGAGCTGACCCTGGTGGCATCCGAACTCCAGAAGCTTGCGCCGGAGAAAACCACACCGCGACTGATCCGCTCCTGGTACCGCCTCGCCCGGGCCTGGCTCCTTTGGGCGGAAGGAAAGCTCGACCGGTCTTCCAAGGCCCTCGACCACGCCAGCCAATCGTTGATTCCCGAAGCGCGGTGGCTGTCGTGGTACATTCGGCTTTGTCTGCTGCTCGGTGAGGTGGATCACTCCCGCCGCCCACTCAAACACGGTCTGGCCTCCCTGCGCAGCGCCGATGACCCCATCGTGCAAGCCTTCCGTCTCGAGGTGAAGCTGAACCAGGGGCTCCCGACACCGTTGATCGCCGACGCCCGCGCCCTGCTCCGGAAGATCGGCACCTCCGGGCCCGCCGCGCGACGGGTCCTGCTGGTGCTGGCCCGGGGCCAACTGGCCGCCGGACGCTACGACAAGGCGCTTAAGGTCCTGGCCGTCCTAAAAAAGCTCAAACCCGAGCCCGCCGACGCGACCGCCGCGAAGATCTATACGTTCCTGGCCCAGGGCCTCAGAGCGCTGGGCAAAAGCCCCAAGGATGCCGAAGCGGCCCGCGCGTCCCTGCGCAAGCTCCTCAAGGGGCCCACGGCACCCGGAGCCCGATACGCGCTGGCGCTGCTCACCCCGAACGCCGCCCAGGCCCGAAAGCTGCTCTCCGGGGCCGTAACGAACCACCGAGACGCGGCCATGGCCGGGGTCCAGTACGCCCAGCTCCTGATCCAGGACAACAAGTTGGCCGATGGACGCAACCAGGTGGAGGCGGCCATGGAGCGCGCACCGGCCTACTATCCCGCTCTGCGCACACGGGCGCAACTTCGCCTGCGCACAGGATACGTCTCCGAGGCCTTGTCCGACACCACCACGCTCTGCTTTGCCGGGTACCGGGCCAAGATGCCGGCGGGGATCCTCCAACGCATTGCCCACACGGCACGCTGGTCGTCCCGGCTGTCCAGACTGGACCGCTCTACCCTCTGTCCCTCCGCGATCATCCGGGCCGACGACCTGATCACCCGGGCCTCCGTATATGTGGCCATGGAGCGGCCGGAGTCCATCGACTCCTCGCTGATCTTCCTGGCCATGGCCCAACAGCTGGGCGCCGATGCCGGCCGCATTGGGGTTCTGAGGAGTCTGGCCCTGCTCAGCGGGCAGCAGACCCCGGAGCACGGCAAGCAGGCCGAGGCACTGCTAAAAGCGCTGGCCAAGAAGCACCCCGCGGTGAGTAAGCGAGCGGAGTACCACTTCGCCCTGGGCAAGGCCCTCCACTCTCAAAATAACAATAACGGGGCAATGAAAGCATTCCGGGCGGCCCTTGAGCTCCAGCCGGAAAGCCTTCAGTCCTTACGCTCCCTGGGCTGGCTCCTGCTGGGGGCCAAGAAAAGAAAGCCGGCCGCGGCATTGTTCCGCAAGGCCACCAAGATCGCCAAGCGCCATGACTCATGTCCCTTCCGGGTACGATCCCGCCTCCAGTTTGCCCTGGGCCAATCGCTGTTTGGCAAGGGCAGGGGTCGGGATCTCAAGGGTGCCAGCGTGGCCTTCACCGAGGCGTTGCGTCTCAACGGCCACCTCTACCAGGCAGCGGTCGCCCTGGCCAAGGTCCATCTGGCCACAGGACGCACCGCCGACGCCAAAAAACAGTTGGAGGACGTCCTACAGGCCGATTCCGAAAACTCCGACGCACTGCTCATGATGGCTCGACTACACCAGGCCTCGCCAAAAACGAAATCCCAGGCGCAGGCAACCATCACCCAGCTGCTAAAGGTATGCGTCCAGGAGGTCCTCTCGGGACGACCCGAGGAGGGGCGGTTCTGGCTCGAGCAGATCCTGTCCAAGGTGGACCGCAAACACTCCTTGACCCGCTTCATCCTCGGCAAGCTGCTCAGTCGTTATCCCAAGGAGTCCAGTCGCTCCAGGGAGTTGCTGCGTCAAGCCGGGCCGGTGAAGCCGCCCACGTGGCTGACACCGCTTCTCAAAAAGCTCCAACGAAGATGAGCGATCCGATCCGGATCTTCGTCTGCGAGGACGATCACCGTCTCCGCGCCCATCTGTGCCGGCTGGTGGACCGGGATCAGTCTTTCCACAGGGTAGGCGAAGCGGCGAGCGCCGAGGAGGCCGAGTCGCACCTCGGCTCCGGAGACGTGGACGTGCTGCTGCTGGACCTGGAGCTACCGGGCATGGACGGTCTGGAGCTGCTCAGCCGTCTCCCCGGCCCACCCCAGGGGCCCGAGGTGCTCATCCTCACCACCTTCGCCGACGCCGACAAGGTATTCGAGGCCATGCGGCGGGGGGCTGCGGGGTACCTGGTCAAGGGTGTGGACGCCGACAAGCTCCTGGCCTCGCTGCGGGAGGTGGCGGCCGGAGGCTCGATCATCGAGCCGAGGCTGGCGCGGCGCTTCTGGAACCTGTTCGAGGCCAGCAAGGGGGGACCTGATCCCGATGCGCTCGGCCTGAGCGACGACGAGGTGACCGTGCTGAACCTCGTGGCCCGTGGGCTCACCAACCCCGAAGTGGGTCACACCCTGGGCACTACCCGTCGCCGCGTGAAGGGACACCTGGAGTCCATCTATCGCAAGCTGAACGTGTCGGGCCGGGTGGAGGCCGTGCTCAAAGCCACCGCCGCCGGGCTGGTGGAGCTATGACCTATTGGGCCTACGGTGCGGACCACCGGTAGTACTGACAACAGGGCGAACCCTCGCAACGACATTCCCGCCCCGCCTCACCAGCGCAGCAGGTCTCCCCGGCAGTAGCGTGAATGCAGGGCAGCACAGGTCGCCCCAGGGCGTCCTCGGTGGCGTCCGCCGTGGACACCGGATCCACCCAGTTCATACACCGCATCACGACACGGGAGGCCGGGTAGTCAATCCACAGCTCGAAGTGGCGGAGCAGGGCCGCCCCCACGAGCAAGTCGATACCTGGGATCTGGGTGGACACTTCCGCCTGAAGACCGGACATCATCATGGTGGAGTCGGCGATGCGGTAGGTCGGCAGGGAAACCTGGTCCGCTCCTGTGGTCCTCTGGGTGTCCACCTCCAGCACCGACGCGCCGCGCTTGGCCACATCCGATGGCACCCGGGTGGGACAGAAGCGCAGGGCCAGGTCAATGCGCCGCCGTAAGGCCAGCTCGGCGCAGGGCCCCCGGTTGTTGTAGCGATCTCCCACCAGGGCGATTCGGCTCAGGTCCACGCGCACAGCGTCCACGGTGCCCTCGGGCAGGTCGATGGTGGTAGCGATCTCCCCGCTCGCGGGCCAACCCGGCCCCATCTGGCCCGAGAGGCTCTCGTAGAAGCTCTCGGTGATCACCAGCGGCTGGGTGCCGGTGGCAATGAGCCCAAAGGCGTCCACCCCGGTTACAGGAACAAGCACCTCCAGGTGCGCCTCCAGGTCCGTGCAGTCCACCGTCATGGCGGAGTCGTCGTCGGGCCAGTAGGGGTCCGGCTCCACACATACGCCCACGGCCACGCGGGTGGCCCCAAACTGCAGCTCCCGATCGTCCACCATGGCTGTGCCGCCCCCCGCCAGCTTGTAGTCGAGGACTGCGTAACCGTCATTCCCCAGCTCCCCGTCAGAGTCCGGAAGTGCGCTGGAGAACTTGATGCTCGGCGGGGCATAGCCGACGTCCATCCAGGGCAGCGAGCAGGTGGTGTCCCCATGGTAGACGAGCCGCACCGAGTGCTTGCGCAGCAGGTCTCCGCCAAGAATGCCGTCGTAACGCACTGACTCCCCACCAGGCCCCAGGGGGGGCAAGACCATCCGCAGCGCGGACACGTCCCAGAAGATCGCGCGTCCCACCACCTCCTCCGAATCGGCGTCCAGCACCGCCAGGGACGTCTGGGCGAGCTCCACTTCACCAATCTCCATCTCGCTGCCGTGGACCACGGTGATGGGGCTCTCGCTGGCGACCAAGAAGCGGTTGGTGTCCGCGACTGTGGGGCGATTCTCGGAGGAGAAGAGCTCATACTCCAGAAGCACCCGCGCCACAGGGAGCTCCAACCCCGACTCCAGGGGGATACAGTACTCGATGGCCCTGGTGTCGGTGTCTGAGCCGCACGCCCCAAGGCCCGAAAGCAGCACCAGCACCGACAGGATTATGGAACGAGATGATCGCATGATACGTCAGATGCTAACATAAGGGCCCGCCGCAAAATAAGTACTCGATTCAATAGAGCTTCAGGAGGCGAGTCTTGCGGTAGTAGTGTTTGAGGATTTGCCGCACGTTGCGTTTGGCCTGGGCCATGCCGATGGCGCCGGTCTGGCACATGCCCACGCCGTGCCCCCACCCGCCGCCCACAAAGAGGAAGCCCGACCCGCCGTCGGCACGAACCACCCGCCGTACCCGGAACATGCTGCTTTTCAGGTTGCCCAGCAGCCGACGGATGGTGAGCTCGCCGTGAACCACCGCCTGGCCGCGGGTGCCGGTAATGCGTAAGCGGATGGCCCGGCCAGATCGCCCACGAGCCAGCACCTTCATCCCTCGCACCCGGCCCACGCGGTACTTCTTGCGGACCAGGCGGTCCAGGGCGACCTGCGTAAACCGCCGACGCCATCGGAACTTGCCCTTGGCTCCGAAGGCCGTGCGACTGCACCAGCAACGGGGCCGCGCCCGAAGCCAGGCGCCAATGTTGCGGTCGGTGATGCCTTTGACGAAGCGGCCGAGCCGCTTTGCCGTGGCCGCCGACGCGTCCAGACGCCCCCGCAGGTTCGGGTTCATCGGCGTGTTCCACACGTGCTCATTACTCTCGCTGAACCCACCACAGCTAGCGCTGTAGACCGTGTCCGCCAGCCGCCCCTTGGCGTCGATCAGGATCTGTCCCCGGGTGGCCCGCACCGCCCGGGTCGTCCGGGGGTGCTCACTGCCCACGCCGCTGTACACCTGGCAGTGCTGGGCGCTGCAGATGAGATAGGGGTCGATGGTGTGGCGCGTGCCTATCTTGGCCAGAAGCTGGCCCCGGGCCGCCACGGACTGGGCCTTGAGCGCCTCGGCCGGGGCCGAGGTGAAGATCTCCGCCGGCACCAGGCCAAAGAGCAGATGATCGGCCGGCACCTCGTTGACCACCGCGAGCTTGCCCCGCCGATCCACCGCCACGTAGATACGGCCGAGGTACCGACGGTCCTTCCAGCCATGCCAGCGATAGCCCCGCCCGTACTCCACCCGCTTCACTGTAAGCGGTGTGGTCTTGGCTGGCGCGAACCAGACCACCGATGGATTCGACAACACGAGCCGGGTTCCCCGGGGCCGGGCCACGAGCGTTCCCCGGGGTCGCCGCAGGAGCTCGCGATGGATCGTGGTGCGGATCTTGAGCTTCCGAGCCAGGTTACGGCTGTTGAGCCGCGCCACGGTGGGGTTGGGATCCGGCCTCGTCACCACCAGGGTGCTGCGGTTGTCCACCACTCGGCCGCCCACCGCGAACAGGGCGCCCACCTCCAGGGTCCGCACTTTGAGACCCCGCAACCTCCAACGCCGACGCACTTTTTCGCGACGCTGGCGGCTGGCGGCGCCGTGGAGTCGCTCGAGCACCACCCAGTGCCGCACCCGGGCGGCCTGACCGCCCCGCAGGGTGACGGTCCAGCTAGAGGCTCCAGAGATTCGGGTGGAGGGGGTGCCGAAGGGCTGCAGGCGCACGCCCCCCTTGGACGAGACGGTGACACTCGTCTGCCCCTCCATGATCCGGATGGAGATCAGCGGTACTCCGCGGCGATCGAAGCCGACGCGGTTGGCGTACAGGGCCCGGACCTCATCTGCCCCTCCGGCCCGCGCAGGGCGCGGCGTCACCAACCCACCGGCGGCAAGCACACCACAAATAAGCAGACCATTAAGCAGACCATGTCCAAGACAAGACCGATAGACCATGACCTATCCTAGGATCGGCATTTTGGCCGGGCAAGTTTTCGCTTCGCTCTCTTGTGTACAGCCGGCCATTTCTTATGGCGCAATCGGATGGCACGGGCGAAAATGCGGAGGTGTAGGGCTCTGCGAGGGGATCGGCGAGCGCAGTTACGGGAGTGAACGAAGTGAACGCACGTCTGTTTGAGCACGACGACCCCTCGCAGAGCTCTGCACCGGAGCGCCACAGGCAATCGCATGAAAACTGATCACACACGTCGGCACTTACGCCCGGTGGGCACAAAAGGTCAGCAGGGGTTCTTGGCCAGGTGACGCATATTCAGGAAGTTGATGGTGGCGTGGGCCACAATGGGACCCGAGAGATCCCCGAAGCGAAGATACATCCAGCCGAAGGCCAGCCCCATGACGAAGGCCATGATGGGCCAAGGCCACAGCCCACGACGCACAGGCACGTGGGCGACGCCAAAAAGCAAAGAGCTCCACCACAGGCCCACGGTGGGCAGGGCCGCACCCCGGAACAGGGCCTCCTCCCCCACTGCCGACACCACGGCCAGCACCAGCGCCTGGGAAGTGGTCAGGCCTCGAAGCACCCCATGGAACTCACGGTGCAGGGCCCGAGCCCAGGCGAACCAGACCACGGTCAGGCGCGACAGCCCCACCACGGCAAGCCCCATGGCCAGCCCCACACCGCCCCCGAGGAGGCCCAGCGCCACACTCTTTTGCCCGGGCAGGAAGTAGACATTCCTGCCACCGTCGATGACGCCCCAGATCACGGCCACCACCAGCAACCCGCCATAGAGCACTACGGAGCTTGTAATCAGGGCTCGCAGATCTGTGCTCGGCGGGTCGGTCTCCGGCGGCGGGTCGGTCTCCGGCGGCGGGTCGGCCTCCGGTGGAGGGGCCTGGTCGGGCCCGGGCCCACGGTTCGACCCCTGGGGAGCCGACGACGGAGGCAGCAGTTCATCTGACATGTCATTGAGTACGGCCCGGGGCCGCCGGAAAGATGCGAGGAGGGGGACTCGAACCCCCATGAGGTTAACCCCCACTAGGCCCTCAACCTAGCGCGTCTACCAGTTTCGCCATCCTCGCAGAACAGCGATTTGCTTTTTAGTGCCGGTGGCCTTCGGTGTCAACTCCTTTTAGAACATCTCTGGCACAGAGGGGCGAAATCACCGCCGCCGTCGACGCCCTTTGGATTTTCGCTTCTTCAATTTCCGGAGCGCGCGGAGGCCCCGCCTGGCCTGGCGGTTGCGCCTTTTGTCCTTGAGAATAGCCCGGTAGCCAGCCTCGGCGTCCTTGAAATTGTCTCCGGCGATCAGGATATCGATGGCAAAAAACCGGGGCGCCAACCCCTGGGTATCTAGCGTCAGGGCCTCCTTTGCCAGACCCTCCGCCTTGGGGATGTCGTCGGCCTTGAGGGCCCGACGGCCCTTGCCGATGAGCACCTTCGCCAGGGCCCGCTGACCCCTTTTGCTGTCCGGCGAGAGGTCAAGCACACCGCGCAACGCACGCTCCGCCTTATCGAGCTTGCCCCGTCTTCGCCGTTGTCGCGCGCGAATAATGAGCTTGTTCACGGTATGGCTGCGCAGCTTCTCGATCTGCTCGTTCTTGCTGTCGAGTCCGACGATCTGCTCGATGCCGTACTTCACGTTGTCTAGGGCCGGGACCAGGTACCGCCGATCCCTCGACGCCCGCCAGGCGAAGGCCACCCAACGCGCCACTTTCCGGTGGTGACGACGCGCTTGGACCGCGGGGCTAATGGCCCCAGCATCCACCGCCGAGCTCAAACCTATGAGCGGGATCTCCCGGCCCGAGCGCACCCCGGAGTCCGGATCATCCACCACCTCCGCCTGAGGGCCGGAGCCGGAGTCGGTATCGGGGCCAACTCGCCGCCCAGACACCTCGGAGGGGCCGGGCCACAGCGCCCAGGTGAGGGCCACCACGGCGATGACGCTCCCCACGAGCGCCAAAAGGATCTGCCGGCCGGCGGTGGAGAGCTTAGCCTTGGGTGGGGCTTCCGGCTCAGGTCCACCCTCAAAACCGGATCCGGGGAGCCCGACATCCGACGCCGGAAACCCGAAAACCTCGGTCACCGCAGCATCTGGATCCGGCTTCAGGAAGGAGTGAACAGCGTCACTCGGAGAGGGACCCATCAGGTCGATGGGCGCGTCCTCGGGGGCCGACCTCGGGCTGGGTTTCTCGTGGGGTCGCTTCCTGGAAAGCACCTCGTCGTCCGAACCGTCCACGCCGGTAAGGGAGTACTCTCCCCCAGGCGTGAATTGCTCCTGGCGCGACGGGCCGGAGTCCTTGGACACGCCCAGCCCGTCGTGCAGCCCGCCCGTGACGGGCAGCTCGTTGCTGGTCACCATATCGGTGTCCACCACGGTGTGCTGACCCGAGGATTGGGACCGCTCCCCGAAGCCGCCGATGGCGTCGGAGATGCCCAGAATGTGCGCCACGGCGTTGGGCCGCCCCTGGAGGCTCTTTCGGAGCTCGTACTCGAACTCCTCCATGGTCTGCGGACGCCGCTCCGGGTTGCGGGACAGGGAGCTCACGATGGCCCGCTCCAGCTCCACCGGGATGTCCGGCCGGTAGCTGCGCGGCGGGGTGGGATTGCGCGTGGCCTTACGGGTCAGGATCTCCAGCACGTTGGCGCCACGGTGGGGCGGCCGGCCGGTGAGTATTGCGTACAGGATACCGCCCACGGCGTAGATGTCGAACCGCGGATCCGGTGGCTTGCCCGCGGCCTGCTCCGGCGCCATGTACTCGGGCGTGCCCACCGCCAACCCGGGCTCGGTCAGTTGTCCGCCCCGAACGCGCTCGAGGCGTGCGCTCTTGGCGATGCCGAAGTCCAGGATCTTCACCACGTCCGTGCGTCCACCCACAGTGGTCAAAAACACGTTCTCCGGCTTCATGTCCCGGTGGATGATGCCCACCTGGTGCGCGGCACCGAGGGCCTCACACACCTGCATGGCGATGTCCACCGAGCGCTCGTAGTCCAGGGGGCCCTCCTGGGTGATCACGTCGGCGAGCTCCATGCCGTCTAGCAACTCCATCACGAAGTAGGCCCGGCCGTCGGGCGTGGTGCCCGAGTCGGTGACGTTCACGATGTTGGGGTGACCGATGGAGCTGGCCGCCCGGGCCTCCCGACGGAACCGCTCCACCACCTCCTCTTCGGTGGAGTACAGCGGGTGCAGGACCTTGACGGCGAGGCGCTTGCCGAGCTGGGCATGCTCCGCCTCGTAAACGCGGCCCATGCCGCCCTCGCCGATGAGGCGCTTGATCTTGTAGCGTTGATCCAGGGTGTGACCGATGAGCTCGCCCGAATCGAATTGGCTGGTATCCCCGGACTCAACGAGGGGATGCGAGGTGGTCTCGGCGCGCTTCTCGGCCAGGAGCTGCTGCTGTACGTGCCGTCGCTCCCGAAACTCGTCCCTAAAGAGGCTGACCAGCCAGTCGGAGGTGGAGCGGCCCCCGGCGCCTTCGCAGTTGCGCTCCAGCAGTCCGTCCAGCCGACGTCCCAGGTCCACTGCCGTGCGGTGCCGATCCTCGGGCAGAACCTTCAACGCCCGGGCGATGACCTCCGCCACCTCCTCCGGCACTTCGGGGTTGAAGTCCGACAGCGTCTTGTCACCCAAGGTGGCGATCTCGCGCACCTGGGAGCCGCCGATCTCGGGCAGCTCGAACTTCTGCCCAGACAGGGCCTCCCACAGGATCGCCCCCACAGCGAAAACGTCCGCCCGCTGGTCCACGGGCCGCCCCTCCAACAGCTCCGGCGACTGGTAGGCGTCCACCCGGGCGGTGGAGTGCGAGATCTCCGTGGAGGCCCCCACCTTGAGTAGCCGGTGCACATGGGCCAGCTTGAGTTGGCCGGAATACGCTAAAAGGGTGTGGGAGGGCGCCACTCGACCGTGCAGCATCTTGTCGGCGCCAAAGCCGTGCAAAAAAGCCAGCCCGCGACAGATCTCGCGGCCCGCATACAGCGCCACTTCCAGGGGAACCGGCTGCTCGGTCTGCCGGCAGTAGTCGAGCACGTGCTCCAGATCCACGCTAAGCACGTACTCCATCACCAGATAGTTGCGCCCGGTGACCTCGCCGGCCTCGTAGGACTCCAACAGGTTGCGGTGACTCAGCCCCCGGGTGATCCGTGGTACGTAGTGCTCACGCAGGTTCTCGGGCGTACCGGCGGGCACGGCGTCAAATAGCTTGACCACGTACAGCCGCGGGTGAGACTGCAGCTCCCTACGCACCGCATAACGCAGGTGATCATGCCCCTTTCGCAAGGGGCGCAGCAGCGCGTAGTCACCGAGATACTTCGGTAGCCTGGGAGGCGTAGGCAATGGGTTTCGCTCCAACCGGGCGCCATGGCCCAATTCATACCGATACTATGCATTCATGGCTCGGATGACAACACCACATAGTGGTGGCCTCATTGAAGGGATCCCTTATAATACACGCGTGATGAAACAACCGAGCTGTAGAGTCCTGTTCGGTCTGGCGATCACCGTGCTGTGCGCGGGGTTCGCCGTTCCTTTTGCCCGGGCGGGCGGCGTGAAGACCGGGCGCACCTCCGCGGTGGTCCACACCCCCACCAGTCAATATCCGATCCGGGGCTCGGCCTCGGCGACGCTCAACGTCATCTACTGGGCGGGATTCAAAAACCCCGCCAGCCAACAGGTCCAGAAGGTCCTGCGCCAGATGCTGACCCGCTACCGGGGCAAGGTCCGGCTGCAATTCATGAACAAGTACCGGGATGGAAGCTACTACAAGGCCGAGCGCTACGCCGCGGCGGCCGCCCGGGAGGCCTTCGTCCAGGGAGGAGACCGGCTCTTCTGGAAGTTCCACGATGCGCTCTTGAAGCACCCGAACCTCTACTCGATGAGCAAGGCCGTTGTGAAACGCACGGCCCGGAGCCAGGGAATGAACCTGGCGCAACTCAACCTGGCCATTAGCTCTGGTCGCCACACCAAGGCCATCGCCGCCGAGCGGAAGCTGTCCATGCGCTTCGGCGTGCCCTCCTACAACTCCTCGGTAGTGCTCATGGTGGGCCAGGAGCTCATGTACATCAGCCGCTACACCCGTTGGTACTACCTGGAGGCGGTGATCAAACGAAACCTCAAGATTGCCCAGGGTCACAGCCGCGCCGGACTCGGCGCGGGCCAGGTGCGGGAGAAGATGCTCGAGGCTGCCAAAAAGCGCTACCGACCCTGGCGCCGCTCCGGGTCCCGCCATCGGCGCCCCACCACCCGCAAGTACGCCAAGCGCCACAATATTCCGGTGACCCATTCGCCCACCCTGGGACCCAAGGGCGCCTGGGTGACCGTGGTGGCCTTCCTGGACTTCTCGGACTACACGTGCTGGTCGGCCTGGAACTACCTCATCGGCATCCAGAAGCAGTACAAAAAGCGCATGCGCCTGGTCTTCAAGGCCATGCCACGACGATACTACAGCTACGCCCTGGGGGCCGCCCGGGCGGCCTACGCGGCCCACGCCCAGGGCCGGTTCTGGCAGATGGCGAAGATCCTGTTCCAGAACCGGTGGCGGCTGTACCCCTCACGGCTGGCCAACTACGCCAAGCTCGCCGGCCTCGACGTACCGCGTTTCAAGAAGGACGCCCGCAGCCCGAAGATGTCCCAGCGCGTGCTGAAGGACATGCAGATGGCCCGGAAGGTCGGCGTGACGAAAGGTCCGGTGGTGTTCATCAATGGACGTCGCCCGGGCCGCCTCTGGAATCAGTACGTCTTCGCCGCGACCCTGAAAAAGGAGCTCCAGGGCGGACTCCTGTCCCGCGTGCTTGGACGGTAGATTCCTACAGAAATCCGCTGAGCCCGACTCGGAACAGGAAAGTGAACTGGCTGATGTCGGATTCGATGGTGCCGGTGCCCAGATCTGAGTCCCGCTTGCCAACGTCGTAGGTGAGACGTATGCCCAACCTCAAAAGGAGGCGCCTGGTCATCCGCACCTTGACTCCGGCCTCAGCCCCCAAAGCGCCATAGAGATCCGTGTCGCGGTTGTATTCGCTGTGCTCGGACTTTCGGCCAAACAGCCCGATCAGAAAATCTCCATAGAAGAACACGCGGCTCCTCAAACGCACCGCGATTCCCGGAGCCACCAAAACCCCCGGTGCGACGCTCCAGCTCGTGAACTCTGAAGAGATGTACTGGCTGTATCGTACGGACAGATACATCCCGAGGGTGAAGTACTTGACGACGAAGTATCCCACGTAGGCGTCCAGGCCCAGGTTCAGCCAGGTGGCGTCGTTGATGAAATCGCGCTGGACGGAGAAGTCGAGGGATCCGCCGAGCTCCACCACGCCGCGGGTGGCGAAAATCTTGTCCACGGTAAGGAACGGTGCGGGCAGAGCCGGACCGGCGGCGGCCGGCGGAGGCGCTCCCTCCAGCGGAGGCGCTCCCTCCGGAGGAGGCGGCGGAGGGGGAATAGCGGGTCCAGACCCGTCGTTGGTCCCGGCCCGAGTCCGTCGGCGGTCAGGAGGGGGAGGTGGAAGGGTGCGCGGGGTCGGTGTTGGCCGCACGGCGGACCCGTCCATGGGAGGGGTGTCGGAGGGATCCGGCGGGAGCTGCGCCCGGGCCCAGGGGGCGCCTACCATCAGGCCCACCGCCAACACGGCCAGACCCAATTCCCTTCCTAAAATGATTGGAGAATTCGCGCGGCTCTCACGGCCACGATGTTGCGGTAGAGGGGGGGTAGATTGACTTGTTTGGGGTGCCATGATACCTCTTTCATTGCACATATTTTCGGCTCATTCAACCGTCGGCCAGTCGGCCGCAGCCTGAGTCGTTTGTCCGTCTGGGAGCCCGTCCATGGAAATCGCATATGCCGCACTGACTGACGTCGGGAAGAAACGGGATCACAACGAGGACGCCTTCCTGGTCGACATGGATGTCGACCTCTTCGCCGTGTGTGACGGCATGGGCGGACACGCGGCCGGCGAGGTAGCAAGCGCCATCGCCGTACAGGTCATCCAAGAGGCCGTCGAGCAGAACAGCGATCTCCTGCAGGGCTACCGTTCCGATTCGGAGCAGGTGGAGCGCTACGAGGTGCTTCAGATGTTGGAGCACGCCATCCAGACGGCCTGCGACCGCATCTATGAGGCCGCCCAGGCCGACAGCGCAAAGCGCGGCATGGGCACCACCTGCTCCATGCTGATGATCATCGGCGACCGCGGGTTCATCGGACACGTGGGAGACAGTCGGATCTACCTCATCCGGGACAAAATGATCCACCAGCTCACCGAGGACCACTCCCTGGTCAATGAGCTGGTACGAAGAGGCAAGCTCAAGCGGGATCAGGTGGAGGGTAGCCCCTACGCCGAGTACAAAAACGCCGTAACCCGGGCCGTGGGCGTGTACCCCTCAGTGGAGGGAGATACCCTGGACTTCGACGTGCTGCCCGGGGACCAGTTCCTGCTGTGCTCCGACGGCCAGTCCGCCTACATCGACGACAAAATCATCAACACGACCTTCGAGGCTGAAGACCTCGAGATCGTGGTGCAACGACTGATCCAGGTGGCCAACGACGGCGGCGGTCACGACAACATCACCTCAGTGGTGGTGCGGGTCTCCGAGGACGCCGAGGCCGCGCAGGAGGAGAAGGCGGCGGATTTCAACCTCACCATCGAGGTGCTCCAGCAGATCCCCCTGTTCAAGTACTGCACCTACAAGGAGCTCGTCCGCATCGTCGGTATCACCGAGGTGCAGACCTACCCCAAAGGTGGCATGGTCATCGAGGAGGGCTCCGACGGAGATCACCTCTTCGTGGTGCTCAAAGGTCGGGTGAAGCTGCACAAGGGCGACGCCTATATCACCTCCTTCACCCCAGGCATGCATTTCGGCGAAATGGCCCTGGTGGATCGCACGGCCCGGTCGGCCAGCGTCAGCGCTGAGGAGCCATCCTCCCTGGTCCGCATCCACCGGCGAGACTTCTACGCCATCATCCGCCAGGAGACCGGGCTGAGCGTGAAGCTGCTGTGGTCCTTCGTACAGGTGCTCGCCGATCGCCTCCGGGACACCACGACGAGCCTCGGGGAAGCGCGCATGGAAGCCACGGCCGTGGACCTCACCGAGGAATTGGAGCTCACCGAAGAGGCGGGCGACGAGACGGCGACCACGGAAATCAAGATCGCAAGCCCAGTTGCGAGCCCAGTTGCAAGCCCAGTTGCAAGCCCGGTTGCAAGCCCAGTTGCAAGCCCCGTTGCGAGCCCCGTTGCGAGCCCCGTACCTGACTCTGGGGCGAGCCCCGTACCTGACTCTGGGGCGAGCCCCGTACCTGACTCTGGGGCGAGCCCAGTGGCTGACTCTGGGGCGAGCCCTGCGGCCAACGATGACATCGGTACTGAAAACACGGACCCCAAGCCCAAAAGTGACGATCTAAAGGACACGATCCCCTGAGGGCCCGGACCGTTTGACCCCGCAGTCCGTTCCGCGCGGAGGAGCTGGCCTCGACTATGGCCGGCGGCGGCGCGGGGGCCGGTACTCCGATGGACGCTTTTCCGCGAGGATCCAGGCCAGGATGCGTTCTGCCAGGGGATCGAACCGGGGGGGGGATTGAGGGCAAGTGGGGGATTTGCGAAACGTCTGACTACGAAGCCCTTGTCAGCACTTTGAAAAGAGCGGCTATTTTGTCGAGGAAGATGGGCGTCAATTCTTCTCCCGGGTATGCCTTGAGGTCTCCGAAGACCAGCTCAGGGACATTCTCCTCCAAGCACTCGATCACCGATCCCAGAAGGACGCGCCGCAGGGCGGACGCCTGTGCCATTGTGGATTCTTGGTCCAGTTTCTCGTTGCAGAGATGGCGCCAGATGGCTTCGAGGGCCTCGAAGATTGGCGGCCAGACGAGCCACCGTGGATCGGCGGTGCCCAAGAGCAGAGGGTTCCAGGTCTGGGAGACGAGTCGGTGCACGCGCCTGCGTCCCACCGAGCGGGAAATGACGAAGCCCGAGTCCCGCATCTCGGCGAGCGCGTTCGCGATGGTTGCTGGGTAGTAGTGGGTCCGGCGTGAAATCTCGCGAGGTGAGCCGCTCCGATTCACCAGCAGATATGCGATGATCTCGCACCGCGCGTTCACGCCGAACATAGCGCGCAGTCGCAGGAGCAGGTTCGCAGGCAGGTCGGGGCGGAAGGACTGCGCAACACCGCGTGGTTCGTAGCGATCTCGGAGGAGTCCAAATTGGGCAAACGTCGGATCGGCGCTCCCCACGACCGGCATCGGATGGCCGTCCTTCAGAATGAACATCGGCTGTGGGGATGGGGATGAAGATGGGGAAATCCTGGGCGTGCTTGGTGTCTTATGGATCTTTGCCCACTTAGCGGAGGAGGCCGACGTCTCAGCCGTCGCCGCAAACGCTCTGAAGACCGCATCTTCCGCCAGCGCGTGATTCGCTTGGATTCGTTTGCAGCGTTGGATGTTGATGTAGCGCCCGTTGATCGCCGTCCACTCGAGCATCGCATCGAACAGTCTGGCGTCGTATCGCCCGAACGAGCAGGTGGTTAGCACAAGTGCCTCGGGATCGATCAGGCCTCCGCGCCAGTCGTCCGCGGAGCCCGCGATACCCAGGCTCGACCACTGCCGCCACAGCAGATCCAGCACGCGTTCGAGGAACGTGGATCTATAGCTGATCAGCGACATCGTCATGGCCGAGGTTCCTGAGCAGATACGCGGCGAAGCCTTCTGGGAGCCCCATCTGAAAGAGCCCTCCCTCCCCGCTGCTCGGGCCGTTGTTGAGCCAATCCGGGTCGAGAGCGAGATCCTCGGCCACTTCGTAAGCGGCGCGGGTAAGCGGCTCGGGCAGCGGGGCGGGGTTCACCAGCTTCCCGTCATGCATCAGAGCCACCACATCCACATCCCTGGTGGTACGTGGCACCAACCCTAAAACGATTAGCGCGGAGCCGCCGCACACGACGACCTCCATCTGCGGTGCGCCGTTTTCACGGAGTCGGAATTCGAGAGACTCAAAGGCCTTCGTGAGGGATTGATTGTCCAGCGTCTTGCTCACGTGATCCATCCTTGTTGGGCCTATCCCTAGTAGTCATTATGACTACTAGGGATGTATCATATTGAGATTGGAAGTGCAAGCTCATCCAGTGCTACCATTAGGGTGGTCGCAAAGTACTGAGGCTCGGCGCTGGCCAGGGTCTTTCAGCGGGT